>CALIXX010000065.1 GCA_938046115.1 uncultured Candidatus Saccharibacteria bacterium | reverse complement strand
AGCCGAAGGGCAACATCGGTTGCGAGGAAACAGGGCAGACTTCACGGCATCTGGCGTATGTGATCTACACCTCGGGTTCGACGGGGCGGCCCAAGGGGGTGATGGTCGAACATATGAGTCTTGATAATCTGGTGCTGACGCAGATAGAGGATTTTGGGCTGAGGACGGAAAGCAGGCTTCTACAGTTTGCCTCTTTTGGATTTGATGCCAGCGTCTCGGAGATGTTCACTGCGCTATGCAGCGGAGCGACTCTGTACCTAGGCAGCCGGGATGATCTGATGCCGGGAGAGAGTCTCAGGAACATGTTGGACCATTACCGAGTCACCCATCTTACGCTTCCGCAGACTGCGTTGTCAGTTCTGGGCAGCGCAGTAGCGCATGAGGATACAGGTAATCGTATTGAGTTGGCCGTTGCACAGGGTGACAGACAGGTGGCGGTGTGGTCGACACTTCAAACATTGGTTGTCGCGGGAGAGGCGTGCCCGCCGCAGCTGGCACAGCAGTGGCGTGACAGGACGCACTTCATCAACGCCTATGGTCCGACCGAAGGGACGGTGTGCGCGACGACGTATCACGTGGCACCGGATGGGGTGGTGACGCCGGGTCAGAGTGTGCCGATTGGGCATCCGATTTCGAACATACGGATCTACATTCTTGACCAGGAGGGAGCTCCCGTACCGATAGGTGTGGCTGGCGAGATTCACATAGCTGGTGCTGGTGTGGCCCGTGGGTACCTTAATCAGCCAGAGCTGACGGATGAGCGTTTTGTGGTGGATCCATTCATTGAGAAGGCTGGCGCCCGGATGTACAGGACGGGAGATCTCGGCCGGTGGCGAGCCGATGGAGTGATTGAGTACCTCGGCAGGAATGACTTCCAGGTCAAGATCCGGGGGCTGAGGATAGAGTTGGGTGAGATCGAGGCGAGGCTTGCGGAGTTGCCGGGTGTCAGGGAAGCAGTGGTCGTGGCTCGGGAGGATCATCCGGGTGACAAGCGGCTGGTGGCGTACTGGACGGCGCAGGACGAAGGTACAGCGGGCGCGCCCAAGGTAACGGATGAGGCAGCAGATACTGGGGATGATGAAGGAGTCCTGCAGCAGCAGGAGGTGGCACGGCTGCGGGAACACCTGAAGGCGGAGTTGCCGGGGTACATGGTGCCGTCGGCGTTCGTGAAGCTTGACGCCATGCCGCTGACGCCCAACGGCAAGGTGGATAGGAAGGTTCTTCCGGAATCAGGAGAAAATGCAGTGTTGATGCCTGCGTACGAGGCGCCGTTAGGTCCGGTGGAAAAGGTGTTGTCAGGTATATGGGAGGAGCTGTTAGGCGTAGAGAAAATAGGCAGACATGATAACTTCTTTGACTTGGGTGGCCACTCCCTGCTTGTGATGTCGTTACTTGATAGATTGGAAAAATGGGGGTTTAATTTGCCGATTTCGAAAATATTCGAATTCCCAACAATTGCGTCGATGTGTGATTCGATTATTAAAGACCGGGTGCGAACTTTCGATTCGGATTGTTTGGTTGTAATGAAAGAGGGAGATGAGGAGGTGGTCCCGCTGTTCTTAATTCATGATGGAGGTGGGGATGTTTTGTCGTATACAGGATTGGTGGGGTTTTTGGATGGAGGTACGCCAGTTTATGGGTTGCGTGCAATAGGTATTGATCCGGATGGTGGTGACATGTCTTCGGTAGAAAATATCGCATCTAAATATATGAAGGAAATTCTGAGGTTTTGCAAAAATGATGTGGTCAGGCTTGCTGGGTGGTCAACAGGAGGGGTTATTGCGTATGAAATTGCTCGGCAGCTATCTTTGGCGGGAGTGTATGTGGATTTTGTGGTCATGATTGACTCTTATGTTCCTGGGGTCGTTGGAATGGGTGGTAGAGATGTTTCTATGAAATCTGTTGCCTTGGGTTTGGTTTTGTCATTAAATAGGGGTTTGAAGGATATTGAACTTGATATGGTGAAAAATATGCAAGATATTGAAGATGTTTTGTGCGAGTGTCGTCGCCTCGGATTTATCCCGTTAGGGGTTTCGGTAGAGGAATTGATTGGTTGGGTTAAGGTTTTGCACAAAATGTTTTTGGCATTATGTGTATATCGACCCTCTGGCTTCGTTGGTAATTCGTATCTTCTTGTTGCTGAACATAAATCCATGGATGAGAATAGTGCTATATTTGATGAGGCGGATGTACGTGGATGGGAAGGGGTCGGTCATGGTGCGATCAAAGTTGTTAACATTGGAGGTAATCACGAAACGATTATGCAGCCTCCGTACCTTAAAATGGTTGCAGACAAGCTCAAGGAGTTAATGAAATGAGTTGTGGATGGAATTCCATAGGGGTGCAGGCGTGAAAATTTCTTGGTTTCAATCGGTAAAGCAGCTCGGCGTGTTTTCTTCTGGTGCACACGCATTCTGCTTCCCCTACGCTGGCGGCTCCGCAACCTCATTGCGCCCGCTCGAAGAGACAGTCAATCCGGAAATCAGTCTGCACCTGGCCTCACTCCCCGGCCGCGGCCGTCGCTTCGGCGAGCCCGCGACCTCGGACATCTCCGTTCTGGTCAACGGTTTCTGCGACGCCATCGAGCGCATCGCCCCGCAGCGTTTCGTCCTGTTCGGCCATAGCATGGGCGGCATTTTGGCTTTCGAGGTGGCGCGAGCCCTGCGCCGGCGGCGCAACCGCTTCAAGCCGGTTGCGCTGGTCGCTTCCGGCGTGAGCGCGCCACACCTGTTTGCCCGGGAGGAGAAGGAGCATCGCTACAACCTTCCCAGGGACGAGTTCGTCGAGTATTTGCGGGAACTCGAGGGGACACCGCCGGAGCTGCTCGAGCACGAGGAGGCGCTGAATGTGATGTTGCCCACGCTGAGGCGTGATTTCGAACTATGTGACACCTATCGCTTCGTGATGGAGTCACCGTTGTCGGTGCCGATTGTCGTGCTGTCCGGCGTGGATGATCACCATGTGCAGGGGAAGAAGGTCACGGACTGGTCATTGCACACGAGCGCGGGATGCCGTGTGCACAGGTTCTCTGGCGGACATTTCTTCCTGAACGATCACTGGGAGGAAATCGGTGCCTTGCTGGGTGAGCTTGTAATGCCCCAGTAGAAGCATGTTCAGTGAATCATCCCCATCAACACCGCCCGTACCACCGCGGCCGTCTTGTTTGGCACGTTCAGCTTGCGGATGCTGTTCTTGATGTGGAAGTCCACGGTGTTTTTCGACAGCAGCAGGATTTCGGCGATGTCCTGCGCCGATTTGCCGTCGGCGGTCCATTTCAGGACCTCGATTTCCCGTTCCGACAGGGGGCGGTCTCGCCGGACCTGCTGCTGCAGGATCAGCCGTGACAGCAGGGTGTGGGCCATGTGGGCCAGCCAGTTCATGCGGTCGCGTTTGCTCTCCAGTTCATGCGGAGTCAGGGGTGGATCGCGCCGTACCAGCGACAGGAAGGCGGTGCCGGCCGGGCTGTCGCCGAATACTTGGGTCCAGCCATGACAGATGCCGTGTTCCCGGGCGCTCTGCTGCACGTCCGGGTTGCGGGCAAAGACTTCGTCCGTCCACAGGATGGGGAGGCTGGACTGCATGCGGCTGCGAATCTGGGCTTCGTTCAGAAAGTGTCCGGCGTCGGCGTTGTGGGAACGCCAGTCTTCGGGGTAGTTGTTGACCAGCGTGACCCGGGGGTTGCTGGCCGGCAGGGGGGCCTGATGACAGTACGAGACGTAGTCGAAGCCCAGGGCGATTGCCGCCTGTTCGATGCGGGCGAAGGCCTGGGGCAGGGAGGTTGCATCGTCCAGGGGGTGATGCAGCAGGTCGGTTTGCCAGGGTTCCATGGTGGTGAGGCCGCTGTTCGTTGGCGCTGCGGCTGGTGAATGTCGTGGTTGGGACTTCCACGGCTGGTATTGCCGCGGCTGGCGTTGGTACAGCCATTTCTGCCACAGCCGGCGCTGTCATGACCGGGATGCGGCCGATTGCCCGTCCGTTCGCGGGCTGCTGCGTCTGCATCACTGGAACAGCCCCGTCAGGATGGCGCGCACGACGGCGGCCGTCTTGTTGGGGGCTGCCAGCTTGAGGATGGCGTTGCGTATGTGGAAGTCGATGGTGTTTTTCGACAGACCCAGGATCTGGGCCACGTCCTGCGCCGATTTGCCGTCGGCGGTCCATTTCAGGACTTCGGTTTCCCGCTGGGTGAGGGCAGGAGCCCGCTGGCGTGTCCGTTCGTGCAGGACGCGGGAGAAGGCCTGGTGGGCCAGCAGGCCGAGCCAGCGCAGGTGCTGCTGATGGGTCTGCAGTTCCTGCTGCGACAGCGGTGTGGCCCGGGACAGGGTGATCATGCTGATGCCGCCCGGTTCATCGAGGACCGACTGGGTCCAGCCGTGACCCATGCCCAGCTGGTCGAGGGTGTTCCACAGTTCCGGTGCGTCGGCAAAGAACCGTTCGTCCCAGCTGAACGGGGTGGATGACTGGCGGGCGCGCAGCAGGCGGGGGTCGTGCAGGGCGTGGCCGCCGGTGGCGTAGTGCTGCCGCCAGGCGTCCGGGTAGTTGTTGAGCCATGACCATTCTGGTGCTCCTACGGGCAGCGAGGCCTGGTAAATGCACGAGATATGGGGGAATCCCAGGGTTTCGGCGGCCTGCTGCAGGCAGGAGAAGATGTGGGACTCGGAGGGCAGATCGCTGCTCATGGCTTCCATCAGCCGGTTCTGGCAGTGCATCATGGCCGTATCGAGCGCCGCGGGGGCTCGGGGAGATGCGACGGGCGGGGTCAGCCCGGATAGCAGTCCGGGGTGGGGAAAGGTCGATGGGTTTTCGTGCGGGCTGGTATTCATCCGGAAAAAGGCCGGTATTTGCCTTCTGATTGAGTTGCGGCCAGTGTATCGGCGCAATGCATCCGGAAAAGCAGCATGAAGTACACGATGGTAATGGTCTGTGCCCGTGCGTATTTTTCCTGAATGGGATACGGGACAGGCCTGAACCGGGGGTGATCCGGCAGGATATGACACGGAATGGCGGATATTGGCGCCGTGAATGGTGACCGGCGACGGATGGATCGGCGCATGCTGAAGGTATCAAGGGTATGCATGCCGCGCAGTGGCGCGTCTGTACGCCGTTCCTGTGGGTATTGTACTGTGGTTGCGGCGCCACAGGTGTGCTGCAAACGGGAAAGGGCGGGGGAATTTGAGGGGGGCCGTACACCGGTTTTTTGGTGGGTCTGTTACGTGCTGAATACAGTGTGAAAATGGATTGAGGGGGAGTCGTCGCGGAGGTGTTGTGGCACGGCAACGGGTGAAGGTACATACCGTTCATCGCCTGTGGCAGCGAGTTCGCCTGACCGGGCGAGGCTTTTCCCGCATCAGCCCCTAGTATGGGCAGTGGATGAGGCTCCTGGCCGTGTCCGGCTCCCGGTTGCCGGGGGCTGGCGGGGTGTGGCCGGGAGTCATGGATTCGCTGCACGGACCTGCAGAGGTGCTGGGCCGGATCCGTTGCGTGAACTTTTTGTCAGGCATGGCAGGGCAGGCTGGCGCGGTTTTCTGTGTCCATGGATTGGGGGCGCGGGGAAGCTGGCGGGCCTGTGGCTGCCCGAGCTGAGCCAGGGATCGGCATGGATATCACAGAGCTGTTGGCGTTTTCGGTCAAGAACAAGGCGTCGGACCTGCACCTGTCGGCGGGGCTGCCGCCGATGATCCGGGTGCATGGCGACGTTCGGCGGATCAACCTGCCGGCGATGGATCATGAAGAGGTGCACAACCTCATCTACGACATCATGAACGACTCGCAGCGCAAGGAATATGAAGAGCGGCTGGAGTGCGACTTTTCGTTCTCGATTCCGGGGCTGGCGCGTTTCCGTGTGAATGCCTTTGTGCAGGAGCGCGGGGCAGGTGCGGTGATGCGGACGATTCCGTCCAAGATTCTGACGTTGGAGCAGCTGAATTCGCCGAAGTCGTTTACCGATATTGCGATGCAGCCGCGGGGCATCGTGCTGGTGACGGGGCCGACGGGCTCCGGCAAGTCCACTACGCTGGCGGCGATGATCAACCACATCAACGAGAACGTGTACGGGCACATCCTGACGGTGGAGGATCCGATCGAGTTCGTGCATGAGTCCAAGCGCTGCCTGATCAACCAGCGTGAGGTGGGGCCGCACACGCAGTCGTTCAACAATGCACTGAAGAGCGCGCTGCGTGAGGATCCGGACATCATTCTGGTGGGTGAGCTGCGGGATCTTGAAACGATCCGGCTGGCGCTGACGGCGGCCGAGACGGGCCACCTGGTGTTCGGGACGCTGCACACGTCGTCGGCGGCCAAGACGATCGACCGTATCGTGGATGTGTTCCCGGCGGCGGAGAAGGACATGGTGCGGGCGATGCTGTCGGAGTCGCTGAAGGCGGTGATTTCGCAGACGCTGCTGAAGACGAAGGATGGCAGTGGCCGGGTGGCGGCGCACGAGATCATGATCGGTACGCCGGCGATTCGCAACCTGATCCGGGAGGCGAAGGTGTCGCAGATGAATGCGGCCATCCAGACCGGGGCTTCGGTGGGGATGCAGACGCTGGACCAGTGTCTGACCGATCTGGTGCGCAAGAACGTGATTTCGATGGCCGAGGCGCGTTCTGCCGCGGCCATGAAGGAAAACTTCCCACTGTAAGAGTCAGAGTGCCCGGGGAACCTGCCAGGGAAGCTCTGCAAGAGTCTGCGAGCGCTTGGGGCTCAGGATTGCCTGGGCATGGGAGCCAAAGAGCCACAGGATCACAGGATTTTTGCAGAGCTTCCCCGGACGGCACAGTACAGCCTGGCTTTGCCAGGATTGTGCGGGTTCCACGGGTTTCAGAACGTTGCAAGCTGATGGCTTTGGCAGACATGCCGTGAGGTGAAGCCTTCAGGCTACAGGAGTGCAAAGATGAGTACCGCCGCCCACCCGGTCAGTCCGGCATCCCGTCCGGCCGCCGGCCCCCAGAAAACCGCGATGATGGAGCGGGAGCAGGCTTCGGCCTTCCTGTATGACCTGCTGCGGCTGATGATTGCCAAGGACGGGTCGGACTTGTTTCTGACGGTGGATTTTCCGCCGGCGTTCAAGATCAACGGCAAGATGGTGCCGGTGTCGGACAAGCCGCTGACGACGCAGCATACGATCGAGCTGGCGCGGGCGCTGATGAATGACCGTCAGGCGGCGGAGTTCGAGGCCAACAAGGAGCTGAACTTTGCGATCAGCCCAGGGGGAATCGGCCGTTTCCGGGTGAATGCGTTCACGCAGATGGGGCGCACGGGGCTGGTGCTGCGGGTGATCAAGAGCGAGATTCCGGATCTGGAAAGTCTGGATCTGCCGCCGGTGATGCGCGAGCTGTCGATGACCAAGCGCGGGCTGATCCTGATGGTGGGGGCGACCGGTTCGGGCAAGTCGACGACGCTGGCGGCGATGATCGGCCACCGCAACGAGAACAGTCACGGCCACATCATCACGATCGAGGATCCGGTGGAGTTCGTGCATGTGCACAAGAACTGCATCGTGACGCACCGCGAGGTGGGGGTGGATACGCTGGACTGGGAGGTGGCGCTGAAGAATACGCTGCGCCAGGCGCCCGATGTGATCATGATCGGCGAGATTCGCGACCGCGAGACGATGGAGCATGCGGTGGCCTTTGCGGAGACCGGCCACCTGTGCATGGGCACGCTGCACGCCAACAGTGCGAACCAGGCGCTGGACCGGATCATCAACTTCTTCCCGGACGAGCGTCGCCAGCAGCTGCTGATGGACCTGTCGCTGAACCTGAAGGCGGTGGTGTCGCAGCGGCTGGTGCCGGCCGAGGGACGCAAGGGCCGGGTGGCGGCGGTGGAGATCATGATCAATTCGCCGCTGATCTCCGATCTGATCTTCAAGGGCAGCGTCAGCGAGATCAAGGAGATCATGAAGAAATCGCGGGAGCTGGGCATGCAGACTTTCGACCAGCACCTGTTCGATCTGTACGAGGCCGGGCTGATCACTTATGAAAATGCCTTGCGCAATGCGGACTCGGTGAACGACCTGCGGCTGAACATCAAGCTCAACAGCAAGCGGCGTTCGGAGGATCCGGCGTCGGCGACGGCCAGCAAGCTGGGGATCGTTTGAGGTCTGCAGCGCAGCAAAACCTGGTGGTTCAGTGCAGGTTTCCTCATGACCGGATGCCAACCACGTCCGAATCGAAGACGGCTTCGGGTTCGTGAGCGTCCTTCTGCTGTATGGCAACGATTTGGCCAGGTGATGTGAAACAGACGACGAGGAACGTTAAATAGCTATAATTGACCGACCAGGTTCCGTCGTTCTGGAGGTCATCATGGTTGTTCGTCGTCTGCTGCTGCCGGTTTCGCTGGCGGCCCTGTGTGTTGTTCCGGCTGCGTTTGCGCAGCAGGCCGGTGGGGGGCAGGTTGCCCATGTGGAGTCGGCCAGTGCGCCGATCGTGGATTCGGCGCCTGCCGGGGGTGACAAACAGCCGGCTGCGGCATCGAAGCCGGAGCGGCTGGAAGGCGACCTTCGGCGGCCGCATTCGTCCATTGGGACACATCAGCCAGAACACTGGTCCTATCATCATGACAGGACCGGGCCGGACAAATGGGGGGAGCTGGATCCATCCTATGCCGTGTGCGGGTCGGGAAAGAACCAGTCACCGGTGGATCTGCGTGAGCCCGATGTACGCACGCGCAGCAGCACGGTGCGGCTGGATTACCGGCCGGCACGGTTCTCGGTGAAGAATTCGGGGATGTCCGTGCAGGTGAAGCCGAAGGACGCGCCGCATCTGCCGGCGGTCCGGGTCGGCGAGCGGACCTTCGTGCTGAAGCAGTTCCATTTCCATTCGCCCAGCGATCATACGTTCCGGGGTCGGCATTTCCCGCTGGAGGTGCATCTGGTCCATGAGTCGCAGGATGACCAGTATGTGGTGCTGGCGGCGATGTTCCGGCCCGGGCCGCGCAATGCGGCGCTGGACCGGGTGCTGTCGAAGCGTGTGAAGGCCGGTGAGTCGATGGATATCGACCAGGCGCTGCATGTGCGGGCGCTGCTGCCGCAGCAGCTGGCGCATTACCGCCTCAATGGTTCGCTGACCACGCCGCCCTGCAGCGAGGGGGTGAACTGGGTGGTCTTCGTGAAGCCGGTGTATGCCAGCCGCGAGCAGATCGAGACGCTGCGGCACATGGTGGATGGCCCGAACAACCGGCCGGTGCAGCCGTTCAATGCGCGGCTCCTGATCGAGGAAACCCGCTGAGTCGTGTGGCCGGTACGGTACGCGGGCCGGATGGAGGTCATGTGTAGGGAGGTGCCGGATATCGGCGTGTGACTGTCGGGTGCTGCCTGGTTGCAGGCATGTGACGGGTTGTGCGTGGTGCCGGGGTGAGTGTGGCAGGCTGTGACGCAGATGCCGAATATGCGACGGTGGACGCGCCTGGCACCGGAGTGTGGCTACTTCTTTGGCTAGAATGGATCTGTCTTGACTGATACCTGTTTTCAGGGGGAGAGGATCATGATTTCTCGAGGCTTCCGGCACCGAAACGCTGTTCTGGTGGCTGCGCTGGCTCTGGTGGTGACCGGGTGCGCCAGCAGCAGTGGCTATCAGATGGACGACCAGTCCCTGAATGAGGGGGCGGGATCGCGTGGCGTGCTGGTGGCTTCGGCTGGTTCACTGGCCGGGCTGGGGGTGACCCTGGCGTCGAACGATACGGCCGGAGGTACGCGGGCAGGTTACGATGCAGCTGCGGGAACTGCTTCTGGGGGCGATGGTGCTGCAGCCTCCGGGGATACGGCGAAAAGAGGCGGGGCCGACGCTGGAGCGGTTGCGGCCTCGGGGGCTTCGGCTGCGGGGGCCGTGGGGGTGCCGGGCCGCTATCCGACGCTGACGGGCGAGAAGCCGCTGGTGTTGGGGCACCGCGGTGCGGCCGGGCACCGGCCGGATCACACGCTGGCGGGCTATCAGTGGGCCATCGACCATGGGGCGGATTTCATCGAGCCCGATCTGGTGTCGACGAAGGACGGGGTGCTGGTGGTTCGGCACGAGCCAAACATCACGGCGACCACCGATGTGAAGGATCATCCGGAGTTTGCCAGCCGCAGGACGAAGCGCACGGTCGATGGCGTGGAGGAAGAGGGCTGGTTCGTCAGCGATTTCACGCTGGCCGAACTGAAGACCCTGCGGGCGGTGCAGCCACTGCCGGAGCGTGATGCGCAGTACAACGGGAAGTTCGAGGTGCCCACCTTCGAGGAGGTGCTGGCGCTGCGTGACGAGCAGAGCAAGCGTACCGGCCGCGAGATCGGGGTGTATCCGGAGGTCAAGCACAGTACGTACCACCGGGCGCTGGGACTGCCCATCGAGGACAGACTGCTGGAGGCGCTGGAACGGCACGGGCTGACCCGCAGGGATTCACCGGTGATCATCCAGTCGTTCGAGGTGGGAAATCTGAAGGCACTGCGACCGCGCACGCAGGTGCGGCTGGTGCAGCTGATCGATGGCAGCGACCAGAACCCGGATGGCTCGGTGGACGAGTCACTGCCGCTGGGGCAGCCCTACGATCTGACGAAGGCGGGTGACAGGCGGACCTATCAGGATCTGCTCACGCCCGAGGGGCTGAAGGAGATCCGCACCTATGCGGACGGGATCGGGCCGTGGAAGGTGTATCTGGTGCCGTCGAAGCTGACGCTGGGGGCGGACGGCAAGCCGGTGGACCTGAACCGGGATGGGAAGATCGATGCCCGCGACCGGGTGGCGCTGCCGACTACGTCGGTGGTGAAGGATGCGCATGCGGTGGGGCTGTTCGTGCATCCGTACACGTTCCGCAGTGAGCCGTACCGGCTGCTGTCGGATTACCGGGGAGATCCGAAGGCCGAGTACCGCCAGTTCTATGAGATGGGGGTGGATGGGCTGTTCAGCGATTTCCCGGATGTGGCGAAGGACGTGCGGGACGAGTGATCCTGCTCCCGGTTCCGGAAGAGCCTTCACCGAGGGCTTTTCCGGGCAGGGATTCGAGAGGATCCGGTGTGCTGGTTCGGGGGAATGTCGGGACAGGAAGAGGGGTCCCGCGGACGGCCCGGAGCCGTTGGGAGGAGAAGGTCCGTCCGTTCATCAATGCATTATTATTTAACATTGTAATATTCGATATTCATCAGGAACATACGGTTACTGTTTCCCGCCAGACGAAATGGACAGTCGCATGGTGCACCTGCACAAGTGCTATGCTGAAGCCATGGCAAAGTCACGAAAAGGTCCGGATGGCCTCCCAACCCCTTGTGGGCCGTCCATGAAACAGACCGTACGGTAAGGGGCCCCAGTCAGGCTCCTCCTGTGCCGATGTGTGTGGACTTTTTCGCGTGTTTCGAGGCTGCTTCGGGCTCACGAGGCTGCGAAGCGTACGCAAAGACAGGAGTTCACCATGCTGGCCCCCACACAAGAGCATCCCGCTGCCTGGGCAGGTTTCAAGTCCGGCCCCTGGGAAGAGACGATCGACGTACGTGACTTCATCCAGTGCAACTACACGCCCTATACGGGCGATGGCAGTTTTCTGGCACCTGCCACCGATGCCACGCTGAAGCTGTGGGATCAGGTGATGGAGGGCATCAAGGTGGAGAACCAGACGCATGCCCCGTACAAGATCGACGCGCAGGTGGTGTCGGGCATCACCAGTCATGGTCCGGGCTACATCGACGCCGCGCTGGAAAAGATCGTCGGCCTGCAGACCGATGAGCCGCTCAAGCGGTCCATCATGCCGGCCGGTGGCCTCAAGATGGTGCAGGATGCCTGCAAGATCTACGGCGTGCCGCTGAGCGAGACGGTACAGGAAACCTTCACGAAGTACCGCAAGACGCACAACCAGGGCGTGTTCGATGTGTACACGCCCGATATCCGCCGCTGCCGCAAGTCCGGCGTGCTGACCGGGCTGCCGGATGCCTATGGGCGCGGCCGCATCATCGGTGACTATCGCCGGGTGGCCCTCTACGGCATCGACCGGCTGATGGCCGACAAGGTGGAGCAGTTCAACTCGCTGCAGGCCGATCTGGAAGCCGGGAAGAACCTGGAAGAGACGATTCGCCGCCGCGAGGAAATCAACGAGCAGCACAAGGCGCTGGGCGAGATGAAGGAGATGGCGGCCAGCTATGGCTTCGACATTTCCGGGCCGGCACGCAATGCCCGCGAGGCGGTGCAGTGGACATATTTTGCCTACCTGGCGGCGGTGAAGTCGCAGAACGGGGCGGCCATGTCGTTTGGCCGGGTGGCGACCTTCCTGGATATCTACATCGAGCGTGACCTGCACAACGGGACGCTGACCGAGGTTCAGGCGCAGGAGCTGGTCGACCATCTGGTGATGAAGCTGCGGATGGTGCGCTTCCTGCGCACGCCGGAGTATGACCAGCTGTTCTCGGGCGATCCGATCTGGGCCACCGAGTCGATCGGCGGGATGGGGCTGGATGGCCGCACGCTGGTGACGAAGAACAGCTTCCGCTTCCTGCACACGCTCTACAACATGGGGCCGTCGCCGGAGCCGAACATCACGGTGCTGTGGTCCGAGCAGCTGCCGGAAGCCTTCAAGCATTTCTGCGCGAAGGTCTCCATCGACACGTCGTCGATCCAGTACGAGAACGACGACCTGATGCGGCCGGATTTCGACAGCGACGACTACGCCATTGCCTGCTGCGTGAGCCCGATGGTGGTGGGCAAGCAGATGCAGTTCTTCGGCGCCCGGGCCAATCTGGCCAAGACGCTGCTGTACGCGATCAATGGCGGGGTGGACGAAAAATCCGGCATGCAGGTGGGCCCGAAAACTGAGCCGCTGGCCGGCGAGGTGCTTGATTACGACGAGGTGATGGCCCGGATGGACAGCTTCATGGACTGGCTGGCCACGCAGTATGTGACGGCGCTCAACCTCATCCACTACATGCACGACAAGTATGCGTACGAGGCGGTGCTGATGGCGCTGCACGACCGCGACGTGAAGCGGACGATGGCCTGCGGCGTGGCCGGGCTGTCGGTGGCAGCGGATTCGCTGTCGGCCATCAGGTATGCGAAGGTCAAACCGGTGCGCAACGAGCAGGGCATTGCTGTCGATTTCGAGATCGAGGGCGAATATCCGCAGTTTGGCAACAATGATGACCGGGTGGATGACATTGCCTGCGATCTGGTGCGCCGGTTCATGGGCAAGGTGGCGTCGCACCGGATGTACCGCGATGCGGTGCCGACCCAGTCGGTGCTGACCATCACGTCCAATGTGGTGTACGGCAAGAAAACCGGCAATACGCCGGACGGGCGTCGCGCCGGCATGCCGTTCGGGCCGGGTGCCAATCCGATGCATGGTCGCGATGTGTGCGGTGCCGTGGCGTCGCTGTGCTCGGTGGCCAAGCTGCCGTTCTCCTGCGCGAAGGACGGGATTTCCTACACGTTCTCGATCGTTCCGGGGGCGCTGGGCAAGGACGAGGCCTCGCGCCAGCGCAATCTGGCCGGCATGATGGATGGCTATTTCCACCATGAGGATGGCGTGGAAGGTGGCCAGCACCTGAACGTGAACGTGCTGAACCGCGAGACGCTGCTGGATGCGATGGATCATCCGGAGAAATATCCGCAGCTGACGATCCGCGTGTCGGGTTATGCGGTGCGCTTCAATTCGCTGACCCGCGAACAGCAGCAGGATGTGGTGACCCGTACGTTTACGTCGACGATGTGACCGGGTCATGACGGTCCGCGAAGCGCCTTCGGGTGGGCAGGTTTCACCCTCACCGGCGGCTGCCGGTGAGGTGACGGTTACCCGGGGCGCCCCCAATGGCTGGCAGTCGCGTGTGCATGCGGCTGGCGGCCATTCTGTCATCCCACTGGTGCCGGTTGACCGGATCGCAGACAGTTCCCCCGAAGGTTGCGAAGGCAGCGTGTCTGCCCGGCGTCTGCAGCCTTGGGAAACCGGATCCGGGGTGCTACGGGGTACGCCGGCCGGCGGGCTGGAAGGCCGCGGTGCCGGACCGGACGCGGCTGGCGCTGTGATAGCGGCGCATGCGTCGGCTGGAGGAGGCCATGCCCGGCATCGCCATTACGAGGGCGTGGGGCATGTGCATTCCATCGAGTCCTGCGGGACGGTGGACGGGCCGGGGCTGCGCTATGTGCTGTTTCTGCAGGGCTGCCTGATGCGCTGCCTGTACTGTCACAACCGAGACACCTGGGATCTGAAGAGCGACCGGGCGAAGGACATGACGGTGCCCGAGGTGATGAAGCAGGTGCTGGCGTACCGGCACTATCTGAAGGCCACGGGAGGCGGGGTGACGGCCACGGGCGGTGAGCCGCTGTTGCAGTACGAGTTCGTGCGTGACTGGTTCATGGCGTGTCATGCGCACGATATCCATACCTGTCTGGATACCAACGGCTATGCGCTGCACTACGACGAGGTGCTGCAGGCACTGCTGGACAACACCGATCTGGTGATGCTGGACCTGAAGCAGATCGATCCGGACATCCACAAGGTGGTGGTGGGCATTCCCAATACGCGTACGCTGGCCTTTGCCGAGCATCTGGCGCGGCGCGGGCAGCGTACACGGGTGCGCTATGTGGTGGTGCCGGGCTATACGGATGATGAGCGTTCGGCCCACCTGCTGGGGCGCTTCATCGCGCCGATGAAGAATGTGGATACGGTGGAGGTGCTGCCGTATCACGAGCTGGGCGCCCACAAGTGGGCGCTGTGTGGCGACGAGTACCGGCTCAAGGGTGTGCATCCGCCCCCGAAGGAGACGGTGGCGAAGATCTGCCGCATTCTGGAAGGTTACGGGAAGGCGATCATCGTCTGACTGGCGTCAGCCTGGCTCCTGTCCGGGAAGGCTTTATGGGCGGGAGGGATCAGCGCTGGGGTGAATGAGTTCATAACATGCGTTAACGTGTCCGCATGGTGAATTCGAACAGCCGGCATTCGATGGCGCCGTTGAAGAGTGGTGTCTTGCGGCTTTCGCGCAGGCCCAGCTGGCCGGGCAGGCCACGGTCGCTGGTGAGCAGGTAGACGTGCCAGCCACCGAAGTGGTGGCGCAGGGTGGCGCCGATGGCGCGCCAGTGTTCGATGGGGATGCTGACCCGTTCGTTGTAGGGCGGATTGGCGACGATGATGCCCCGGGGGGCCGGCTGGCTGCTCTGGGAGTCGGGGTGGCTGCTCTGGGAGTCAGGCTGGCTGGCAGGGGCGGCGGCTGCTCCATCGGGCCGGATGTCTGCTGCGTCGGCCGTTTCGAGATGGACCAGACCGTCGGGGAATTCGAGGGTCTTCAGGTTTTCGGCGGTGAGGCGGACGGCATTCGGGTCGAGATCGCTGGCGCGGATCAGGCCGCGCGGGGTCTGTTGCATGCCGGTGCGGGCGCGTTTGCGCAGCTGTTCGTGCAGGGAGCCGAACAGGGCACCGTCGTGGATGCGCAGCTGGTCGATGCCGAAGTGGCGGTCGAGCCCCGGGGCGCAGTCGCAGAGCATCTGGGCGGCTTCTATGACCAGGGTGCCGGAGCCGCAGAAGGGGTCGAGCAGCACGGGGCGCGGCGCTGAGTGCTCGGTAGTAGACGAAGGCTGCACCAATGGCCCGGCCATATTGACCATCATGCGGGCGAGCTTGGGTGGCAGCATGCCAACGAAGGCATCAGTGCGCGGGCGGGCTTGGTCGCGTGCGGCCAGGGCAGAGATGTTTTGCGCGCCAACACTCTCCGCCACAATAACGCGCCCATCCTGGGCTCGCACTACCAGCAGCTCGATGTGGTGGGGCGAGCGACCAAGCTTGTTGTGGTGGCTGGTGGCGGTGTTGAGTGCCGGAGCGGCGTTGGGGATGAGGCGCAAGCTCGTGCCAGTTGCGCGCAATTTTGTCTTAAGAATAAGGCCAGTCTTTTGCACCTCACGGGCGGTGGCAGAGAAGCCATAGGCACTGATGCCAAGCGTAATCTTGTGCGGCGCGCCCTGCCATTGCGCGCTATAGTGGCGGACGATTTGCCGGCTCACCGCCAGCCAGTTACCGCGCAGCTCTAACACCACCCGGCCCGCCTTTTGGCTGCCACCCAGACGCTCAAAATCGAATATATCAGAGGTAATAACAGCGGCCTGCGCTCCAAACCAACGCACTGCCGCCGCGCCATACAAACACTCCAGCTCCGCCACGCCGAGGGCCGGCTGCCGGCCAAGAATTGCAATATACATATGCCTAGTATAGCGCAAAAACGGGTAAGAATGGAGGAAATAGGCAACTAGGCCGAGCATTGACAGGAGCGACCAGGAGGCATATCATACGCCTATGACATCATATTACACAATAGCCCGCCTTCTCACCTATGATGACAGGCGTTTTGTCGGTATGGGGTGGGAGATTGATTGGCCATGGATTCATCAGCCCAACAACCCAAAGAGCCCCTATCTGTCATTTGGTGACCCACGCTGCCCATGGGCGATTGAGGTTGGTGTCTGTATCGCACCGCGCGATAAGTCAGTCCGTGAGAAGATGGACATCTCCCCTAATCAGGATGTTGGCGTGGGCACGACCGAGCCAGGGCGCTACATCCTCACCGTGTGTTCCCAGTCATTCTTGGATGACCCTGCTGGTGCAGAGTATTTTGATGGCGACCCAGTTACACCACTAGTCATGCCCCAGCTTGACTTCGTCGAGATAACAGCGTTTGTTGAAGCAAAGCTTGCCAAATACCAGCATGTTCCAACGGTCGATGATCCGTTCGGTACCGACAGAGAGTTCTATGAAGCAACGAAAGACTGGCTGTACGACACCGAGTACGACGAGTGGACGGCCTATGAGGCGACGATTGCCTGCCCAGCGAGTATGCTCGAGTAGCTGCAGTTAACCTCGTGGTATAATATACCGTAGCTATGCAGAAATATATCAAAAAAATGAAACAGCTGTCCTTCCGCACCTGGCTGAGTATTATGACGTTTGTGCTGATCGCCTTGATTCTATTCTTGTCGCGGCACGAGCTTCTCCAGGCGTGGCATTTGCTGCAGCAGGTCAATATATGGGTCTTGATTGCCGTCTTCCCAGTGGCGGCGTTGGGGTACTTGGCGGCAGGTGAGATGATCTTCTCATATCTGCGGCAAAAGGGCTTCGTGCGTGATGTGAGCCCCTTTGCCCTGATGCGCTTGTCGCTGGAGCTAAACTTCGTCAACCACGCCTTCCCCAGTGGTGGCCTGAGCGGTATATCATACGCTAACTGGCGCTTACGCAAATACGGCGTCTCGACGGGGCGTGCGACAATGGCCCAGATGGTGCGCTATGTCATGGGCTTTGTGGCAGTGGTGCTGTTCCTTGCAGTGGCGGTGGTAATAGTGACGATCGATAGCGGCGTGAACCGCTGGATCATCCTGATGAGTGGAGGGCTGGTGTTTTGCTTGACGATGATCACGCTACTAGGAGTATATTTGCTGACGAGCCAGCAGCGGCTCCACAAGGCGGCGCATCAGATCACGCTGACGATCAACGGCTTCGCGCGGCGCATCCTGCGGCGCACAAAACCAGTGATGGATGAAGCCGCAGTGCGGCGCTACTGCGACGACCTCCATACCGATTTTCTCGAGCTACGGCGCGACAAGAAGCTGCTGTGGCAGCCCTTCGTCTGGAGTATTGTCTTTACGATTATGGAGATCTTGCCCTTCTGGATGACCTTCCAATCGCTGGGGGTATCGGTTAACCCTGCATCAATTCTCATCGCCTACGGCGTGGCCACGACCATGGCAGTGGTGGTTGCTACCCCCGGTGGAGCTGGTGCGTATGAGGCGGTCATGGTGGGGATTTTGGCGCTTTCAGGCGTAAGCCAAGGCCAAGCCATTGCTGGAACGATGCTCTACCGCGTGATTGCCATCCTGACTACACTGGTGTTTGGCTATGCATTTTATCAACTAACCATCATGCGTTATGGACGCGACAAACCTCCCACCACTGAGCGTTAGCGACTTCCTCGCCTGTGCGAGCCAGGTGCTGGAGGGAGCATTTCCGGTACTAACGGTCGAGGGCGAGGTGGCTAGTATGGCAGTGCGCCAGGGGAAGTTTGTCTTTTTTGACCTCAAGGACGAGACAGGCAGCGTGAGCTGCTTTATGATGGTGTGGCAGCTCCGGGTGGCGCTAGAAGATGGCATGCAAGTAGCAGTGCAAGCCGTACCGAAGCTTACGGCACGCGGCAAATTCAGCCTGACCGTGCAGCAGGTGCGACCGGTCGGGCAGGGGAGCATTAAGAAAAACTTCGAGCTGCTGCGCCAGCGCCTGAGTGCAGAAGGACTCTTTGCTCCAGAGCGCAAGCGGCCAGTGCCCGAGTGGCCTGAGCACATTGCCGTGGTGAGTAGCCCCCAGGCGGCAGGCTATGCCGACTTTATGACAATCATTGGCCAGCGCTGGGGCAGCATGCAGGTCGATGTCTATGCAGTGCCAGTCCAGGGTGCTGGCGCGGCCGATCGGATCATCCGCGCCATTGAGCGCTGTAACCGCCGTGCAACCGTGCCGCAGGTACTGGCGATTGTGCGTGGTGGTGGCAGCGCCGATGATTTGCAAGTCTTTAACGACGAAGCGCTGGTGCGGGCGATCGCTGCAAGCCGCGTGCCAACAGTGGTTGGGGTGGGGCACGACACCGATGAAACACTAGCCGATCTCGCCGCCGACGTCCGGGCTGTGACGCCAACTAACGCTGCTCAGCTCATCACACCTGATGCCACAGCAGTGCGAACGCGGCTGGCCGAACAGTTGCAGGCAATGAAGCGAACGATTATTGCCACAGCAGATGATGAGCAAATAGCGGTGCAGCATCAACTGGCCGAAGCTCGGGCAAGGCTAGCCAGGCAGCAGCAGGTACTCGAGCAGCAATGCGCAGCGCTGCAGGCCCGGCTCCGGCTGTATAACCCTGCAGCAACCCTAGCGCGTGGCTATGCCCTGGTGCGCGGCCAGGCCACCGTCGGCCAAACGATCACCATCGAGCGATATAGCGATATGATAACAGCGGAGGTAACCCATGTCGAACGCAAAACAACCAACGAAACAGGCGAAATCCGCCACACCTAGCACTCGGGCCAAGCGTACCACGCTGAGTGATGACGATCAACTGGCAATGGCCCTTGCAGCAGAGGGAATTACGCCGGATTATAGCCAGCCCACCAATAATACACCAGCAAGCCCATCAGCACCGCCGCAGCCTGACCAGCAGAGCAATGCAGATAACCGTTCGCTGCGTGAGCAAATGGAGCAGCTGGAGGAGATCTTGGCGTGGTTTGACAGTGATGAGTTTGAGCTCGAGGCGGCGGTAGAGCGCTACCAACAGGCAGCACGCGTTGCCGAGCAGATCGACCAGCGCTTGAGAGAGATCAAAAATAAGGTCACTATCATCATAGAGGACACAGCTGCCTCATGATGTGGTGGGCACTCCTGGTTATCATCCTACTGTTTTGTGTGACAGCGCTGACGGGGGCACCCTATGTGCCGTCACACCGCCGAGATGTGCAGCGGGCACTGACTCAGCTCTATAGCCTCGGACCGGAGGATTGCTTGGTGGACATAGGCTCGGGCGATGGCGTTGTCTTAAAGATTGCCCGCCAACAGGGGGCACGAGCCTTTGGCGTGGAGCTCAACCCGCTCCTCGTCTTGCTCTCGCGCTGGCGCTTGCGTGGTGATACTAAAGCGATGGTGGTGTGTGGTAACCTCTACCGCACGAATTTTCCAGCTGGCACCACAGTGGTCTACACCTTTGGCGACTCGCGCGACATCGCTCGGATGGCTGCCCATGTGCAGCAGCAAGCCACCCACCTGGGCACAGATCTATGGTTCATCTCCTACGCCTTTGCCGTGCCTGGCTGGACGCCAGTGCGCGAGCAGGGTGCGCATAAGCTATATCAAGTGCGAGCAGAACAGCACAAATAGCGTCCCGCTCTTGTCTATCACCCCAGGCATAAGTATAATAGGGGTATGACGAAGCAATCTTACAAACGACGAAGTTTTCTTAGTGGCAGCACCTTTGCCATTATCGGGCTGGCCCTGCTGGTGGTGCTCTTTGGTGGGTTTTCGGCCTGGGCCTACACCAACTATACCGAGGCCAAGAGCAACTTAGATAGCAAAATTACCGCGGCGCAAGCTGAGGCCAAGAAGACGCAAGCAGACGAAGACGAGAAGAAATTTGCCGAGCGCGAAAAGCAGCCCATGCTGCAGTTCGTTGGGCCAGATGACTATGGCCGCCTGACCTTTGACTACCCCAAGACCTGGAGTGCTTACCAAGCCACTGATGTGAGTGAGGGTGGCGGTAAGACATACGAAGCGTACCTCAACCCCCGCGTCGTGCCACCAATAACAGATACGCAGAAGATTGCCATTCGGATTAGCATCGAGCAAAAGATCTACGACAAAGCGGTGGCCGACTACGACAGCCAAATCAAAAAAGGTGAGCTGAAGTCGAGCGCCTGGAGCAACGACAAAGGCCTGACGGGTACGCGTCTGGAAGGGAACTTTAGCAAAGATATCCGCGGCACCGCAGTGGTGATCAAGATGCGCGACCGGACGCTCACGGTGCGGACGGATGCCGACGTATTTAATAACGACTACGAAGCCTTGATAAAAACCATTAAATTTAACGAATAAATATAGAACATTGCGACGATCTGTGCTACAATGCAGCTGGTATGAGCACGGAGGGGAATGCGGTTATGATGAGCGGCGCTTCCTGGGGGGAGGCGTCGCTCTTTGTTGCGGCGGCACACGACCTCAAGTCGCCACTGGCGCTGCTACGGCAATTGGCGCTGAGCTTGGAGGCTGGAGGGCTGTCGCCCGTCGAGGTGGCCGAGCTAGCCCGGCGGATGGCACTAACCAGCGAGCGGGCCTTGCGCCTCACCACCGACCTGACGCAATCCACCCGTCTCCACGAGGAGTTATTTGGCATCGAGCCGCTCAACTTGGCGTTGGTGGCGCGCGACGTCGTGGCCGAGCTCCAGCCACTCTATGCAGCCAAGGGGCGTCGCCTGACGGTACGTGTACCGCGGCGGGCAGTGGTGGGTCTTGGCAACCGCGACCTCCTGCGGCGCGTCCTGTGCAACTTCGCCGACAATGCACTTCACTACAGTGGCGAAGGCGATGCACCCGTGGTGGTGCGGCTCTCCCGGCGAGATGGGGGCCAAGTAATCCGCCTAGCGGTGCGCGACTACGGCCCAGCCATTCCGCCATCGCTCTGGCAGCAATTGGAGCAACGCCTTGGCGTGAGCGCGCAGCCACTGCACAGCCGGCCCGGCAGCAGCGGCCTGGGGCTCTACATTGCAGGGCAATTTGCCAGCGCGATGGAGGCGCAGATTGGGGCAGTACGGCACCGCGATGGCGCCACCTTCTACATCGATCTTCAGGCGGTGTATCAACAGAGGCTATTATGACGCAACCACCGCCACGGGTGTTGGTCATCGACGATGACCAATGGTTTGCTGAGCTGCAGCTTGCGGCAGTGCAGCGGGCTGGTGCGACGCCCGTCTATGCGGCCGATGTGCTGGCTGGCATGGCAGCGCTTGATGAGGCGCTCCCAGCAGTGATTATCCTCGATATGTTCATGCCTGGGGGTAATGGCCTGGTGCTGCTCCACGAGCTGCAATCGTATAGCGACACGGCGCGCATCCCCATTATCATCTGTAGTAATAATGCGAGTGACATGACGCTAGCCGATCTCGCACCCTACGGCGTGGTGGCCTTGCTAGACAAAACAATGATGCACCCAAGCGACGTGACGAACGTACTACACAGGTACATCCCAAGCGAGGTAGCGACATGAGTATGCAACGCACCACAGCGATCGTCCTGCGCCGCACCAACTATGGCGAGGCCGACCGCGTGCTGCAATTGCTCACACCAGAGGGGCAGCGGGCAGTGATCGCCAAGGGTGTCCGGCGCGAGAAGAGTCGGCTGGCTGGGGCAGTTGAACTCTTTGCGATCAGCGATGTCGTCATCCGCCAGGGGCGCAGTGAGCTGGGCGTGCTAACACAGGCCCGCCTGACGAAGTATTATCAAACAATCGTGGCCGATTATGACCGCCTGCAAGCTGGCTATGCCGCTATCCAGCTGGTGGCGCAGGCTAGCCGCATGCTGGATGAGCCGGCGTGGTATGAGGTGCTGCGCCTGGTGTATGAGGGGCTCAATCAGCCTAGCGTACCCGTCATGCTTACTCAAGCCTGGCTAGCTATCCATTATGCGGCGCTGCAGGGCTACGAGCTTAACCTGCTGCGCGACGTCGTAGGCCAACCCCTCCAGCCCGAGCGGCGGTATATGTATGACGGGTCGGAACGTGGCCTGCGCCTGAGCGACCAAGGCGACATTACCGCAGCGCACATCAAGCTGCTCCGCCTGCTGGCAACACGCCCACCCACAGTGGTAGCACAGGTTGGTGGTGTGCTAGCCATCCTGCCCGAGTGCTGGCTGGTGGCGCGGCAGCATGCTGGGGTGTAATGCTAGAGCTTGAATTGCAAGATCCTCTGTCATCCCCCAACAACTCACCGCACCGAAAATGTTCCGGCCAGATTATGCACAGCACTCTTCCGTCTGTTTGATCGCTGGCCTCCATATATTTTCTTGTTCGGTAAGTTGCTTGGGGGGTAGAGCGTGAGATTATTGAGATGGAGGTATCAATGCCGCGTATAGCCATAAGACATACTCTACTTAAGAAATGCTATAATAATACCAAAGAACCAATCATGAAGCTGCCGCGTTGCCAACGCGGAGAAAGGACGCGTGTGAGTAGCACAACGAGCAACGTAACAATGGAAGCAATTATTAGCCTGTGCAAGCGCCGCGGCTTTATTTATCAGGGGTCGGATGTGTATGGTGGTCTGAGTGGCACGTGGGATTACGGCCCGCTGGGCG
>CALIXX010000064.1 GCA_938046115.1 uncultured Candidatus Saccharibacteria bacterium | reverse complement strand
ATATTTATGGTATTGGTCCGAAGTATGCACGAGACATCCTTGCGGCGGCAAAAATTGAGCCGACCACTCGGGTGAAAGATCTCACCGAGGCTGAGGAGCAGAAACTTCGCGACATTATCGACAAAGATTATGTCACTGAAGGCGATCTGCAACGCCTGGTGACCAACAATATCAAACGCCTCAAAGACATTGGTGCATACCGCGGTCTCAGGCACAAAAATGGCTTGCCAACACGCGGTCAGCGCACTCGAACGAACGCACGAACTCGCAAGGGTAAGGCGATCGCCGTCGGCGGAGCACAGCCAAAGGCAGCAAGTAAGACGTAGGAGAAAGGACGAGATATGGCACAAGCAAAATCCACCAAGAAAAAGCAGCGCCGATCAGTCCCATCTGGTCAGCTGCATGTACAGGCAACCTTTAACAACACTATTGTCACATTTGCAGATAGCAAAGGTAACGTCTTGACCGCTGCCAGCGCTGGTGCATGTGGTTTTCGTGGAAGTAAGAAAGGTACAGCCTATGCAGCACAGATTGCTGCAGAAAAAGCCGCAGAAGCTGCCAAGAGTAGCTACGGCATCCGCACTGTTGACGTATTTGTCAAGGGTGTTGGGCTCGGCCGTGATGCGGCAATCCGCGCAATGGCCGGCTTCGACATTGCCGTCAATAGCATCAAAGATGTAACGGGTGTGCCACACGGTGGCGTTCGCCCACGAAAGGCAAGGAGGGCGTAAATGGCACGAGATAGAAGCCCAATCGTGAAGCAGAGCCGCCGCGAAGGCGTGGCGCTTCACCCTAAGGCACACAAGATTTTGGCACGCAAGAGTGGCATTCCGGGCGAGCATGCTCATGGCCGTCAGAGCAAGCCAAGCATGTACGCAACCCAGCTACGTGAAAAGCAGAAGGTGCGCCGCATGTATGGCCTACTAGAGAAGCAGTTTGCTAAGCTTATGAACGAAGCAACTCGCAAACCAGGCCTAAGCGGTGAAAACCTGCTCCGCTTCCTCGAGCTCCGGCTCGACAACGCTGTGTACCGTGCTGGCTTTGCAACGAGCCGTCGCCAGGCCCGCCAGCTGGTGAGTCACGGTCACTTTGAGCTTAATGGTCGCCGCGTCGATATTCCATCAATCCGCCTCAAGGCAGGGGATGTCATTACCGTTCGACCAAAGAGCGCAAAGTCTGGCTACTTTACTGCAATTGACGACATCTACGGCAACACCTCCCAACCACCTCTGAGTTGGCTCAAGAGCGATATCAAAAAACTCAAGATCGAAGTATCGGGCGAGCCAAAGCGCGAAGAAGCTGAGGCTGGTATCAACGAGCAACTGATTGTTGAGTACTACTCACGCTAACAAGGGTAAGGAGAATTTTGTACATGTCTAAATTAATTCACGATCCGGCGTTGGCGCGCATCGATGACAATGGGCCGCACAGCAGCACATTTGTCATTGAGCCATTGCACGCCAGCTACGGCAATACGCTGGGCAACAGCTTGCGCCGGGTGCTGCTGAGCAGTATCCGCGGTGGGGCCTTTACGGCTTTCCGAATGCAGGGTGCGACGCATGAGTTTACCACTGTACCTGGCGTCAAGGAAGATGTCACCGACATCATGCTCAACCTCAAGGGTGTCGACTTGGTTGTTCACAGCGATGAACCAGTTGAGCTGCGCCTTGAGAAGCAAGGTGCTGGTGCAGTAACCGCTGGGGATATTGCAGCTAATGCTGAGGTTGAGGTTGTCAACCCTGAGCATATCATCTGCACAATTGACGACCCACAGGCTAATGTCGTTATTGATCTGGTGGCCGAGGCTGGTCGGGGATACTACCCGATTGAAGAGTCGAGTGCCAACCGGTTGCACAGCGACATGATCGCCATGGACGCGCAGTTCAGCCCCGTGACCCGAGTGCGCTTTAAGGTGGACCCAACTCGTGTTGGCCAAGAAACCAATCTGGAGCGGCTTGAGATGACCGTCGAGACTGATGGTAGCTTGACGCCACGCGATGCCTTCGAGCAAGCTGCGGCGATTTTGGTCAATCAGTATACCGCTCTTGCTGGTAGTACAACTGTTGTATCGGCACCAGCACTTGGTACTCAGACTGCTGAGGAAGATAACGAGCTGAACACCTCGATCGAAGACCTCGGCCTTAGTGCCCGCACCGCAAACGCGCTCATCAACAATGAGATCCGCACCGTCCACGACCTCGTCACTTTGACAGAGCAGGACCTGCGCGAGCTCAAAGGCTTTGGTAGCAAAGCCCTCGACGAAGTAAAAGATAAACTAGCAGAATTGGAGCTCTAAATGCATCGACACGGATACAAAGGGCGCAAGCTCGGCCGCGAACGCGATCAACGTCGAGCCCTGCTCAAAGGCCTAGCAACCAGCTTGGTTGTTGAGGAGCGAATCGAAACGACGCTACCCAAGGCCAAAGAGTTGGTGCGCTACATCGAAAAGCTCATTACCAAAGCTAAGAAAGGTGACCTCGCTCATCGCCGCGCAGTAATTGCCGGGCTCAGCACGCAAGCTGCAGCAATCAAGCTGGTTGACCAGATTGCCCCGCAACTCGGCCATCGGCCAAGCGGCCACGTGCGTGTGTATCGAACACGTCTGCGCCGTGGTGATGGTGCGCAGATGGCAGTGATTGAGTTTGTTGACGAGCTCAAGCCAATGCCTAAGCCCGAGGCAACCACAAAGGAGGCGAAGTAGTTATGGCTCACAAAACATTTTCGCAAAAGCCAGCCGATGTTAGCCGGCGCTGGATTTTGATCGACGCGAGCCAAGCGCCACTTGGCCGCACAGCAACAACCATTGCGCAGTACTTGGTGGGCAAATACAAGCCAACTTACACACCACACGTCGATGGGGGCGATTACGTTGTCGTCATCAACGCAGCCAAGGCTGTTGTGACTGGTAAAAAAGAGACGGACAAGATCTACTACCATCACAGTGGTTTCCCTGGTGGTATCAAAGACGCTCAGCTCAAGGAAGTGCGCGAAAACGCACCAGAGCGTATTATTACTGCTGCTGTGAAGGGTATGTTGCCCAAGAACAAGCTTGCAGCAGATCGCCTAGCTCGTCTCCGCATCTTTGCTGGCGAAGAGCATGCCCACACCGCACAGCAACCAGAGAAAGTAGAGGTACAATAAATGGCACAAGCAACATACGACTATGGTCTTGGCCGGCGCAAAAGCGCTACTGCCCGCGCTCGACTGGTCAAAGGTAAGGGAAATGTAACGATCAATGGCAAGTCGGCGCTTGACTACCTGTCAGGCAACAAGACATTGCTAGCTGAAGTGACTGACCCACTGGCCTTGGTTGGTAAGCAAAAAGAGTTTGATGTTACCGTCCTAGTGAAGGGTGGTGGCCTCAGCGGTCAGGTTGATGCTATCAAGATGGCAATCGCTAAAGCGATTACCGTTGGTGCACCAGACCTGCGCGGCACACTCAAGAAGGCTGAATTCTTGCGCCGCGACCCACGCGAAAAAGAGCGCAAAAAATACGGTTTGCGCAGCGCCCGCAAACGCGAGCAATACTCGAAGCGTTAAGCATTCTTGCCTACGCTTCACAAATACCCTGTCAATATGGCAGGGTATTTGCTATAGTAAAATATTACTAAGGGTAGTGAGATAGAGTGTAGCTTCTAGACACTAGAAGTGTTAACAAGTCCCTTATATGCATAATGTCACCATTCTTTTGCAGCCGGCGTGCCAAAAATGATACAATACAACACTAGTATGTACGACAAACTCCACGAACTATTTGGCCTGGCGTATCCGCTGCATACCCAGATATTTGGCGATTGGCACGATATGTCTCGACCAGTTATTGTCCTTATCCACGGTATCGGGGTGAATCATAATATTTGGCAAGGCGTACTGAATCAGCTTGGCGATCAACCAGTCTTGGCAGTCGATTTGCTAGGCTTTGGCCAATCGCGCAAGCCTGCCTGGCCCAATTATACCCTGACCGATCATGCGCGTGCCCTGCGCAAAACGATTCGCCATGCTGCGCCGCTGCGCCAGGTGATCTTGTGTGGGCACTCACTTGGTACACTAGTCGCAATCGAATACACCAAGCTGTTTCCTCGCCGCGTCCAAAAGCTTGTGCTGTGCTCACCACCAATCTATCTACCAAGCGATATTGCTAAGCGCCCGCTACGCGAGGCACTACTCAAGACAATTGGCAAAGGATTTCTTAAGGCGATCAACGCGTCACCAAAGCTCATTGGCGCAGTCAATCAATACAAACGGACGCAGAAGAATTTTCATGTCAGCCGCGAAGGGTTTTCGCCATACGCCAAGACGGCACGCAATAGCATTTTGCTCCAAACATCGCTCGGTGATGCCTGCGCCCTGCCACCATTACCAATGACTATCCTGTATGGTACACTCGATGCGGTGATGATACCAAAGCACTTTAAGGCAATCCAGCGCCGGCGTCGCAATGTCGTGATCGAGACGGCGATTACCGGTCACGAGATTCGCAAACGCTATGCCAAACTTATTGCTAAACACCTCGAACAGTAAACCATTCTTGGATGCTTGGCATGCCAGTGCTGCGCACTCCTAGGCCTCTCGCGATATAATAAAAGCTCTCTGTAACAAGAGAGCTTTATTGTCTGTTAGAGAAGAAGCCCTTCTTGTGTTATATTACCGTGTTTTGTTTCGGAAGTCACATAGCGTCGCCGATACGCTATTGTCAGTACTTGACTCCACCACAACTTGCATGGTTGGATCACTTGATAGTTTCATCAGCGAATAGATCTGCCCATCTGGCATAGCAATCTCAAGGCTCCCTTTGTCGGCAACGAGATAGACAAAGTAGCGCTGGCGATTTTGCCAATTATTATATACTGCATACGCCTTCTCGTACTTATTTTTCGCTTCACCAGTGATCTTCGAGCTATTACGCTTCACTTCGTAGGTGCCAGTCTCGGTGTTAAGGTCAACACTCACGCGACTGTCGTTTTGATTGATAAAGACCCGAACGTGGCCCTTCGTATTGGCCGTATTGTTTGCAAAGTGAAGGCTAATCTCTTGCGAAGCTTTGCGATTAACTTTGAGTAATTCTTTGTGGTAGCCATCAGGTGCTGTTTTAGACGTTCGGGCCGATTGCTTTGTGCGGAGGCCGCTGGTGCGCGCATTGTTATTGATCAAGCGCGACCGCACGACATACTTTCCATCCTTTTGGGTCATCGAGAGGGAATGGGTTGAGCTCATCGAGCCGATATGCTTCGCCTCTTGACCGTCATCCTTCAGAATCTGTCCTTGTGAGTACTCCCAGTTGCCCATCCAGCCAATACTCTTAACGCGTGTTGGGCTTTCTTGGTAGTAATTAGCACCGTAATAATCCGTTCCGTAGTCAAGCCGCTCTGGTTGCTGCTCGGCGACAAAGTTACCATTGGCTTCGAGGTGGCCAATCATGTAGTAGCTGCCTGTTGTCGAACCATATTGATAGCCATTAGCTCCAAAAAGCAGCGCGTGCTTGGTAGTCTTTGTTTGTGGATCATAAAAACTCTTGAGGTTAGGGCACTCAATAAGGCCAAGATCTTTGCCGTCAAGCGTGCTACCGTTGAGCATGGTTGCGCCCTGGTATTCCCACTTTTTTCCGTCAGTACTTGAGTAGATACCAACCTTATCGCCCTCAGCCAGATACATCATTAGCTTCTTGGTAGATTCATTGTACCAGACGTGTGGGTCGCGGAAGTTCTGCTCTTTGGACTCTGCCTTCATGACTGGCTGGCTGTGATTATACGGGTGGTAGGTGCGACCATCATCGAGTGAATATGCGACATATTGGTGTTGGCCAGTCTCGGTATAGCTCGTAAAGTAGGCAATTATTGCCGTTTTGGGTAAATCATGGAAAAATCCATTACTATTCTGATACACCGAACCCGAGGCAACTGCCGACCAGCCGTTAACAAACTTAGGAATCGCCACACCAAGATCTTCAAAGTGCTCCCAATCCTTGGTGCGAATATGGTACCACTCGGTACCATCATTGCTCGACTTATAGTTTTTATTGAGCAAGTAGTAAAGGTGGTAGTAGTCATCCGTTCCTTTGAAGATTGTCTGGATATCATTCATGAAGCCTTTTGGCGTATTGTAGTGGTTTGATTGCTGGAATCCATCGGTATTGGTGTTAGACACGCTGTTATTTACATGACTATTACTTGAATTCTGGACAGACTGCGCATAAATATAGCTCGACCCTACGCTCAGCAGCGCAAAACCCGCTACCAGCGCAACGAGGGTATATTTAGTGCTGTTTTTCTTCGTTTTAATGGTTTTTAGCATAGTACTCCTCAGACTTTTCTTGACATTAGCAAATCAATAAACAATACATTATGAGTGTCGTTTGTGTTGTTCTCCCGTCGTCTTTCTTAACTCCTCTCGTCTCGATTGCTCGAAACGAATCCTTACTATCTAGCTAACCAGAAACGCTACTCTATGTCAATGATATCGTTTCGTATAGTACCTCATATACTGCGTGTTCTGACCGCTTATTCAAACTCGCCACCGAAAATGCTATACTACATATATGTCCAAAGAAGTTATCCTCACCGGAATCCGTAGCAATGAAGAGCCAACGCTTGGCAATTATCTTGGTGCCTTTGTGCCAATGGTACAGCTGCAGCAGCACTACGCCGGGCACTACCAGCTCAATATGTTTGTGCCCGACCTCCATAGCTTTACCACACCGATCGATCACACGACGCTCTATGAGAATACACTAACCAACCTCAAGTATTTCATTGCAGCAGGGCTCGACACCACCGACGAACATACGTTTCTCTACCGGCAGAGCTTCATTCCAGCACACAGTGAGCTAACGTGGATCTTGGATTGCTTTACTGGCTTTGGCGAGATGAGCCGCATGACGCAGTTTAAAGAAAAATCAGCCGATAACAACAATAATGTCACCGTTGGGCTCTTTAATTACCCTGTCCTGATGGCAGCTGATATCCTTCTTTACAACGCCCGATGGGTGCCAGTCGGTGAGGATCAGTTCCAGCACTTGGAGATTACCCGTGATATTGCACTGCGCATGAATCATAAGTTCGGCGAATTGTTTACCGTGCCGGAGCCGGTCGCGAAACAGCATCAATTTTTTGGCAAAGACCAGGGCTTGCGCATCAAAGACTTGCAAAATCCTACGAAAAAGATGAGTAAATCAGACGAAACGGGCAAGGGTGTGATTTTCTTAAGCGATACGCCGGATGCTGCGCGTAAAAAAAATCATGTCGGCAGCAACCGATTCGCTTGGGCGGGTGCATTACGATAAAGAGGCACAGCCTGGTATCAGCAATTTGTTAGAAATTTTGACGCTTGTGCGCCAGGCAAACGGCCGTGCGGTCTCATTGCAGCAGACAATTGACGAATTCACCGGATTAGAGCGCTACGGTGAGTTCAAAAAGATTGTCGCAGATGAGATGGCAGAATTTCTTGCAGGCTTTCAAGCGCGTTTGGCGCAGGTCGACGACGATACTATTTTGCGTAAACTTGAATCATCCGAAATCACCGCCAACCAAACCGCTAATCAAACACTTTTGCG
>CALIXX010000063.1 GCA_938046115.1 uncultured Candidatus Saccharibacteria bacterium | reverse complement strand
CTTTTATATATTTATATATAATAGGAGAGAAATCGATATGGATATATGGATGTATGGATGTATAGAGAGAGATATAGAGAGAAATGTGTAGATATATAGAGAAAGATAAAGATAAAGAATAGATAAATAAAGAAATATAAAGATAGATAAATAAATAGAGATAGAGATAGAGATAAGTAGAGAAATAGATAGAAATAGATAGAAATATAGAGAAAGAGATATATAGATATAAAGATAGAGAAATAGATAGATAGAAATAGAGATAAATATAGATCAAGAGAGATGAATATATAAAGGTAGTTAGAGAGATAGAAAGATTATGAGGAGGCAAGGAGAAATGAGTGTATATGAGTAAGAAAGAGAATGAATGGAATCGTGTTCAACTTGGTGCAGATAAGCGCTCAGTGTTAGGAGAACGACAGCATTCTATTCTTATTGCACTGTACCGATACCGTTTTGGAACGCGGCAGTTACTTGCCAAGAGTCTCGGAGTTGCTGCCGGATCAAGTTTACATACCCGTCTTACTACTCTATGCAACCATGGTCTTGTAGCACGCCGCTATACTAGCCGCATGAAGCTCCAAGGCAAACCAGCAGCCTACTATTTGACAGCACGAGGGTTGCGGGTGCTGCAGCAGATCGATAACGGACCTCGAGTGACAGCGCAGCTCATCAAAGCAAGCTATCGAGATGCCCAGGTCAGCCAATCGTTTGTGGACCACGTACTTGCCGTATACCAGTGGACTTATCAACTGCAGCAATGCCATCCAGCACTGCGGGTGTTTTTGCCGCGGGAGATGGTGCACTACCACTACTTTCCTCAAAAGCTACCCGATGCCTTTGGATCACTCAAAACAGCCTCAGAGACGCGTCGCTTCTTTCTCGATATCTTTGCGGCGAATACGCCACGAGCAGCAATCACCAAAACAATTGCCCAGTACCTCTCCTACTTCCGTCATGGCGGCTGGACAGTCACAGGACAGCCATTACCTGCCCTACTCTTCGTTGTGGCATCGAATCGAGAGCAACGACACTTACAGCGAGCCATTCGAGCAGTAGAGCAGCGCATCGATTGTGACACTGCCGTGCAGATAGCTATCACACATCAAGCACTAGCCCAAGAAAACCGAGCACCATTATGGACACCGCTTGACGAACCAGAACACTCCTACTCACTTGAAGAACTATGGCGCTAGGTCCTTGTGTCGTGCCCACGACACTAGTACCTCGAGCGGGTGCCTTAAGCAATCTCCTGCACATTAAACCCTTCCACGCAAATACCGCTCAGTACAAGAGCAACTCTTTTGTCTAGCTATCATCAGGAGCCTAGCAAATTAAAAACGTACACCGCTCAGCGTACTCATACTCACGCTCATCGCGCTGCACAACAAATAGACTATTGCTTGCACCACGACATCCCTCATCGTTTGTCATATGCCCCACATAAACAAGACAACCCATATTCTCGCAGCCACGCCATCTCGTATACGTCATACGGCGTGCTCCTTCCTTGCATGGCTATCCTCTTTCTCATGACAGGGCAAGTATAAAACAAGCAAGCAAAGTAACCAAACCACCAGTAGATATTCCCCTTACCTGTACCACTCTAAGCAATTATTTTGTTTCATGAGCTGAATATAATCTGAGTTCGCTTATCCAAGCCGTATACTGCACCAGGAGATGAAGAAAACGAAGATATAACCCAGCACTCTGCTACTTGCCATAACCAAAACACGTTATCGCCTCTCTTACGTGCCTGACCTATTTCTCTCTAGCACCTCTTTCGAATCGTTTTCTTCTCATAGCATATCAGATGGCTTACATCACGATTCTGCATCAATCGCTGCAACCAGTGCAGCGAAAGACGTATACTGCTGCGATGGCTGCGTGCCATCCGTTATAGCACGCGCCTGAGCAATAGTGCGTTCAGTCTCCTGGTTATACCGTGGCTGCATACTCTGAGACGAAATCTCACCCTCTTCTCTCTGCTTGGTAGCTGGATCAATCCCAAGACTACTGTGCGCCGTCTTTACCATGGTATATTCACCTCCTATCATCTAAAATGACACTCGCAATATGCACGAGTAATCTTTTTGCAGCAACCATAAAAGCATCAACGAATAGTCCTTAGCTATTCATAGCCCAGCATATCATACGCCGTTGCCGCCATATACGCCTGGAGCCGCCGCACTGCCTGAGCCGCCTCAGGAGCAGGCTGAGCGCTACACACAGCATAATACCCTACTAGGCCAGCAAGCAGCGGCCAGTTCAGCTCAGCCTGCCAGGCCTGCACATCGTAGCCACGGCGCGCCATATCGAGCAAGAACTCGGTTGCACTCCACCGCCTTGGCACATAGGCTGCCCACTGCCAATCGATTAGCTTCACGTTATCTTGAGCAGTATGGTAGGCAATTGTCTCACTCCGCACATCACCATGACTCAAGCGATCACACGGCTGGTCGGCCACCTGCTGAGCCAGCATGGCAAGATCAGCCAAGCGCTTAGTATTATCAAGCACGGCGCAAAACTGCTCGTAGCGCCGGCGAATTACTGGCTTACTGGCTTGCTCAGCCCAGGAGCGGTACGTCTGCTGAAGCTCCTCACGCCGCGTCGCATCATCGCAAAGTAGCCGAAGCCCCTGACACTGCACCACTCGGTCAAACGCCGTGGCATGCAGCGCAAGCCTCTCAGCTGCCGGCGCAGACAGCTTGGTCTGCTCAAGCTGGGCAATCGCCCGCAGCACCGCCGCTATATAGCGCTGACGAGCCAGCTTATCCGCCGCGTCAGGCGGCTGCCACTGCCAGCCATCCTTAGCAATATACGCCTGGCTCAGCATAATCACCCGCTCATCATCATACTGGACAAACTCTGTCACCAGAGGCGAACCGGCCTGCTGCAGCGCCCGAATCACCGCATCATCTTTGCTCAGAGCCGCCGCTAATGCAGCGTGGTTCGAAGCTTCTGGATCGGCCTCCTTGACAAACACCGCCTGCGCTCCAGCCAGTGCAACAGCTCGCCGACAACCCATCGATGCGCCCTCAATCGGCACCACCCGCACCTGATCACGCGCCACCTTACAGTGCTGCGCTACCATCGCAAGCGCCGATGGACTCAAAATCTGGGAAGACGACGGCTGACTCATACCTCTAGTATAGCAAAGGTGCTCTAAATCGCCATACCGACCAAAACGCAGTCCATCGCATGCTTCTCTGCTTCCCCTCTACCAAAAAAACAAAAACACACTAAAACCCGCTCATCCAAGCGGGTCATTAGTGCCTGTCCTCACCGCAGCTACGACCGATCAGTCACCACATCAGGGCGATGGTCCACCTCCATCATCTGTGGTGATGGCCCATAAACGCGGACACTGACATAATCCTTGGGTGAGTAGGTACACGTCGAGAAGAGATTATGGCGATCACGGCAGGCATCATGCTGCACGGTCACAATAGCCCGGCTGCCCTCCTTAGTAATCGTCGCTGTTGGCTCTTTGACACCCTTCATCTGCAGGTAATCTATCTCAACGCGTGGCTTCTCGGCATAGCCACCATAGCTCGCCCGAGTTGTCCCATCGACACGCACTGTGGTGGCATCGGCGACGTCAACTACCTTGGTGCGCTGCACGTCGCGCATTTGGCGGTCGAGACTCATCCCCGCATTCATGCCACCAACCGCTAGGCCAGAGATAGCAACCGCCCCAACGAGGAGCATCGCTAGCATCGCAATACCAACTGGCCGCTTCAGCCGCCAGGCAAAGATACTCCATGCACCAAGTGAGAGCAAAGCAGTCAGAGCCACGCCGCCGAGCACCGCACAGCCATACGCCAGCCACAGCCAGCTCTGCGCAGCAAAGTCACCCATGCTTGAGACCATAGTCGCGCTCATTACGCCACCGACCATCAGCGCGACGAGCGCACCCAGCGCCATCATCAAGACCCCACAGCCTATCATAATGCGCAGCACCTTCGCTACAGTCTGAGCTGCTTGGCTACCACCGGCAGGCTCGGCCGCGGCTTTTTTTAAGCTATCAAACGTCACTGGCTTACCTGCCATGCGTAGTTTATCCGACGCCGTGACGGCTGGTGGAATAGAAAGCCACATCACAATATAGATCAGCAGCGCCGTCCCAAACGTCATAAAAGGTGAGACGATCGCCAGCAGACGAATCCACAGCGGGCTAATTCCAAAGTATGCCGCTACCCCAGCACACACCCCACCGATCAACGCATGATCTGTATCGCGCATCAGCTGCTTGGGTGCCCCGTCCGCGAGAGCCGCCTCAGCTGCATCTCGCAGCGCAGCATCGTCATCTCCTGCCTCGGCTTCACTGGCAAACTCCCGAGGTTCGCCCATCTGACCGCGCAGCGCCGTGACGTCCTCAGTAGTCACCACACCATCGCGCGTCACACCGCGCTCGGCGAGCAGCTCAACCATCCGCGCTTCGATCTCGCGCATTGCTTCTGGCTCGGCATGCATCCGCTGCTGAATCGACGCCAGATACTCTCCCAGCGCGTGCTTCGCCTCAACCTCAACACGAAACGGTGTCTTGGCAAGGTGGATATTGGTAATTTCCTTCATGACATGTCCTCCTTACAACTTCTCTATTGTACTACTTAGTGCCGCAATATTGTGTTTGAGCTGCTTGGTTACCTCTGCGCCAAATGGTGTGGCCGTATAGTATTTGCGTGGTGGCCCTTGCTCACTTTCTTTCCATTCGTGTTGCAAGAGCCCGTCCTTTTGCAAGCGACTCAGTAATGGGTAGATCGTTCCCTCCACCACCATCAGGTCAGCCTGACGGAGCTGCTGGATGATCTCGCTGGTATAGCGTGGCTCCTTGGCACACACCACCAGCACGCAGTACGATAAGAAGCCTTTGCGCAGCTGCGTTGTCAGCGCCTCGGCATAGTCAGTTGCATTCATCAGTGCCCCCCTGGGATGTTATGGCGTGTGACACGCCCGTCTTTGATCACCACTTGGTAGTCACATTGCTTAGCTAGATCCGCATCGTGCGTTACGATGATGAGCGTTGTGCCGTGCTCGCGCTGCTGGCGAAAGAGCAGCTCCTCAATCTGGGCGCCCGTCTCGCTATCCAGATTGCCAGTTGGCTCATCAGCAAACAGGATCTTCGGCTCGCCCACGATTGCCCGGGCAATCGCCAGACGCTGCTTCTGCCCACCAGACAGATCCTTGGCCTTATTGTGCTTTTTGCTAGCCAGGCCGACCGCCTCGAGCGCCTGGTTCACCTTAGCACTGCGCTGCGCCCGCGGCACACCAGCGATCTCCAGCGGCAGCATCACGTTGCTCACCACGCTATCGTTACCCTCGACAAAGAAACTCTGGAAGATAAAGCTAATCGTCCGTGCCCGGAAGGCATCAACCTGCCGTGGCTTCATCTGCAGGATATCTCGCCCGCCGATCACCACTTGCCCTGTCTGCGGCCGGTCGAGGCCAGAGATCGCGTGCATCAAGGTGGACTTACCCGAGCCGGACTTGCCGAGGATAGCTACACTCGCGCCTCCAGGGATGGTGAGGTTGATATCATTGAGTGCCTTAAATTGGTTGTGCTTTTTGCCATAGGTTTTGGTAATATGCCGTAGTTCAATCATGTCCTTCTCCTTATTCTATTCTGTCCTTAATGCCTCGATTGGGTCAAGTTTGGTTGCCTTGCGGCTTGGTAAGTAGCTGGCAATAATGCCGAGGATGGCCAGTAGTGCCACGAGGGCAACCATCTGCCAGGCTTCCGGTAGAAGCAGCTGCATACCCTCCTCAAACTTGAGCTTCTCAACGATCCAGGGGTTGAGCAAGCTCAGCAGGCTGGCCCCGCCCACACCAATCGCACCACCGATGACGCCGATCAGGGCAGCCTCGTAGCGGAAGAGCTTACCAACATCGCGGCTGCGCATCCCCAGCGCCTTCATTAGGCCAATCTGCTGCGTTCGCTCCAGCACCGAGATGTACATGGTGTTAATAATCCCAAACATACTGGCCAGCAGGGCAAGGGCACCAAAGGCCAGTAGGCCATACTGCGCCCCGTTAATGATACTAAGCATACCCTCCTTGGCCTCACTAAAGGTCTGGGCTTGGTAGTCGCCACCACCGAGCTTGACGACTGCGTCTTTCACAGCAGCAGCATGATCATCGCTGTCTGCCCGTATCACGACGCTTGGGTACTGGTTAGCTGCGCCGGGAGCTTTGGTCTTTTGGTTGATAAGCAGTGCATCATCGGTCGCAATCGTCACACCAGGCTGGTAGCCAATTGAGGCCATACCGGCCGTTTCGACCGCCACAATAGTCAGCTGGGCATCATGCGTCCCGCCCGGCCCCTGAGCATGGAGCGTAACCGTCTTGCCGACTGCATCCTGGGCCGAGTCAAAGCCAAAGTCGGCCAGATATTCCTTAGCAAGGATGGCTTGGCCAGGCACGAGGTCTGTGCCATCATCAGTCTTCGTCAACTCACCGGCCACAATTTTCGATGTTTTGCCTTCATTTTTGACGTTAATGGAGGCAATCAACCGCTTGTGGTTAGCTGGGCTCTCTACATAGCGCACCACTTGGGTCACATTCGCATACGGCCGCACCGTCTTGACGTGATCAAGCTTGCTGAGCTTGGCGACATCATCATCGCTCAGCACGAGGGTGCCGCTCTCATTCACCGCCTTATTTTTACCATATTCAGGCAACTTCTTCTCGTTACGGGCGTGCGTCACATACACCGTCGAGGCACTACCGGCACTATCAATCACCGAGGTTAAGAAAGCCCGGCCGCCATTGCCCAGCATCAGCGCCAAACCAATTGTAAATGCTCCCACTGACATCGCCAGTGCTGTTAGTGCTGTGCGAGCCTTGGCTTGGCGTAGGTTCCGCCCTGCTCGCTTGATTATATCGATTCTCCTCATTCGATACTCCTTACTATATTATTGTTATTGCCTGGTACTATGCTATACAAGGTATATTGAAATGTCAAGTAGTTTGAAAAATAAAGTACTGGTTACACCACACTCACCACAGAACAATGCCATCAAAAATAGACACCAGCGCTCTTTGCACCAGTGTCTATCTACCTCTCTCTTTGCGAATATCCTACGACACAATAATCGTCCCTTGCTCGCCCGCCACAGCGGCAGCGGCATGCTCTAGGTTGGCAATGATGGCGCGCCGACCAGGCTTTGCCACGAAATTGAGCGCAGCCTGCACCTTCGGTAGCATACTACCCGACGCAAACTGCCCCTGCTCGGCATAGGCGTGCATCTCCTGGCTGGTCGTCCGGCCAATCGCACGGGCCTGCGGCGTACCATAGTCGACCATTGCGTTATCGACGGCCGTGAGGATCACCAAGGCTTCAGCATCAATCGCATCAGCCACCACCGCAGCGGTAAAGTCCTTATCGATCACCGCCTCGACCCCGGCCATACCTTGCGCCTCACTCTCAACCACCGGAATCCCGCCGCCGCCAGCCGTCACGACGGTCAAGCCAGCATCAAGCAAGGCACGCACCGCACCTTCTTCTACTACGCGCTGTGGCCGTGGCGATGGCACAACGCGGCGCCAGCCTCGCCCCGCATCTTCTTTGAAGACGAAATCGCGCCCCGCTGCCGACTGCTGCGCCTCAGCCTCAGAGGCATAAAAGACCCCGATTGGTTTGGTGGGGTTCGCAAACGCCGGGTCACCCGCATCAACCACCGTCTGCGTCACCATCGTCACCGCGTGGTTTGGCATACCGCGGCGAGCAAACTCATTCGTCAACGCCTGCTGCAGCCAGTAGCCGATCTCCCCCTGGCTCATCGCCCCGCACGTATCAAGCGGCATCGTTGGCACCTCAGGGGTGTTAATCGCCTCCTCGTGGAGCACAATATTCCCCACCTGTGGCCCATTGCCGTGGACGATCACCAGCCGATGCCCAGCTGCAATCAGCGGCACCAGCTGAGTCGCCGTCTCGCTCGCCACTCGCTGCTGCGCAGCTGCACTTGCTTCACCTTGTTTTTGGAGGGCGTTACCGCCCAATGCAATCACAATTGTACTCATCCTAAAACCTCAACGACATGCAGGTCAAACTGCCGGTTATTTTTTCAAATTCACTGGTATCGATCAGTTCTACGTGGTAGCCACAGTCGCGGATCTGCTGCTCAATCTTGGGGAAGCCCTGCGGCACGATCACCGTGCCATTAATCCACAAGCTATTCACCGCATAGTACTCATCGTCATCCACCACCAACTTGTTAAATGGTGCAAAAGCTGGGTGATGCTCATAGGCCTTGGCAACAATCAAGTTGTTGTTATCTAAGTAGACCACATCATCCTTGAGGTGCAGAATCCCTGTCACCTCAACCGTCTCAGCCGTCATGCCGTAGCGTTCAAGGATAGCGGTGATCTGCTCGGCTGCCGCCTGGTTGGTGCGGTGGCTCAAACCAATGTAGTAGTGGTCACCCACCATCATAATATCGCCGGGGTCAACGGTACCTGGTGCCTCGACCTGCTCAATCGTATCATAATGCTGGCTCAGTGCCTGGCGCAAATCGGGCAAGCTCGCCTCACCGCGCCGGCTCTCCGCCCCAGGTCGCGACAAAATTGCCACCCCATGCGGCGTACACAGAGCATTATCCTCAATGAAGACGCTATCCGGATACTCCTCATTGGGCTCCAAGACCGTCACCTCAAGGCCACACTGGCGGAGCAGCGCAACGTACTGATCGTACTGCTGCATGGCCCGCTCATAGTCTGGCTTCCCCTTCTCCGGTGTTTGGCTAATGCCGTTGATCAAGCTACGGCTTGGCCGACGGGTAATCGCGTAGCGAAACATCACACTCCTTTCTCTTATTGCCAAGCGGTGCGCCCTATTCTTGGCGCACCGCATGATTACTTATTAGTTAAACAGCTTGGGCATCGTAATGCCAAGTGTCTTATCCAGCCCGCCAGTCAGCAGCTGAAGCAGCGCATAGGCCAGCGCCACCAGTAGTGCTGCGACGAGCAGCCACTCAAGCGTTGTAAACGGCTTCTTGCCTTGCTGCTTACGCATCAGGCCATAGACCACAATACCCGGCACATACAAGAACACTGTCACCAGCAGGTTCTCTACCCCGGCGGCATAGACCAGCCAGACGCTATACACGCTGGCCATCACACCAATCAAGATATTGGCCGCTCGGCCCTTTGTCTCTGGCTTCTCGAGAGCCGAGTACTTCAGCTGGTAGAAGGCCGTCAAGGCATAAGGCACCAAAATTGCCGATGTCGCAATCGCAATACCAATGTTATACACCGAGCCACTCGTCAGCGGTATCGTCAGGATAAAGAACTGCACCAAAGCGTTGGTCACCAGCAGCGAGTTCTTTGGCACGCCAACCTTGTTCTCTTTGGCAAAAAACGTCGGAAAAGTGCCAACCTTTGCTGCTTGGTAGGGCAGCTCAGCTGCAAACATCGTCCAGGCCAGCCAGCCACCAAGCACCGCAATGATCAAGCCACTATTGACCAGCCAGGCACCCCACGGCCCAACCACCTTCTCGAGCAAGAGCGCCATCGCTGGGTCTTTAAGGCCAGCCAACTCTGGCTGCGTTGCCACGCCGAAGGCCAGGACGGTCATCAAGACATAGAGCGCAAGCACGGCAGCAAAACCAATGAAGGTCGCCTTAACGACGTCACTGCGCTGCTTAGCCCGGCCCGAGAACACAACCGCCCCCTCGATGCCAATGAACACCCAGACGGTAACGATCATCATATCCTTGATCTGCCGCAGAACAACGTCAAGACTCAGATTACTACCAGCTAGCCCCCAGAGATCCTTCGAGAAAATATCGAGCTTGAAGGCAGCAATAATTGCCACAAGGAAGATAATCAGCGGAACAATCTTGGCAATCGTGATGAGCAAGTTCACTACGCTCGCCGTGCGCACACCTCTGAGAATCAAGCAGTGCACGCCCCAGAGCAAGATCGACATACCAATCACCGAAGCCCAGTTTTGGCCATCAGCAAACAGCTGCGGGAAGAAATAGCCAAGCGCCGAGAAGGCCGTTACAGCATAGGCGATGTTGCCAATCCAGGCCGAGATCCAATACCCCCAAGCCGAGTTGAACCCAACATATTTGCCAAACCCTGCCTCGGCATAGCTATAGATGCCGGCATCAAGGTCGGGGCGCTTTTCGGCAAGGTTGCGAAAACTCAGGACAAGGAACACCATCCCCACCCCAGTGACAAGCCACGCGATAATCGTCGCCAGTGGCCCAGCCGACTCTGCGGTATTACGGACAAGATTGAAGATACCAGCTCCAATCATACTGCCGATAACAAGCCCGGTGAGTGATCGCCACCCAAGCTTGCTTTCTTGTTGTTTTTGTTGTGTTGTCATATGTGAGGCCCCCTATGCCTCAGTTACTTGTTATAACGTCAGTGCCATCACTGCCTTGATCGTGTGCATGCGGTTCTCCGCTTCGTCGAAGACCACACTGTGCTCGCTGCGGAACACCTCGTCCGTCACTTCCATACTCTCGAGGCCGTAGTCTTGGTAGATCTTCAGCCCCGTCTCGGTATTGAGATCGTGGAAGGCCGGTAAGCAGTGCAAGAACTTAACGTGTGGATTGTGCGTCTCATCAAGCATGGCACGATTCACTTGGTATGGCTTAAGCAAGGCAATCCGCTCAGCAAACTGTGCTTCCTCGCCCATCGATACCCACACGTCGGTATAGATTGCATCAGCTCCCTCCAGAGCCGTCGCGCGGTCATCCGTCACAGTAATCTGCGCACCAGTCTCGGCAGCAATTGCCCGGGCGAGATCAACCAGCTCACTGCTTGGGTGCAGCTCAGCTGGCGCTAAGATGCGGAAGTCAACGCCCATCTTGGCCGAGCCAATCATCAAGCTATTTGCCATGTTGTTGCGCCCGTCACCAACAAAGACCAGCTTCGTGCCAGCCAGCGGCCCAACGTGCTCCTCGAGCGTCATGAAGTCGGCCAGAATCTGCGTCGGGTGGAACTGATCGGTCAGGCCATTCCACACTGGTACGCCAGCATGTTTGGCCAAGTCTTCCACCGTCGAGTGCTTAAAGCCGCGGAACTCAATCCCATCAAACATCCGGCCCAGCACCTTCGCAGTGTCCTCAACCGACTCCTTTTTACCGAGCTGAATGTCATCCTTACCGAGAAACTCCGGCGCAACGCCAAGGTCATTGGCCGCCACCGTAAAGGCGCAGCGTGTACGGGTCGAGTTCTTCTCAAACAAGAGCGCGACCTGCTTACCCTCATGCAAGCGGTGCGGCACGCCCTCGCGCTTAAGCTTCTTGAGCTCGTGCGCCAGGTCGAGCATCTGCCGGATTTCCTCTGACGAAAAGTCCTTGAGGGCTAGGAATGAGCGGTTTTTTAGATTGGTTGGTAGATTCATTTACACATCCTCTCGTATTAATGGCATACTCATGCAGCGTGGCCCGCCACGGCCCCGGCCAAGCTCCGAGCCAGTAATCTCCAGCACTTCGACGCCTGCCTCACGCAGTTTTTGGTTGGTGACGTAGTTGCGGTCGTAGGTGACCACCACCCCAGGAGCAATCGCCAAGGTATTGCTACCGTCATTCCACTGCTCGCGCGCTGCAGCGATATCATCACCGCCACCGCATTCGATCAAGGTAATCGACGGCACGCCAAGGGCTTGGCTAAGCACCTGCTCAAGATTATGTTCTTTGGTAATGGTTGGGTAGGCTTGCCCGTCTGCCTTATGCAAGACGAAGATATTCATCCGCCCCTCAAAGCCTCGAATCTCAGGGTGGATGGTAAATTTGTCGTGGTCAATCATCGTAAAGACGGTATCCAGATGCATAAAGGCGTGACTCTTGGGGATTTCAAGGGCAATTACCGTATCAAAGTTCGACTCAGCAAAGAGCTTTGTCGCCATCAGCTCAATCGCCTCTGGTGAGGTGCGCTCACTAATACCGATGGCCATCGTGTGGTTATTAAGCACCAGCTCATCACCGCCCTCAATCGAGAATGGTTGGCTGCGATCATACCAAACCGGTACATTCTTGCCAGCAAAGCGTGGATGGAAGTCGATAATATAGCGCATAAAGAGCGATTCACGCCGCCGAGCTGGCCAGTGCATCTTGTTGATCGTCAAACCTTGACCAATCGCTGCTGCTGGGTCGCGCGTAAAGTAGAGGTTCGGCATTGGGTCAAGATAAAACGGATATTGCTCATGCGCCACCATTGTGTGGAGTTGCTGCTGCTCAGGTGGCAGGCTAATCTCATCTTTGCGCACCCCCGCCATCAGCTTGCGCACCATCTGGCGTGGCTCCATGCTCAGCAAATACTCGGCCAGTGTCCGCGATGCGCGTTGGTTGTCTTGCTTTGACGCCACCAGCATCTCAACAACAAATTGCCGCCGCACCGCTTCGTCAGCGAGTGCCTCGGCGGCAAGTTCATCTAAGTACAACACTTCGACCCCACGCGAGCGGAGCAGCTCCGCGAAGCGATCATGCTCCTGCTGCGCAACCTTGAGATACGGAATATCGTCAAACAATAGGCGCTGCAAATGTTCTGGCGTGAGATGCTCGAGCTCCTCACCCGGCCGATGCAAGAGCACTGTCTTCAACCGGCCAATTTCTGATGTAATATGAATTGGATCGTCCACCTTTTCCCCCTGTGTGGCTTATAGTTGATGCTTTCATTGTAGCATGTTCTGAGGTAAGTGCAATGGATAACAGGTGTCACATTGGCTCAAACAAGCTATGTTGACACCACCCACTGTCATTCCTTATACTAGAAAATATCACCATGGCCAGACAAGCCTAAGGTTTCGACCGACCGCTGTTTCTGGCCTTTTTGTATGCTAGTTTGTCTCGAGCGTTACCAATAATGTGAATGTATCCACGGTATTTTCTGAGCAAGGCAAAACGAGCATGCAGTGGCACCTTACCAATCACTCTATCGGCTACTACTACACCACTCGAGTCATAACCGCCAAGCTCGCCTCCACCCGGCAGCGGAATCCAGGGTGCGCCTGCAGCCACGCATCGGCCGCCCGGGCTGCACCAGGCAGCGCCTCATTGGCATAATCATCCACCACCAGCACTGCATCAGGAGTCAGCTTCGGCGTCACGAGCCGGAGTGAGTCCATAATCGACTGGTAGTAGTCGCCATCGAGAAAGGCAAACATAATGTCCTCCGGCACATCCTGCGGGGTAAGCTCGGCAAACCACGCCTTGTGCACCACTGGCGGGCGCAGCCCAGCTTTCTTGAACTGCTGGAGGAACCCCTTGCGCGTTGCCGCAAGCTCCCCTACCACAAACTGCTCACCAGCTGCGCTTGCATCCTGTGCCGTCTTCTTTGGCAAGCCAGCAAACGAATCATAGACGTGAAAAGCTCCCGCATGCTGATACGCATCAAGCAAGCGCCGAATAAACAAACTCGTCGTCCCCACATAACAGCCAAATTCAACAACCGACCCCTGGCAGCCAGCTCTCAGAAGCCGCTCGAGCTCACGCAGCAAAACCCGCAGCTCACGCTCGTCCACTTGGTCGGAGATAATTGGGTAGGTGCGGAGAAGTTGGTCGGTGATCATTATTGGCCCACTATAGCAAATAATTACCTATGATGCTATGACCTAGCTCATTATTAGCGCTTTCTCATATACAAATCTCATTTGTATGCCATTTGATCGAAATTATTCTGGCGAGCATGACCAGTATACGGTATACTATAATCATGAAAGTCACCAGCCCCGCCTTCAAAAACAACGCCAAAATGCCAAAGATCTATTCGCGCTTCGGCGGCAACCAGCGACCACCTCTCGCCATCAGCGACGTCCCTGACGGCACCCAGAGCCTCGCCGTGGTGTGCTATAGCCCCGACGCACCCTTTATTGGCGGCTTCTACCACTGGATTGTTTGGAACCTCCCACCTACTACCACAGAAATTGGCAGCGACTACCTCCCTCACGGTGCCGTCGAAGGCACCACCACCTGGGGCAGACCAGGTTGGGGTGGCCCACACCCCGCCTTTGGGACACACCGCTATCAATTCTTTGTCTATGCACTCAATACCATACTCGACCTCCCCGCCAAAACACGCCCCAAGAAATTCTCCAAAGCAATCGCCCCACACATCATCGAGCGCACCATGCTGACAGGGAAATTTGGCGCACTGGATATATTCGATTTGCGGTAAGATCAACCTATAGCACGCTCTTTATCAATTTCAGTGCTATCTGTCGCCATTTTCGGACACGATACACGTATAGTGCATTGCCTAAAGTACTCTATGCAATCACACATGATCAAAAAATTGCGGCGGCACGTCACCATCGCAAGAAGCCACACTCCGCATGCCACTAATCGCTATTGCCTTTGGCGCACCTGTTACATTAAACTCGTAGGTGATATCCTCGCCATAGTAATTAAAATGGCTACCGCGTACAATACGTAGTGTTGTATCATCCACAACTTCTAATGATTCCGCTACTGCAAACGGCTGCCATGTATTTGGGTTGATGAGCTGCAGCCCGTGGCGCGTTGCGACGACCTGGTATATATTGTACTGATTAGCAAAGCGCCCCTCAAAGCGACGAAGCTTGGCACTCGCCTGCTGTTCATCACCAAACGCATCAATAATAGCCAAAATCGAGCGCGCCATCTCATCTGGTGCGGCATCTCGTGCATTCGCCATTACAGACACAACCACATGGTCGCGCGTGCGAAGCCGCGTCCGGCTAACAAACCCAGGAAAGCGACCACTGTGGCCAATGAGCGCAGTACCATCAGCGCATTGCTCGACATTCACACCCAGGCCATAGGCCATTGATGTACTTGGCGTGTTCGTGTAACCCCAGGCGCGGCGCTGCATTTCGCGCTTAGTTGCATCACGCAGCAGCTTGCCCGAACCAACCCGCAACGCAGCTACAAAGCGAGCAAGATCATGGGCAGTTGTGCAAAAACCAGCTACTGGCTGTAGTACTCCCGTTGTCAGATGCGGGTAGGCCTGGCGCTGCTGGGTAAGCGTCACACGGCTATAGCCAGTTGCCATCAATACGTCAGGCGAATATTCTGGTATGGTGTGCAACAGGCCAAGCGGCTGGATGATATGCTTCGTCACATACTCGGCATATGATTGGCCACTCACCTGTGCAATCACTTGCCCAAGCAGCGCAAACCCAAAGTTCGAGTACTTAAACTCCGTATTTGGCTCGCATACCAGATGGGTCTGCATCATTTGCTGCCGGAATGTAGCATAATCAGGAAAGACTGCTTCTCCCTGCCAAAATCCCGCTGCTACCCCATCGCGAATCACACCGGCTGAATGACTCAGTAGTTGCCGTAATGTAATGGTTTGCCAGCGGGCATCGGGGTGCTCAGCCAGCCATGGTATGTATGCTGTGATATTATCATCGATTCTTAGTAACCCCTGTTCTTGCAGCTGGAGCAGCGCCGTCGCGGTAAACATCTTGGAATGTGATGCTGCGCGCAGTAGATGGTTTGGCGTGAGGGGCGTGGCAGTCGCTTGATTGGCAACACCGTATGTGTGATGAAAGACAATCTCATCCTGCACGGCAATCGCCACCGCAAAGCCTGGCCACGAAAGCCACTTGCTCCGCAGTGTCAGCCATGAGTCAATAAATTGCATCGTTCGCTCGGGTAGTTCCATGCTCATACTACCGAGTATAGCATGGGGAGCTATCTCATATTACACCTTTTCCGCAAACTGGCTCTGGTACAGCTCCGCATAAAAACCACTTTGGGCGAGCAGTTCGTCGTGTGTGCCTTGCTCGATGATGTTGCCGTCCTTTACCACAAGGATAAGATCGGCGTCACGAATCGTGCTCAGGCGATGGGCAATAACAAAGCTTGTCTTGTGCTGCATCAGCCTATCCATCGCCTGCTGGATGAGCACCTCAGTGCGGGTATCGACCGAGCTGGTCGCTTCGTCCAAGATGAGCATCGGTGTCTTGGCAAGCATAGCGCGGGCAATCGTTAGCAGTTGCTTCTCCCCTTGCGACATATTAGTCGCGGCCTCGTCGAGCACCATGTCGTAGCCACCAGGCAGCGACCGGACAAAATGGTCGACATGCGCATCACGCGCCACCGCCAACAGCTCAGCTTCGCTCGCCTCGGGGTTGCCATAGCGCAAGTTATCGCGGATCGTCCCATGAAAAAGCCACGTATCTTGCAACACCATGCCAAAGAGCTGCCGGACACTGCTACGCGTCATCTGGGCAATATCCACCCCATCGATCAGGATCTGGCCACTATCAATATCATAAAATCGCATCAAGAGATTAACCAGCGTCGTCTTGCCCGCACCCGTTGGCCCAACAATCGCCACCCGCTGGCCAGGGCGAATATGGGCCGAAAGGTGCTTAATAACCGGCGTCTTTGTGTCGTAGCCAAAAACAACATCGCGAAACTCCACTTCGCCGCGCACCACTGGCAGCGTCGTAGCAGGCACCGGGTCAGGTGCTTCGGCTGGCTCTTTAAGAAATTCAAAGACTCGCTCAGCCGCAGCCGCCGTCGATTGCAGCACGTTGGCAATATTCGCTGTCTGGGTAATCGGCTGGTTGAACTGCTGCATATACTGGATAAAAGCCTGAATATCGCCAATTTTAATCCGCCCCTCGATCGCCAGCCATCCACCAAGCACCGCCACGCCAACATAACCAATATTCCCTACCACATTCATCACTGGGTACATCAAGCCAGAGAGAAACTGCGACTGCCAGGCGCTCGAGAAAAGCCGCTGGTTAATCTGCCGAAACGTCTTCAGTGACCGCTCCTGGCCGCGAAAAGCGCGCATCACCTGGTGGCCAGCATACATCTCCTCAATGTGGCCGTTGAGCTCGCCTAGCTCATCTTGCTGGCGGATGAACTGCATTTGTGAGCGCTTGGTAATCATAATAATCAACCCCATCGACAGCGGTAGAACTAAGAGTGCCACTACAGTGAGCAGCCAACTAATCGACAGCATCATCGCGAGGATTCCCACTAGCATCACCACCGCACTCATCATTTGCGACAGGCTTTGGGTAAGCGTTTGGCCTACTGTATCGACATCGTTGGTAATACGGCTGAGGACTTCGCCGTGGGTTTGTGTATCGAAGTAGCGCAGCGGCAAGCGATTGATTTTCGCTGAGATATCACGGCGCAGCTGGTATGTGAGCTTCTGGGTAATATTGGTCATAAGCCAGGCCTGCCCATAGCGAAACAGCGCACTAATCACATAGAGCCCCACGAGCCAGAGGACAATCTGCAAGATCGCATCGTAATGGAAGGTGGGGCGCGTACCAAGATCGAGCGTCTTGGCGGCTTCGCGAGCCGAGGCAGGTAGCGCCTGCGCCAGCTGCTTACCCTGGGGCGATGCCATAAATTGCTCACCCGTCATACCCGCGGGGATCGCTGCGCCGGCAGGAAGCTTCTCGTGGATAGCGTCGTAGGTACGCAGGCGCGTGTAGTCATCGACAATCTGGTTGGTCGCATTGCCGAGCAGCTTGGGGCTAATGATTGCAAACAGCGTGCTCATCATCGTCAAGCCAATCACCAAGACCAGCTGCCAACGAAAGGCGCGCAGATACCGCAGCAGCGTGCGCACCGCCGAGCGAAAGTCCTTAGCCCTATCCGTACCACCACCAGCGACTGGCCCACCCATTGGGCCGCGGCGCACTCCTGATGAGCGCGACTTTGGAGACGACTGCTGGCTCATCGCACCCCTCCTTGCGCGGCGACACCAAACGGAGCAGGCCGCTCGAGCGCGGCCAACTCGCGCTCACTGAGCTGCGACGCAGCAATCTCTTGGTATACTGCACAGGTCTGCATGAGCTCGTGGTGCCGACCCTGGCCAACGATCTTCCCTTCATCTAGCACAATAATATTATCCGCCTGGGCGATCGTATTAATCCGCTGCGCGACGATCAGCACTGTCTTGCCCGCCACCTCCTGCGTGAGCCGCTGGCGCAGCGCGGCATCCGTCCGCGCATCAAGTGCCGAGAACGAATCATCAAAGATATACACCTGAGGCTGCGCGGCCAACGCCCGAGCGATCGCTAGGCGCTGGCGCTGCCCACCCGAGACATTGGTGCCGCCTTGCGCGACTTCGCTCGCCATGCCATCATCGAGCTGGCCAATAAAGTCGCTCGCCTGAGCCACCTCTGCTGCATGAGCAATCGCCGCCTCATCGGCCTCGGGCGCACCATAGGCAATATTACTGGCAATACTCCCCCGAAACAGCACACCTTTTTGCGGCACATAACCAATTTGGCTAGCTAGATCTGTAAGCCTGAGCTTGCGAATATCTACCCCATCAAGCAAAATCTGCCCAGCCGACACATCATAAAACCGCGGAATCAGGTTGACCAATGTTGACTTACCTGAGCCCGTGCTGCCAATAAACGCCGTCGTCTGGCCAGGCTTCGCCACAAAGCTAATGCCGCTAAGCACCGGCTCATCTGCCCCTGGGTAGGCAAAAGTAACATCACGAAATTCAATCCGCCCCATACCACCCGGCATGAGTGGCTGAGGATCAGCCGGGTCAGTAATCGATGGCTTAGTATCGAGCACTTCTGCCACTCGCCGCACCGACACGGCTGCGCGCGGTGCCATAATAAACACCATCGAGATCATCAAGAACGACATAATCACCTGCAAGGCATATTGCAAAAAGGCCATCATATTGCCAATTGCGAGGCGCCCATCACCAATCGCCAGCGCACCATACCACACTACCGCCACGCTCGCAAGATTCATTATTAACATCATTACTGGCTCCATCACCATCATCAGGCGATTGACTACCAGGTTGAGCTTCGTCAGTTCGTGGTTGACGGCATCAAATTTTGCTTCTTCGACTGCCTCGGTATGAAAAGCCCGCACGACGCGCAGACCCGTCAGGTTCTCGCGGGCGACTAAGTTCAGCTTATCCACCACGCTCTGCAAGCGCTGAAAGCGGGGCATCGCCGCAATAAACAAGCCAATAATGACCACCAAAAGCACAGCAACCGCCAGCGCAATAATCCAGCTCAGACTCGGTGCATTGGCCAGCGCCTTGTGCAGGCCAGCCACAGCCATAATCGGTGCCATCAAAGCAATGCGCAGCAGCATAATCGCCGTTGATTGGATTTGCTGGATGTCATTCGTCGAACGCGTAATCAGCGACGCTGTCGAAAAACGGTTAAAGTCCGCCATGGCATAATCCTCCACCCGGGCAAACACCTGGTCGCGCAGCTGCTGACTGAGACCAGTCGCAATCCGTGTCGCAAAGAAGACCGACACAATCGTCCCCACCGCACCGGCCAGCGTCACGGCAATCATCTGCCAGCCATTATGCCATATAACGGCCATATCAGTGCCAACGATACCATTATTAATAATCGCCGCCATAAAGTCTGGCAAACTCAGCGTTGCCATCACTGAGCCATACGTTGCGGCAACCAGTAGCCCGAACTGCCACCAATAGCCCCAGAGTAGTCGCCAGATATACTTCATGCTCGCTCCGCCTTCTGTGACTGAACCACTTTATCAATAAGCTGGTCGAGCTGCGCTAGCTCGGCATCGCTCAGCACTGCAAAAAGATCGGCAACAGTCTCCGCCATATACTGCTGGAAGTGATCGGTTATCTGCTGGCTTTGCGCAGTCAACTGCAGGCGCACCACCCGTCGATCGTGCTGGTCTGGCGTGCGCTGGACGAGCTGTTTTGCTACCAGCACGTCAAGAATCTGCGTCGCCGCACCCTTGGAGACGCACAGCTTTGCGGCCACATCACCCATCGTCTCGATTGCCCCACTATGCAATAGGCCCAGCACATGCCAGTGAACAGGCGCCAAACCAAACTGCTGATCCGTCTGGCGCTGAGCGCGTGCCAGGCGCTGCTTGAGCTGAAATAAGTAGCTCGTGATGTTCTCAATACATACTTGGCGCTGCGGCTGTGCACCTGACTTTGCTTTTACCTTCATACAATGAATAGTTTACTGCCTAAACTATTCATTGTCAATACCTTTTTATATGCCGACGGCGCCAAGCATACACTGCCGCACCAAGCACGCCTAACATAACCAACGTCGCGCCACCGTAGTATAGCAGCGGCACATTATCACCAGTAGCTGCCAATGCTCCCTCGTGCGGTGGCTGGCTTGGTTGTGGCTGTTCGGCCTGTGAGACATGCATAACCTTCGGTGGCAGCGTGGTATTCTGTGACTGATTTGACTGCGGCTGAGTCGACGATGGCGCAGCGCTGCCATGCAGCGTGTGGTCGAGTTGCCGCAACAACGCATCATTACTCTGCGGGTCAGAAAGATAGCGCCAGACAATAATCCCTTGCAAGTTGTGCTGCTGGACATACTCTGCCTTGTACTTCATCGATTCCGCATCGTCGTAGCTAATAAACTCACGCCGCGCAGCATTATAGAGATACGGCGCTTTGCTTGCGTCGTCCCAGTAACGAGTGTAGCCATTCTTATTAATATACTCTCGCTCAAGCCGGTCATACGTGGTGTGGTACTCACCAGCCTTTTGAGTATCCCCCACAGGCTGGTGCAACCCATGATTCACCTCAGGAACTGAGGTAAACCGCCGGCTATACCACCCCGCCCCGATCATCAATTTGTTTGTTGGCGCACCATGAGCTTGGTAGTGCTGCACCGCCGAGTTGGCACTCTGGTCGAGCGGGTCATCCGGCGCAGTATAGAGCCCAGCATGGTGCCCAGCGTGCGTCTTGAATGAGCCGAACCCCCGCATGTCATACGTCATGATCGCAATCTGGTCAAGGTACTGCTGGTACTCAGCAAACTTATTTTGCTCAGCATACCACTTGGCTGGTGCACCCGTCATCGAAATACTCGGCTGGCGTCCGCTGGTGGTCGTTGCCGCACGCAGTTCGCGTAAGAGAGCAATCAGGTCAGTCTGCTGGCTCCCCTTTGGAAACTCCCAGTCGATATCCACCCCGTCTAACTGATGAGCGTGCAGCGTCTCCTTCACAGAGCTCACAAAGGCCTGCCGGGTGCTGGCTTGACGCACCATCGCATCGAACTCACTCCGTGCAGCATCATTGCCGCCACCAATTGAAAGAATAAGGGAGATACGCGGATTAACCGCCCGAATCCGCTGCAGCGTAGCCGCCTGCGTAAGGTGCGGCAACGCGTCAAGCGTTAGGTGTCCATCGGCCGCAATACGCCCAAAATGAACAATGAGCCGATCGATCATCTTCAGATGGTCGTCAGTCACCTTTGGAAGATTCTCGTCACTGACATAGACCGAGATTGTCCTCCGCTCCGCAGCCTGAGCTGGTACTGGCGCCATCAGCTGGCATCCGACTGCTATCATCATGACACTGAGCACACTTTTCACCATTGCCGTCCGCATATCGCCTCCTTGCTTTTGCTAGCTGTCTCCTTCTAGTCTATATCGTTTGCCAGAATAGGTAAAGTGTGAGGTGGTATAGATTACTCGTCATCAGTGGTTGGCGTGTGACGAGTTGGCCAGTACCGATCAAGCACTACATAGGGCAGCTGCTTATACCGACGCCATAGCACGATCGTGACAAGCAGTGTCATTAATGACACAAACGGCAGATGCACCATCGACAGCACCGCAATATAGAGCAGCCGCACCGCATAGAATACCACGCGGTGGAACCACCCTCGCGGCCGATCATCCAGCGAAATACCCGTTAGCCAGCCACCGAGCGTCCTTCCCTGTGCCACCAGCGGAAGGATGGCATGCACGAGCGCAATAAAGCCATATGGAATGATTTGCGTCAGCATCTGCATCTGTTCAGTCCACTGCCGTGAGTGCAACACATTGAAGAGTGTGAGTGCCACCATCACAATTGTTGAGCCAATCGCCACTCCAGTCATATCAACGACAAAGGCAACGATACGCCGCACAAGGCCAGGCTGGCGAATCGTCGTTGCCCCACGCTCAGTATCACGAAAGTTTGGTAGCAGCCAGCCCAGCCAAAAACCCAGCAGTGCCCCGCTCGTATTAAGCAGCAAGTCATCAACATCAAACAGCCGATAGCTACACGGATACACGCCAAACACCCCCGTGAGCTGCGTCAGTTCGATCACTATCGACGTCATAAGGCCAATCGCCACCACCGTCCACCAGCGCACCCGATACATCGCCCGCAAAAACGCCCCCAGTGGCACAAAGAAAATAACATTAAGCACCACCTGTAGCAACGCCCGCACGCCCTCATGCGAGATATCGAAAATCGACGCCAGTGGCACTAATTGCGGCTGGATATGGTGGCTCCCGCAAAAGCGCGCCGCATTATCTGGCATCGGGTAAAGCGTAAAGGCAGCTAGCGCCAAGCCATAGAGCACTACCAAATACGTCATGACTACCCGGCCAAACGCCACTCGGCGAAAGCGAATATAGTGTACCAATAACAGTGGCAATGTCAACACAAGTGCAGCAAATGGCCACATCACAAGCGCCACCCGAAACGACGCGGTGAAATTCCCTAAGAACGAAAGCATACTGCGCGCTAGTATGACATAGATAGCGCAAGTCTGTCAATAACGGAGCTCGCGACTTACTCTACCGCGCGGCGTAAGAGCTGTGCATTTGCTGCAACAATGATCGTCGAAAGCGACATCACTACCGCACCGATCGCGGGCGAAATAACCACCCCGACTGGCGCAAGCACCCCAGCTGCGAGTGGAAGCATCAGCACATTATAGCCCGCTCCCCAGCAGAGGTTCTGCACCATTTTGCGGTAGGTCGCCTGGGCCAGCGTGATCAGCCGGACAATTGCCTGCGGATCATCACCAACCAGCATAATCCCGGCTGACGCTGCAGCAACATCGGTCCCTGTCCCAATCGCGACACCACTCTCAGCCTGGGCCAGCGCTGGTGCATCATTCACGCCATCGCCGACAAAGCACACTCGCTTCCCCTGCTGCTGGTACGCCATGACAATCGCCGCCTTCTTAGCTGGTGTTACCTCAGCGTGAACCTCAGTGATACCAACGAGGCGAGCAATTGCATCAGCTGGCCTCACACCATCTCCTGTTACCATAGCAACCGTTATACCGCGGCGTTGGAGCGCTGCGACTGCCGCTGCCGCACCGGTGCGCGGCGCATCACCAAGCTCAATCACACCACAGACGCGCCCAGCCTGGGCAACGTAGACCACTGTATGGTCCGTCGTTATCTCGTCTCGATCAATCTGATGCTGCTGCATAAAGGCCGCATTGCCAACTAACGTCGGCACGCCATCAACCACAGCCTGCACGCCATAACCTGGCACCGTCTGGAGGTCACGCACAGCAGGTATCGCAACATGGCGATCGGCTGCCGCGCGGCGAATCGCTGCTGCAATCGGGTGTTCTGCTTCATGCTCAGCTGCCGCTGCCAGTGCCAGAATAGCCGCGTCGTCTCCACCATGGACTGCAACTACTGCTAGATGACCAGTCGTCAGTGTACCGGTTTTGTCAAATAACACTACATCGACTTGCCGCGCGGCTTCAAAAGCGCGGCGATCACGCACCACAATACCGCGCTGCGCCGCAAGCCCAGTCGAGATCGATACAACCAGCGGCACCGCCAAGCCCAAAGCATGTGGGCACGCGACAACCAACACCGTTACCACTCGCTGCAGCACTTCACCCAGCGATGCACCAGCCAGCGCCCAGCCAGCGCCCGTCACCAGCGCAGTAGCAAGCGCTGCATAGAAAAGATAGCCCGCTGCCCGATCCGCCAGCACCTGCGTTCGCGACCGACGCTGCTCAGCCTGGCGCACCAGCTCCATAATATGCGACAACGTTGTATCATCACCAATGTGCTGGGCCATAACATGAAGCGCACCGTTGCCATTGATCGTGCCTGCCGTCACAAGACTCCCTGACTGCTTAGCAACAGGGCGCGACTCACCCGTGAGCATCGACTCATCCACCTGTGACGCGCCAGATATCACCTGGCCATCCACTGGTACGCGCCCACCTGGGCGCACCAGCACGGTCATCCCCACAGCCAGGTGATCAAGCGGCACTGTATCAATCGATTGCTCTGTCACGACCTCTGCCGTCTCAGGCAAGAGTTGGGCTAAGGTATGGGCAGCATCCGTTGCTCGCTTAATCGCTGCCATTTCGAGCCAGTGCCCGAGAAGCATAATGGTAATGAGCGACGCGAGCTCCCACCAAAAATCCATCCCTGCTACCACGCCACTGGTCACCAGCAGGCTGTAGCCATAGGCCACACTAATCGCTAGAGCAATCAGCAGCATCATACCAGGCTGGCGCTGGCGTAGCTCCTGCCACCCCGCCCGAATAAAGACTCGGCCACCATACCACAGCAATATCGTCCCGCTTATGGCCGGCACATACCGGCTCACGACCTCAGGCAGTGTATAGCCGAGCCACTGCTGAAGTAGTGGTGAACACACCAGGACGCTAATCGTTATCAGCAGCGATAGCCAAAACCGCTGCCGAAATTGCGCCGCATCATGCCCGCAATGGCCGCTCTGTCCATGCGTCTCATGATGAGCACAACTCCCCGTCGCATGCTGCTCATGGTGCGCATGCTCACCATGAGTCATATGATGGTGCTGTGACTGTTTTTTATCCATAACAAACTCCTCGGTGCTGCGCACCGTATTATCCTTTCCATTCTTATATCCGCTTGCTGCTAGCGAATGTTCGTCAGGTCATAGAGCTGATCGAGCTCTTTGAGCGCCTTATCGCGCTGCTTTGTATCACTTGACGCCAGCATCTCAGCCACATGCGTCTCAAGGTGTTGCTTGACCATCAGCTTGTTGAGTGACGCCAGCGACTTCTGGATCGACAAACTCTGGATAATAATATCCATGCAGTAAGCATCATCAGCCACACGCTTCTCTAACCCCTCAAGCTGGCCCTTCATAATTTTGATACGGTGTAGTGCTCGTCTGGTAATATCTTTGCTCATACTCCTATGATATACCCCCTGGGGGTATCTGTCAACCGATTCTTTCCTGAATTAAAAACCCACCACAGATGTGGTGGGTTTTTGCAAAACAAGGCAGGATGAGGCTTAGTACATACCCATACCGCCGCCCATGCCAGGCATGCCAGCTGGGCTTGCCGCTTCCTTCTCAGGCAGGTCGACGACGAGCGCACCCATCGTCATTGCGGTGCCAGCGATGGACGCAGCATTTTGCAGTGCTTCCTTGGTAACACGGACAGGATCAACCACGCCAGCTGCTTTGAGATCAATCAGCTCACCTGGTGTGTTGACATTAATACCAAAGCCAGGCTGCGCTGCCTTCACCTGTGGCAGCCACTCATCGGCATTGAGACCAGAGTTGGTCAGCAGAATGCGGAATGGTTGCTCCAGCGCGTGGATGAGCAAATCCTCACCGGCAGTCACCGACGCATCGGCATCACCAGCGTGGGTGTAGCTCGTTGCAAGATTGACCAGTGTCACCCCGCCACCAGGCACAACACCCTCAGCTAGGGCGGCCTTGACGGCAGCTACGGCATCATCAACGCGGTATTTCTTCTCTTCGATCTCGGTCTCAGTTGCCCCACCTACCTTAATCACCGCCACTTGGCCAGTCAGGGCAGCTTGGCGCTTGACGAGATTGTTCTTGGTGTAGTCGCTTGTGCTGTTGGCAATTTCAACGGCAATCTGGTCAATCCGGGCATCGACTGCCGCCTTCGCACCAGCCCCTTCGACGATCGTTGTCAAATCCTTAGTGGCAATCACCTTGCGAGCCGAACCCACTACATCTGGGCCAACCGTATCAAAGCTCATGCCGGTGTCTTCGGTAATGACTTTTGCGCCTACCAGAGCAGCAATATCGTAGAGGACATCCTTATCACTTGGCGCCTTGATGGCCAGTGTATTAAAGGCACCCTTGAGGCGATTAAGCACAAGCAGGCCAAGCGCTTCGCCATCCACATCGTCAGCAATCAAAACGAGGTCTTTCTTACCACTCTGAGCAATCATCTCAAGCAGCGGGACAAACTCCTGCGCCGAAGAAATCTTCTTGTCGGTAATAACGATAGCTGGCTTGTCGTACACCGCTTCCATTCGCTTAGTGTCTGTCGCCATGTACGGGCTGACGAAGCCGCGCTGAACGGTAAAGCCCTCAACCACTTCGCTCTCTAGCTCAAGGCCGCGACCTTCCTCAACCGTCACCACACCATTGGGCCCGATCTTCTCCATTACATCAGCAATCAGCCGGCCAATCGCGTCATCACCCGCCGAGATAGTTGCCACCTCTGCGACGCGTGTTTCATCATTGCGAATGTCTTCTGCCTGCTCGCTCAAAGCGGCTGTTACCTCTGCCGCAGCGCGCTCGAGACCCTTGCGCAGCAGCATTGGGTTGTGACCAGCAGCAATCAGCTTGTTTGCCTCACTAAGGATATGGTAGGTCAAAACCGTCACAGTGGTTGTGCCGTCACCAGCCACGTCGTTCATTTTGTTGGCGGCTTGCTTGATGAGCTCTGCCCCCACCTTAAAGCCTAGTGTCTCGTCATCAACATCCTCGATGTCGATACCCTTGGCCACCGTTACACCATCGTGCGTGACGCTTGGGCCACCGTAGCTTTTGCCAATGACGACGTTGCGACCCTTTGGCCCCATCGTTGTCTTCACTGCGTTGTAGAGAATCTCTGCCCCGCCCAAAATTCGGCGGCGCGCATCTTCATCATAAAATACTTTTTTTGCCATAGACTAGTTCTCCTATTCTACTGTGGCGAGGATATCCTCGTCCTTGATAATCAAATACTCTTCTTTGTCGAGCTTAATAGTGGTAGCTGCGTAGTTCTTGTAAACGACCCGCGCGTCAACTACGACATCTTCTACTGCCGATCCAACAGCAATCACCTTGGCAGCTTCCGACTTCTCCTGAGCCGACTCGGGCAAAAAGATCCCGCTGGCAGTCTTCTCTGGCTTTTTCTCCTTAACCGCCACGACGAAATGCGCCATTGGCTTGATTGGTGAACTCATTGGTTACCCCTTTCTTATACTTATCTACTTATCACCGCGCCCATATTGATCAAGGCGCTTCTAGCACTCTAGTATAGCGAGTGCTAATGGGAAAATCAAGAGAAGTGAGTAAGCCTGCTACCTAAGCACGCAATATATCATTTTTAGCGTAAAATAAATACAGGACATCATCCATAAGTCATATCAATCACCGGAGGCACTATGCACAGACGCATCAACGTACGCGGAATTATCATTAACGACAAGGGCGAGCTCTTTTGCCAACGCTTGACAGCGCGCACTGGCGATGGCCGAGATTTTTGGTGCACACCGGGTGGTGGGCTGGAACTGGGAGAGAGCGTACTGGATGGCCTACGGCGAGAGATGATCGAAGAAACTGGCGTTGAGCCAGTGATTGGCCGGCTGCTCTTCGTCCAGCAGTTTGCTATCGCCACGCCAGCAGCTGGCGAGCCACGCGAACAGCTTGAGTTCTTGTTTCACATCACCAACTGGCAAGACTACCAGTCGATTGACCTTGCCGCCACAACGCACGGCTTAGCGGAGGTCGCCGAGTGTGGCTTTATTAGCCCGCAGCAGTACCCAATCTTGCCTCACTTCCTTGCCGAGGTTGATCTGGCGCAGCTCATCGCTCGCAATCAGCCAGTGCAGTGCCTAAGCTCCTTGGCATAAAATTGACAAACAATTCTATTCGGCGTATCATAGCGTATTTGGCCAGTAGTTCTCTCAGCATCAAACGTAAGCTCGTCATTGCCCTGCTTCACACTGGAAATATTAAATCACTAAACCAAGGAATTCTATGCTCCATCATCTGCCCCAACGTCACAAACTCATCGTCATGCTTGCCGTGATGAGCGCCCTCTTTCTCGTGGCGCTCGACCAAACCATCGTGGCGACGGCACTGGGCGCGATCGTCAAGGAATTCAATAGCTTCTCCTCTCTTGGCTTTATCGTTACTGCCTATATGCTCACCACCACTGTGACAGTGCCGCTAGCCGGTAAGCTAAGCGACATGTATGGCCGCAAGCCACTTTTGCTCAGTGGCGTGGCAATTTTTACCGTTGGCTCCTTGCTCAGCGGTATCGCACCAACCGTGGAATGGCTCATTGCGTGGCGGGCGCTGCAAGGAATTGGTGGCGGCATTATCACCGCCAACGCCTTTACTATTGTCGGCGATCTCTTTACGCCTAAGGAGCGGGGCCGCTGGCAGGGGCTCATCGGTGCGACCTTTGGTATGAGCTCGGTAGCAGGGCCATTGCTTGGTGGCTGGCTAACCGATGGTGCGACTATCTTTGGTGTCACAACCAACTGGCGCTGGACGTTCTTTATCAATGTGCCAATTGGCATCATCGCCACTGCTCTCATCATCCGCTATTGCCCACAAATCAAGCACGACAGCAAGCACAAGCCAGACTACCTCGGTGCTCTTTTTATCACCATTGCCCTGGCGGCGCTTGTCTTGGCAGTAGACAATACGGAGATGGTCTTTAAGAGCGTCATCGACCGTGGCACGAGCCTTACTCTCATCAAAAGTGTGCTGCTCACTATTGCCGCCCTTGCAAGTGGTATCTTCCTCTGGCTTGAGCGCAAAGCCGCTCAGCCCATCCTTCCTCTCCGCTTCTTCCGTAACCCCACCTACCGCCTCATTATGCTCATTAGCCTGCTCTTTGGTGCCGCTTTTCTCGGAGCAATCCTCTACCTCACGCAGTTTAGCCAGCAAGTCTTTGGCGCGACTGCCTCGCAAGCTGGCCTGATGCTCTTGCCAATGGTGGGCGGAATGATGATTAGCTCTATTGGCGTGGGGCAACTCATCAGCCGGACAGGTGTATACAAGCGCTATATCGTCATTGGCTGCGCCATCACCGCAGCAAGTATTCTCTCGCTTATCACGCTTCAGCCCACCTCACCTTACTGGCACGAGGCGATCATCATGACACTCACTGGCTTTGGCATGGGGATGTGCATGCCCATCCTCACCCTCGCCGTGCAAAATGAATTCCGCCAGCAGGATCTCGGCGCTGCTACCTCAAGCGTACAGCTCTTCCGTGGGCTTGGCTCGACGGTGGGGACGGCTATCTTTGCAGGCGTGCTCACTAGTGGCATTTTACACAGCCTTGGCGATATCAATCAAATCCCCTATATTCAGACGCTGCGCCGCGCGCCACAAGCCGCTCGGCAGCTCGATGGCGAGCTCAATGCCGATACTCTGCTGCGCATCAACAGCCAGCGCGACGCCATTAGCCAGGGTGCAGCCAAAGGTATGGCCCGCCTCCCTGCTCCAGCACGCGCACGTGCCCAGCAGCAGCTAAGCCAACAGCAAGACGACTACACCACGCGCATTCTCAATGCCTTTAGCGACTCCTTGCACCAGATTTTCATCATCAGCGCCGCGCTTATGGCCACAGGCTTCCTTGTTGCCCTCTTCTTGCCTCAGCGCACCCTCACCACCAAACACGCAGATGATTAGACAGTAGAGAATGATTATCCCACAGACAGTGCTCGACGCTCTCGATGTTATACAGTTTGGGTTTGTTTACTGAGCGAAATACTTCTCTTCAGCTTCGGTAAGATCAGTCATCGCTGGCGATTCAATTGTCGCGGACACAAGCCTTGTAGCGACTCCTAAACCGACACTCGCGCGTGACGGCAAATACCAAGACAAAGTTTCCACTTTGCTGCTAGGGCCAGGGGTTGCAGCCCCGTACAGTGATGTAAGTCCAGCAACGTAGCTTGAGCGTACTGACTGTATTAATGCCCTAATTTCTGGGGTTGGATCCGGGGATGCGAGGCTAGTCAAGCGGAAAGAAATTCCGGATACAAATTGGTTGTTACTGACGTCTAGGCTTATGTGGCCATCTTCCTCTCCGTTACTGACGGGGGTAACGAAAAACCTTCCATCGTCGAGAGCGGGCGTCCAGCCGAACTGATCACGCAACGAGAACGCCTCTTCAACAGTCATAGGCCACCGATGCTCAGCTATTGCTCGGATGATGGCCACCGCTTGCTCGACCGGATACGCGCGAAAACCTGACGGTGTGGAGTTTGCTTCATTTAACATATGAGAATTCGGTCTCTCTTCTGGGATTTTTAGAGCTTGTCGATAGATTCTTAAGATGCTGAGCAGCCTCGGGCGTGAGAACGCCATAGCCCACCTAGCTATGCGAACTACGTCAGTCTTTCCCTTCATTGGGGCGGGTATCGAGGACAGCGTGAGGAACGCCGTCGGGCTTGGGGCCGAAGTCCTTTCTGAGATCGGCGGTTTCGAGCTTGCTGTACTCCATCATAGACAGGTAATAGTCCAGAAGATCGTCGTAGCGTCCTAGTACTTCACCGCGCACCCACGAGGCAGTCCCCTCTGCTGGGGTACCGGGCCGTCCCATCAGAACGATGTCAATCGACCCCTGTGCGGCGGCAACCATGAAATGGTCAGCAGCGATAACACCGCCTGAAGCCATAGCCTCAATGCATTCCTCCAGCTCCAACTGAACCCCGCCCAGCCTACGCAGTTCGCCGCCAAGAAGGTCACTGGTGGAGAAGATCGTCATGTCCTGGTAGAAGCAGGGCCAGCCGTCGGCTACCTTGAGAAAGTCACGGTAGGACTTTGGCAAACGAAAACCCAGCTGAGCCTCAGTACGTGCCAGTGTTTCTTCAGAGGCTCCTGTATTGGGCGGTGCGTAGTCCCACAGGCCCTTCCAGTCGGCTTCCATCCGCTCTTGGTTAATCTCCTGCCCCCATTTCAGGTAGTCCTGCCACGTCCATTCCGATGTACCCTGATTTGTCCCGCTGGATACGCCAATAGCCTTATCTGTCATGTGCCTTAGCCTCTTCCTATCTCCTATCCGGTTCTAAGAACCAGCTCTGCTGCCGCAGCAACCAATCACTACTAGCTTGCCGGTATCGCCATACTCCCAAGGTTTACCGCGCCCATATCAGCCTCGCCCCCCTTCCACTATGACTACATCATTCACGAGAAGTACTGAGGGTACTCCACATAAGGGTCGTGTTCACGGTGATCTACCCACTGATCAAGCACCTGCTGGGGTGTAATTCCCGGAGTCAAGACAGTGTGACCATCGAAAGCACTGGATGTAAACCATAGCACCACGTCAGGGTCTGGGTTCAAAGACCGCACCCACGCGGCAATATCTACGGCCTCCTCAAAATCTGCCCCATCAACAGATATGAGCCGACCATCAGCGAAATGACTAATAATCGTCGATGCCCCATCAGGGGTAATAATGATGTCGGCATCCGTCAAGCGGTCTTCCTCAGCGGTCCACTGCATCGTCTTACACCCGGGCCATTTTCGCTGCCCTTCGCGTAAGAAAGCTTCGACATCAATGAGGGTATCCTCCGAACTGAGAACGGGATATAGGTAATGAACGCCCACAATTTTTCCTCTCGCCTTACCTGCGAAATACCGTAAACCGCTGCACGCTACCCGCCTGCCCTATTCATGCTACGGGGTTTAATGCGTCTGTGCCCCGCGTATGGTCATTGTGGTTCTTGCCGCCAAAGCATCATTGCATATTTACCGTATTCGACATTCACAGATACCTCCTGCTCATGATGATTCACGAGAAGCTACTTTAAGTCTCATGACGAGAGCTAGGATTCCCCTCCCTCTGCGAAATACTTCTCTTCGGATTCAGTGAGGGCAGTCATTGCTGGCGATTCAAGTGCAACAGAAATAGATCGGCGAGTAATCCCTATGTCAACGCTCGCGCGCGATGGCAGGTACCACAAAACACCATCTACGTCACTGCTAGATCTGGCTTCGCCTGTGCCGTATCTCATAGTGAGGGATTCGACGTACCTCGAATATACTGACCGCATTTCTGACTGAGTGTTAGGATCTGCATCTTTAGGAAGCTGAGAAGTTAATTTGAACCGGATTCCTGATATGTAAATACTGTTTCGGTCAATGCTTATAGTCCCGTCTTCCTCGCCATTGCTGACAGAGGTAACGAAAAACCTCCCGTCGTCAGGAGCAGGTGTCCAGCCGAACTGATCTCGCAACGAGAACGCCTCGTCAACAGTCATAGGCCACCGATGCTCGGCTATTGACCGAATGATATTCAATGCCTGATCGACCGAGTACGAACGAAAGCCTGACGGACTGGAGTTTTCTTCAGTTGGCGTATTAGGGTTCACGGCACTCTCCCGGACTTTCTGGAGTTTATCGATAGATTCTCAAAGATGCAGAGTAATTTCAGAGTCGAAGTGGTGCAGAGTGAGCCGCTCACCCCACTGGTTCGCGATCGCCTGCGCGACCTCCATTTGACCTTCAAAAGACCACTCCATCATTGTTATTCTCCTTCTTTATCCAAGCGCCCCACCCAACAAAGACCGGGCGCACAATAAACAAATCTCCTATGTTATCGGTCTGCTTCGACCGAGTCAGCTGCTTGCCTTCCCCGCTGCCTCACTGGCAGTACTCGACGTGTTCGTCTCAGCCTCCTGCGCAGCCTGGGCAGCTTCAGCCTTCTTGCGTGCCCGGCGGGCTCGGTCGCGCTCGCGACGTCGTGCTCGGGCCTCCTCCTTCTTGTGGAAGGCGGCTGCCTTGGTCGCCATCCACTCCGGAATGTACTCAGGATCGCGGGGGTGAATCCTCAGCTCCACCGCCGCGTCCTGCTCGCCAGCGGGGTCTCCGTTAATGACCGGCTCACGCATCCAGTCCGACTCCTGATGCAGCACACCGTCCGAGGCCTCCATCCACAGGTGCGAGTACGTCCACGCACCCCGATGAGGATCCACCTGAGCCGGACGAAGGTCATCCATGGTGAAGTCCAGCTTCGCGGGAAACAGGACGCCCTTGCGCTGGCCGTCGATCGTCAGCCAGTTGGTGATGAACCCGGTTCGGTGGATGGCGTGGTAGTCAATGTCGATGCGGGTCCCGCCGCTGTCACGCAGCCAGTCCCGCAGCATGGACTCGAACCGCTCGAAGGCCTCCTGGGCACTCAGGTTCTCAACACTCACAGGTATTACCTCCTAATGATGATTAACGAACGGCCTACTCTTGTCGGTTCCAGACGCGTCCGTCCACGTCGCCCGGAAATCAGTAGGTACTCGCTCGGTATTGGTCAGTTCCGGCCCGGCCGGTTTCTTCGGTGCAGCACCACGCTCACCCGCGCATTACCCGCCTAACCCTATTCATGCTAGGGGATTCTGCTCGCTTATGCCCCGCGCATGGTCATGTACCCAGCTCCCGCTCCTGACTCGGAACAGCACAATGCGCCCCCACCAGGTATTTCACCAGTGGGGACGCAGCACAGTCTGTTGGTCATAAAACCTGCAGGGTTTATAGTATGAGTGTGTGGTCAATTGATACTGGGTATATTCGTGGATGGCTTCAGGTGCTCTCCGATGCTGATTATGCACAGGTTGTTGCCGCACTTAAGGTTTTAGAAGATGAAGGACCTTCACTCGGAAGGCCCCTTGTAGACAGTATCAAACGCTCTAAACACCGTAATATGAAAGAGCTCCCGCCCAGGGTCTTCAGGAGCTAGTGAAATAAGGATACTGTTCGCTTTTGACCCCACCCGTCAGGCAATTCTCCTAGTCGCGGGTGATAAAGCTCAACAGTGGGAAAAGTGGTATCACACAAACATTCCCCGCGCTGATCGGCTGTACCAAGAACATTTAGATAATCTCAAAAAGAGGTGAGGAAACCGGTGAAGCGTTCGATTGTAGACGAAATGTATGAGATGCGCCCATTTGACCGCGAACAGGTGGCTCGCTTAGCAGACGATATGCGGAAGGAAGTTCGACTGTATCGTCTTCGTGAGCTGCGGGAACAAGCCAAACTTACTCAGCAGGCTATGGCCCAAGAACTTCATGTGTCGCAGAATAGTGTTTCAAAGCTGGAGCGCGGCAACATTGACCACACCCAAATGCGCACCCTTAAAAAATACGTGGAGACTTTAGGCGGATCACTAAAAGTTGAGGCTACTTTCGGGGATACCTCCTACCGCATCTCCTAGTACCTGTAGATGCGCCCCCACCGGGTATTTTACCGGTGGGGGCGCATCACTTTAGCAAAGAGAATGTTCGTTCGGTTCTGGCGTTCTCAACGGAATGCGACTGCCCGCGATTATCCCCGGTATTCGGGCACAATCGTCATCTCTGCCTTCTGGAATTTCTTCAAATCCAGGTAGCCGCAGTTCGCCATTGCGCGTTTGAGGGCGCCCACAATATTGCGGGTACCATCCACATGGTGCGAGGGACCATACAGCACCTCTTCGAGAGTTCCAACCACGCCCAGGGGGGTGCGCACCCCGCGCGGGAAGTCCCGCGAATGCGCCTCATTGCCCCAGTACCAGCCCTGGCCCGGCGCCTCAGATGCGCGAGCCAGCGGTGCGCCGATCATCACCGCATCCGCCCCCAGGGCCAGCGCTTTCACGAGGTCCCCAGAGCGGCTAAGCCCACCGTCGGCAATCACATGCACATACCGCCCGCCGGATTCGTCCAGGTAGTCCGAACGAGCCGCAGCAACATCGGCGATAGCGGTCGCCATTGGGGCGGAAATACCCAGCCCCTTGCGGGTGGTCATTGCCGAACCGCCACCGAACCCGACCAGCACACCGGCGGCACCAGTACGCATCAGGTGTTTAGCCTGCGAATACCCGGCCACACCGCCAACCATCACCGGCACATCCAGCTCGTAAATGAATTTCTTCAAATTCAGCGGCTCATGCGAAGTTGAGATATGCTCCGCAGAGACCGACGCGCCGCGAATCACGAAAA
>CALIXX010000062.1 GCA_938046115.1 uncultured Candidatus Saccharibacteria bacterium | reverse complement strand
CCATCGCGGGGCAGGGCGCGCAAGATGCCGCACCAGTGCTCCGGATTTGGGATACTGGGCGCAAGCAGGCAGTCACTACTTGGCCAGCCAGTACCTGTAGCAGCGTCACGCCGCGTGGAGTGGTATATTGCGCCAGCCAGCAGCGAGGGCGCTCGGTCATTACCGCAGTAGAGCTTGCGACTGCTAAGGTTCTCTATACTACCCCTGTAGCTACCCAGCCTGCTACGCTTACATATTACGGCACAGATAACCAACAGCAAGACATTATTGGCGAGAGCGCCACCGCCACCTTCTACGCCGCTGCAGGGAACCTACGCACTATCACCAGTGGCGATTTTCAGAACCCCAACGCCATCTGCACGATAGCGAGCGGGAGCAAGCTTCTCTGTCGCCGTAATACTGAGAAAGATCATGGCGCTAAGCCATCCCAGAAGTCACCCAGTAAGCGTGCTACCTCACGTACCACCACCGGTGTCGTCATCACAAATGAGCGCCAAGCGACCACTGCAGACCAATCGACGACCACCATCACCGTGTATGATATCGCCAGCGGCACACGCGAAGTGCAGCGCACAGCTAGCTCCAGCAACGTCACCTTGGCAAGCGATGGCTGGCTGGAGGGCACTGCTGGCAGCAATACCATCCAATCCAGCGGGCAAGAGACCTTCGAGAGCTACGGCATTGACGGTAAGCCGCACGGGCACAGCACTGTCAATAGCGCGTACAAGCTCAGCCCAGCCGCCAGCTCCTTCACCAACCCCGCTGGCACTACTGCGCCAACCTACTCTCGAGAGGCTCTCACCACAGATATGCCGCGCGTCGTTGTGGATGGGCAGGGTAGAGAGTTTCTGCGCATTGCAAGCCAAAACACCCAAGACTTCGCTCTGAGCCAGGCCACCTACAGCCGCACCAGCGGTGGCACACTCACCCTGGCTGACGGCGGCAATATCGTCTCCGCCAGCCTGGATGGCTCACTCCTCCTCACCAGTAATCTCCACTCCGCCGGCATTCAAGCTAGCGGCAGCAAAGGCCTCAAGATCGTCAAAGTCACCGATGGTACAACCCTCCTCACCATCAAAGGAACCGACATGCGCAGCCTCACCATCCGCAGCAACCTCATCGCTAGCATCAGCAAGAATGGCACACTTGTGGTGTATGTGCCGGGCAAGTAGCACCGCACCTTAGGTATTGGCACACAGCGCACCCATTTCCTCTACATAGCCACGGTTTATAGCAAAACGTAAAATAACCCGCCAATTGTGAGCGGGTTATTTATAAGAGTAGTAGAGCAGGATTCTACCGGCTTGCTGCGTGGTTAAGCACATAGGCACTGAGGCAGGCCAAGCCAACGCTGAGCATAACGATGGCGGTGTGCGGATCGATGCTGTGCGAGATACTCAGTACCACTACGATAACGCTGAGCACCAGGCAGGCTGCAATGAGCAGGATGTCGAGCATTTGCTTGGGCGTCTTTTTGCGGGTGGTCGATACTGTTACCTTTGTTTTTGTAGTGGTTGTTGCTGGCGCGGCTGCTTTGGCCGCTGCTTTGGTTGATTTTTTTGCCATATGGCCTCCTTTGTTTTCTGGCACTATTGTAGCACATTGTAGAGAAAAATGGGCGAATAAATTACTCAAGGTCATAAGAAGTGGCGGGCAGCGAGCACGGCTCTCGCCCAGCACTCCATTGCTATCACTCGAGCTATCCGCTATAATACATACAAAGCATAAGGGGGATAACCAATGGGGGTGCAACAAATCAGCCGGTTTTGGCACCGGCGCTTGTGCGAGGCAAGTATGCTCTATGCCGTCATCATCGTGGCGCTGTGGGCATGGCGGCACTTTGGCGGGGTAGATCAATACAACCTCGTGCTTGGCATGCCACTCATTGCCATCATCTTGGCCGGTATAACAGGGGTCGTGGCAGCGGTGCTTCACATCTGGCCACCGCAGCAGCGGCTTGGGCAGGCGAGTCTAGTGGTGTATCTCTGCGCCGTTGCCACAACAGGCGCGCTTATTATTGGCACTGGTGGGCTGAGCTCACCCTTTATTGCAGCCTGGCTTTTGGTAGCAGTCTTTGCAATGTTCTTTGGCTGGGTAGGGTTGGCGCTCGTCTTGCTACTGGTCAATGCCTACCTCAGCTGGGGGGTGCTAGCGGGGCATATTACAAGTACGATGATCCCCAGTGCCATGCTCACGGGTGAGCTGCCCATCCTGGTGGGGTGCTTGCTCTGGGGGCCGGATGATCACGCTGCCGAGGCCCGCACCACCTCATACCGCGAACTTGCCGCCACGCTCAGCCAGGTAGCAGGCAAGTCGGACATCGTGCTCAATGCGATTGGCGATGGCGTGATGGCGCTCGATGCAGATGGGATGATTGAACTTATCAATCCAGCAGCCCAACGCCTCGTGGGTTGGGGCGACGAAGATGCTCTGGGACTGAGCTACCAATCCGTCCTCAAGCTTATCGACGCCAAAAATGACCCCATTACCAATGATACTGACCCTATCGCCGCTGTCCTGGCGGACAACCAGCCCCTCACCACCGACCGCCTGCGACTCGTGACGAGCTCTGGCAAGACACCGATCATCTCACTCGTCATTTCGCCCGTCAGCAGCGAGCCAGGTAGTGGAGTTATCGTCGTCTTTCGTGACGTGACAAAGGAAAAGGCCGAGGAACGCCAAAAAGCCGAGTTCATTAGCACCGCCAGCCACGAGATGCGTACCCCTGTAGCGTCAATCGAGGGCTACCTTGGCCTCACCCTTAACCCCGCCACTGCCACCATCGACCAGCGCGCCCGCGACTTCATTACCAAAGCCCACCGCTCGGCTGAGCACCTCGGCCGGCTCTTTCAAGACCTGCTGGACGTGAGCAAAGCCGACGATGGCCGCTTGCAGAGCAATCCTGAAGCGATCGACCTCATCCCTTTTGTCAGCGACATTGTGGAGGGGCTGCGCCACAAGGCTGAGGACAAAAAGCTCCAGCTTATCTTCAAGCCACGCCCTGGCACAACTGGCGGTGAGCACAGCGCTACCTTTACCAGCCGGACGCTGAGCCCTGCCTTTTATGTCTCTGTCGACCCAGACCAGCTGCGTGAAGTGCTTGATAATCTGGTGGAGAATGCTATCAAATACACCCCCAGCGGGCATGTAACGGTGGATGTAACCGGCGGTAGTGGGCGCGTGACGATCGCCATTGCCGATACTGGCATTGGCATACCAGTAGAAGATCAGTCACACCTCTTCCAAAAGTTCTATCGGGTGGATAATTCGGACACACGCGAGATTGGCGGCACTGGCCTGGGGCTCTACCTCAGTCGCCGCCTTACAGAGGTGATGGGTGGCCGCTTGTGGGTGGAGAGTGCGTACCGGCAGGGAAGTACCTTCTTCCTTGAGCTCCCGCGCCTGAGCGAGCACGATGCCCAAACCGCCCTCGCTGCCAAAGCCAAGGCATCAGCACAAGCCGCCAAAGCAGCTCCGCCCCGCCCAGTGCCGGCTTTTGCCACAGCCGCACTCCAGAGCCAAGGCTTTTTGCCGCAACCAAGCCTAGCCACTCGCGCCCAGCGCCCAGCACAAAAGAGCAGCCATACAGCTGCGCCACCCACAGCAAAAAACGCGCAATCTACCACTGTTACCGTTGCCCAGGTTGCTCCTTCCACCCCCTCAAGCGCCACACCACCATCTACGCCAAGCACGTCGCCCACGGCGCATATCATTGCCACCAGCCAGCCCCGGCGTAGCTCCACCCGCGTCCGCGATGTTCTCACCGCGCCGCGCTCTGCCGCGCCACCACGGGCAGTGCGGTAGCTCTTATCTCGCTGACAATAAGCTACAGAGGCCCGATATCTCCACGATACCGACCTCTTTGTATACTAAAATCTGCGTCAACACCTCTGATGTAGCAAAAGAGAGAATAGGAGTGAGCCGGGCGCGGGCAAAGCCCTAGGCCGCCATATGCCTATAACTGATCCTTCTTGCGTTGGGCTTTATCACGCGTGCGCTCTGCCTGCTCATTAAGTAGCTGAAGTGTAATAGCACTAATACCTGTCGCATATGTGCCACGCGCCACCCAGTGCATGGCTGTTTCTTCCATCTGGCGACCCTCAAGCGCAACGATGTTTGGGAACCCCTTGGTGGCAGCAATCTTCTCATCCGTCGTCATAACATGCTCAGCAGCTGGGTTGAGCAGATTGACCACCGGCTCCATATTGCCACTGTCATGATAGAGACTAATACCTGTTGCGGCTGTCAGCGTGGCGCCAATGGTGGCCAGCATCCCCAATGCTCGCGCAACTTTCTCACGCCGCGAGGATCGCTCGGGCGATTGTGCTTCCTCGATAAAGCACTCGATCCGGCTTGGCTTCTCGCTTTTGCGTTGGGCTCGGGCTCTGGCATGTCGCATTGGTTGTGGTGTTTTCATAATTGATCTTCCTCTGTTAGAGACAATATGATACCACGGTATGGTTTTATAGTCAATAGTTACGTATCTGCGCCCAAAGCCTCCAAACTTCTCATGCCTATAGCTACACTCACAGTAGCCATGCCGAAGATACATACAGAGCGCTCCCGCTTCCTGCATCGCTGGCCTCTAGAGAGTTTCTTGTGCAGACCAACACTCATCAATCTCTCTATGCAAATCCAATCGTGCGTCCACACCATCACCGAGGCGGCTCTTTCTATCACTTTCTCTCAAAAAAACCACAAGCACTATGGTATTTTTGCCGACAATTGCGTACAATAGAGGGTGATATGACAAAGGTTAAGATTCTGCTTGTCGAAGACGACAAAAGCCTGCGCGAAATATACGGAGTACGCCTGTTGGCCGAGGGGTATGACATCGTGTCGGCTGGCGATGGGGAAGAAGCACTCGCCATGGCTATCAAAGAACGTCCACAGCTCATCATCAGCGATGTGATGATGCCTAAGATTAGTGGCTTCGACATGCTCGATATCTTGCGCAGCACCACCGAGACGCGTGGCATCAAGGTGATTATCATGACGGCACTCTCCAGCCAAGACCAGCGCATGCGCGGCGAGGCACTGGGAGCAGACCGCTACCTCGTCAAATCGCAGGTTGGCATTGAAGATGTGGTGCGTGCCGTACACGACGTCCTTGGCGATACAGGGGTAAGTCACCGGCCGGCAGCACATACCACTCCCGAGCCTCAGCCCAGCGCACCAGCTATACCCGTGCCATCGGCCAGCCCGTCCACCACGCTACCACAACCCACAGCGCCATTCTCTACACCTCGGCCGGCTAGCCTAGGTGAGCGAGTGATCCACCCGCTACAGTCTTCTATGCCGAGGCCAGATTATGCCAGCCTGATAGATGATGAACTCGATGCCGCCAATGGTACTTCACAGCCCACGGTGCCGCAGCCGCCAGCCGAGCCCACTACGCCACAGCCATTCACCTTGCCGCCAGCCGAAGAAGCACCAGAAGCCGAGATCGTCACACATCACGATGAACACCCAGCCTCTACTCATAGCGCACCAAGCCCAGCAGAAGCTCCACATCTACACACACCGCCAGTCAGCGATGCTGCCGCTACGCAGCCACTCATTAACGATATTATTGCGCCGCATAGCACAGCGCCATCAGGTATTCCAGATGTGCAGCACCACATTGTGGCGAGCCAGCCTGCTCACTACACCCACACTCCAGCCGACGACGAAGCCGAATTAGCCGAAGCTCTGCGCATGAGCACGCAGCAAACCGATGATGAGGCAGACACCAGTGCAGCCGCCTACCAGCCAAGCCAAAACCAACTCGTGACGGACGCCGTAGCCAGCCTTAATGAGCAGATGGATACCATGCCGACCCCTGTTGAGCCGCTAACGCCAGCCACCACAGCACATAACACATCAGCGCCAAGCCATCCAGCACCAGCAGCCTCAGCGCAGCCACCAGCTACTCACCACGGGCATCACGAGGATTCACCAGCTCATCCTGCTGCTGATAGTGTAGCTATTACACCACACAGCACACAAGCCATTGCTGCAGACCCGTCTGATGCACTAGCCGCGGCGTTGCTTCAGGGCAGTGCAGCCGCTCATCCGTCGGTCTCACCAGTCGATCATCCACTTTACGATGCCATCCGTCCAGCTCCCGTTGCTGCAGCACATTCTGCTCCAGCACAGCCCGTCAACGCCGCAGCAGGGCAACCATCAACCACTCATCATGCGGCATCAGCGCCTCAGCCAGGAGCCGCACCTTCGCGCCCAGCCCCAGCCATACAGCACAGCCACGACAACCTCAGTTTCGAAGAGACTGAGCGGGCAGCACCATCGGCCGGGTCGCACTAAAAAGCGTATCCATATCGCTTCACACGTGCTATACTAGGTAATCATTATGCATGGAGCCCGTTATGCCCGATCGATCACTATTCAACTACCCATTCCATGAACAACCTACCGATGACCCCGTCACTGGCTCTGCCGCGCAATGTGGCGACCCACTACAGGCCGATAGCCGCCAACATCCATCGCTCGAGTACCCACTGGTTGTGCCAGAGGTCAAGCATAGCCGGTTCTTTACCCGCATTCGCGCTATTGGCCAGGCCGCTCTCCGCGGCACGTGGAGCATTGTCTCGGCGGTTACTCGGTCGTGGTCGCGTCATACCCATCAGCATTAAGCCGAGAGAGTTATGAGCGCAGAGCCGAGCCTTCGGCCAGCACGTCCTGGGTGATATAATAGAGGCATGTCGACTACTCGCCTTAACAAACACATTGCGCTTGTGCTGGGCCTGTCGCGCCGCCAAGCGGATGACCTGATCGCCGCTGGAGATGTCGTAGTTGATGGCGAGGTAGCTGTGCTCGGTGCCCGCCTCCAACCAGGCAGCTTGGTAACGGTACAGGGCACACCGCTGCCCAAGCAGGTTGCCTACCACACCATCATGCTCAACAAGCCAGTGGGCTACGTCTGCTCGCGCAAACAACAGGGGTCACAGCCCACTATTTATAGCCTTTTACCAGCAGAGTTGCATGCTCTTAAACCCGTTGGCCGGCTCGATGCCGATAGCTCAGGCCTGCTCTTGCTCAGCAACAACGGCGACTTTGCCTACCGCATGACCCACCCGCAGTTTGCCAAGGTCAAAGAATACCACGTCCGGCTCGACCACCCGCTTGAGCCTCTCCACCAACAGATGATCAGCGACTACGGCATCCAGCTGGCCGATGGCACCAGCCGGCTCATCCTCACTCGTCTCCGGCCCGATAGCCGCACCGAGTGGCACATTAGCATGAGTGAGGGCCGCAACCGCCAGATCCGCCGCACCTTCGCCGCTCTGGGCTACACCGTCACGCGCCTGCACCGCACGCACTTTGGCAGCTATAGCCTAGGCAAATTACCGCGAGGTAAGTGGCAGAACGTGGCCGAGCAGTAGGGCACTGCAAATCCGCTCGCGCACTTTCATGATATAATGAGAGCATTATGGCGACCAAACTTCCTACCGTTGCAATCATCGGGCGTGCCAATGCTGGCAAGAGCTCGCTGTTTAATCGTATGATGCGTTCGCAGCAGGCTATCGTGGCGCGCGAGGCTGGCACAACGCGCGATCGGGTGGTGGGTAAGGCAGCCTACCATGGGCATGAGTTCTGGCTCGTCGATACAGCCGGCCTCAAGCCAGCAGAAGACGAGTTTGAGGCAAGTATCCAAGAGCAAATCACCGATGCATCCGATGCGGCCGACGTCATTCTCGTGGTCGTGGATAGCACTGAATACCCCAGCGATGAAGATCGGCGCGTCGCCAAAACCGCCCTCAAGAGCCGCAAGCCTGTCATTCTCATTGCAAACAAAACCGACCTGCGGGGCAGTCTGCCTACTAGTGAGTTTCTTCGTCTTGGTATCAAGAGTATCATCCGCACCAGTGCCGAGCACAACAGTGGTATTAGTGATGCGCTGGATGAGATCTGCCAACACATCCCAGAGAAGCGCCAAGCCGAGCCAAGCGATGTACTCAAGATTGCGTTGATCGGCCGGCCAAACGTGGGCAAATCCAGCCTCTTCAACACACTAGCGGGCAAGCAGCAAGCCATCGTGGCTGGAGTAGCGGGTACCACACGCGATGTCAATCGCATCCGCCTGCGCTACCAGGGGCAAGCCATCGAGCTGCTCGACACCGCTGGCATTCGCCGCCAAGGCAAGCAAGAGGTGGGTATCGAGAAGTTCAGCGTCTTGCGCACCCTGGCTGCCATCGAGGAGGCCGATATCTGCTTCCTCCTGATGGATGTAAATGAGCTCAACACCGCCCTCGACCAGCGGCTTGCTGGCATCATTGCCGAGGCAGGCAAGGGCATGGCCATCGTCGTGAGCAAATGGGACGCCGTGGAAGGCAAAGATGCCTACACGCGCGATACACTCGCCCCGCAGATCTCCGCCCAGTTCGACTTCACGCCATGGGCACCACTCATCTTCACCAGTGCTGTTACAGGCCAGAATGTGACGAAGTTATTCGACCTCGCTCTTGGCATCGCTGCCCATCGCCAGCAAAAGACCACCACGCGCACCCTCAACGACCTCCTGCAGCGCTCTGTGCAGAAGCACCCACCAGCTGGCCTCAAGAATACCCACCCCAAGCTGCGCTACATCGTCCAGACAGACACCAACCCACCATGGTTCGTTATCTACGGCAGCAACCTCAAGTTCGTCCACTGGAGCTATAAGCGCTACCTCGAGCGGCGCATCCGCGACACCTACGACTACACTGGTACTCCCATCAAGCTCTCCTTCCGCGACGAGAAGCAGCTCAAAGCCAACCGCGAGCGCGTCAAGCGTGGCCTCGAGCCTGTTACCAAAGCATATAAGCAAGCTAAAGACGCCGAAAGATCCACCAAGCGATAATTATAAGCCTACAAGCGTGTACTACGAAGCATACATAATGCTACTATCATGCAGAGAGAGGTTGACGGCGTGATCAATTATTGATATATATATATTAGCTTTTGTTGACAAACCTGTCGTGTTTGACCAAAAGTGTTTTTTGACAAGCAGTTGAGAATAGAGCAAGGTGAGATTCTCTGGCGCTAGTGTCTAGGTAATAGTAGTGCATACAATGTTAGTGCCCGATAACCTCATCTTGCTGGCCGCCATCCGGGCGTCTGAGCAGTGTTTTCTCGAGAGGGGACACAGGCGCTCCGCCTGGATGAGGAGAAAGGAAGTGCCATGGGCACTTATTACAACCCTGGCATCGATGTCATCAACGGGCGTGTCGGGCGTAAGCTCGAAACATTCTTGTACGACTCTGCTATAGAATCTCTCCGTCCAGGAGAATATCTATATGCCTGCCTCGAATTCACGACACACACTGTGGCAGTGTGTGTTAACGAATTCGACGAGTTCAGACAAATGTCTGAGTTGCTTTGTCCATATACCCTACATGCCCTGAGCGAGCTTGAACATGCTCGCTCAGTATAGGTTCCGAACTGACAAGCCGCCAGAATTATCAGCGGCTGCTCTGCTGCGCATATTCTCCTGCTTGTCAGTTCGCTCTATAGACCCGCTATACTGATGGGTCAAAAAGATAAAAGCGAATAAATTCTATCTCGAAATTATCCATAAAGCACTTCACTAGCAGCCAGCGCCAAGAAAGTGGCAGCCTCTATCGCTAAGCACACCAAGCCACAGGCATAATACGACACAGGGAAATAAGAGGTTTTCTCACTCAAGCTGGCAATTAATCACCTTACCCAAACATCATCAGCTGCGCCACCAACCCATCGCGGGTGATGTTACTGGCGTGGGTGCCAATGCAAACCAGCTTGGGTGCTTCGCTAGGTTGGCCAGTGGTGATCTGAATCTGCTCGGGCGTAGCCTCGATGTGCCAGCGCGTGCCATGCTCATCAATAAAGCACCCCTTGAGCCGGCGCAGCTCATACGTCGCAAAGAGCTCGAGCCACAGCGTCTCAAAGGCTGCCTCGGTAGCAGTGAGCTGCGACATGTCGATGACGCTATAGGTCGGGTTATCTGGCACGGCAAGCTCGCCATCATAGGTGTCGAAGAAAGTGAGTAGACTCGACGGCGTTGTGATCTTGCTGAGATCAAAATGCCCATGCGGCGCAGACAGCACCCGCGTGTAGGGCAGGGCGCGGCGCTTGGCATCATAAGTGGTGCGATCATCGCCGCGCAGGAGATCTTCTTTAGTAATAAGGACCGTATCGGCGGCTTGCAGCTCCACCTCGTGGGCTGGCTCAATACCGTGCAAGATTTCGTGTGCGGTGATGACGTAATAGCTCTGCAGCAGCTCGTATTTGTCGAAGATCCGGGCATTAATGAGCTTCTCTACCAAGTTCATCGTCCGTGCGACCCCTGTTGCCTCGATAAAAACCGGGGCAGGGGACGACTGGCAAAAGTCCAGCAGCATGCGCGTCAAGGCATGCTTGGACGAGCAGCACACGCAATCACCCGCCAGCGTCGTCACAAGCTCCGCCAGGCCCTCCAGTCGGTAGCCATCGACGTTCTCGTTGGCATATTCATTCTCAATCACGCGCGAGCCAGCAAACTCCGGCTGGCGCAAAAGATACTCCAACACGCTCGTCTTGCCCGCTCCCAGCGAACCATTGATGAGGTAGAGCGGCACCAGGCCAGGCTGAGTGCGCTGCTCATCAAAGGCAGCATTGAGGCTAAATTCAAGATCGTTATCGCGCTGGGCCATGGGTTTAGTATAGCATGGTAGGGTATGCCCGCTCGCTCCAACAGAGTATCTTATGGTCTTATGCTAAGGAGCAAGGCCGCTAAGTACGGTGCTATAGCTGAACCGAAAATGTTCCGGCCAGATTATAACAGCGATTATCCGCCTACTGTGTGGCTGGCCTCCATATATTTTCTTGTTCAGCTATAGCACCACCAGCGCAGCCACAACAAAACCTTATCCATGTTATACTAATACGTATGAAATTACTCCTCGCTCTCGGCAACCCTGGCCCGCGCTATGCCGCCACCCGGCACAACGCTGGCTTCATCATCCTCGACGCTTATGCAGCAGAGCAGGGAGTGCAATTTACCCCAAAGAGCCGATTTAATGCTGAGCTGGCCGAGTTTTCGCGGGGCGGAGAAAAGGTCATCCTCGCCAAGCCGACCACATTTTATAACGAGACAGGGGTCGCAGCCCGAGCAATCATGGATTTTTATAAATTACCACTCGACGATGTGCTCGTTATTCACGATGATGTGGCCCTCGATTTTGGCAAAATTCGCGTTAGACGAGGCGGCGAGAGCGCAGGCAACAATGGGCTTAAGTCGCTCCACCAGCATATTGGGCAGAACTTTTGGCACATTCGCCTTGGCACAGACAATAAGATGCGGCAGCAAGTCGGTGATATTGACTTCGTCTTGAGTAACTTTACCTCAGATGAGCGAGCCCTTTTGCAACAGTGGGCAGCTGAGCAGTCAGCCTCTCTCATTGCGCAATTCCTTGCGGGAGACATAGCAGCGACGAGTGTGACGTACCAGCCGTCGGTATAGTACATTATTTCGAGCGTATTTTATCTCTCGGCGACATGTCTCAGTAGTAAGTTTGTGGCTTTTGTTTATAGCAATATCTAATGCTTCACAATCTTCTTCACTCCACGCTTGAGGCGCTGCTCAGCGTGGTGGACGGTGTTTGTGGTTGCAGCCTGGAGGTTAATGGCGCGGGCCTCGAGGATGCTACTGCCGACTGCCAAGCTAATAAAAACAAGGCCCAGCCCACCAGTCGCCCATTCAGGCAGCTCCACGTGGAAGAGTTTAGCGATCATCATCACACCCAGCGCCATAATGGCCCAGTGCGCACCATTCTCAAGATACTTATATTTACCCAGTGCACCAGTCCGTAGTAGATAGACCGTGAGTGAGCGCACCCAGATGGCACCCGCCCCGAGGCCTGCCACAATCAAGACAATACTACTAGTGATAGCAAATGCACCAATCACCCCATCAAAGCTAAAGCTCGCGTCCAGCACCTCCAAGTACATCAGGCTAGCAAAGGCCGCCCAGCCTGTTTTTGCCTTGAGAGACTGCGCCGTGTCATCATGAAAGAACGAGCCAAAGAGTTCCAGCCCAATATGCAACAAGATTCCTAGGATGGATGAGATCAGCACCACCGACTCATACTGCCGCTCCACCGTGAAGTACAGCACCGCTGCCACCGCCAGCATCACACATATTTTGAGGTTCTCGAAGCGCCCCGCTTTGGCTAGCCATGGCTCAACGTGCCGCATCCAGTGCACCCGCTTGTTGTAGTCCATAAAGTAACTTAGGCCAATCATGATCAAAAACGCCCCACCAAAGGCATCGATCATTGGTGACGCAGCGTGGAGGATGTGCCCATACTCTGCTGGCTTATGCAGCGCGAGATCGACCACTGTTGAGAAGTCGTGCCCGCTTGCCACCATCACAATAACGATCGGCAGCACAAAACGCACCACAAACACTGCAATAAAGATCCCCACCGTCAGGAAAATCTTTTGCCACAGTGGGCTCAGGCTAGCTAAGACGCGGCTATTAATGACAGCATTATCGAAGCTAAAGGTCACCTCTAGCAGTACCAGGATAGTAAACAGCCACAAGCCACTCACCCCCAAATGGCCAAAAATCGCCCCGCCTAGCAGCACTGTCAGCAGCGCCGAAAACCAAAAAATACGAAAAGGGTGATGAGAATGCCAGAGATGTTTCATAGTGGTTTAGTATAGCACATGCATCAATGTATCAGGAAGGCTGCACTATGTCTGCGGCGAATGTCACAGCTCGCCACAGTGGTTGCTGCTTATCCATCGCAGTAAGCGGCCCCATCATCTCACTCACACTCCCAAGATATGTCAGACGTGGCTTATATGTCGCTGTCTCTTTCTCATTGGCAATAATACCATAGCTCTTCAGGGTATCTGTATCAGCCACAACTGTATTACTTGCCTGCGTCACGCCAACGATCTTCACCTCAATCCCTGTTGCTGTCTCGACTTGTGCCACGACAATGCCACCAGACATACCAGGCAAGACAGAATCCTCGCGCGCAGGATCATACGGTTCGTTCTCACCCACTGCCTTCTCTATTCCTGCCACCGCAGTTATTTTGCCCTCAGGGCCATCTTGCGCTACCGGGAGGAGGACGTTGAGGCGTGGCTGATTAGCCGGCCAGCGTGTAACCTGCGCCAGGCTGTTATTACTGCTATTGATAGGGAAGCCAAGCGCATACATTGGTTGGCCTTGTTGTATAATTTCCCTTGTTTCATCAGGGGTAGCAAATTGCAGTGCAGGAGCAGGCATATAATTCTGGTGACGCAATGTTAATGCCGCGACATCTGGCACTGTTGGTCTGTGGGGCCCGTCTGCTTTGCCAGTGTAGCAACCACTCCGGACGGCATAGCGATGGCCATTGGTCGTTTCTACCGCAATATTGCCTCTCTGGCGCTCAGACGACACAACATGCCCAGCCGTCAAAACCGCAGACCAACCACCTGGCGTCTCGACGATAAAACCACTTCCACCATAGTCTCCACCAGAGTCCGTCACTTCACTGCCATAAACATTAATCTTAACGACCGAAGGCTGCACCGCCTGCAACACTTCTTGCTTATGCCGCTCGAGGGATGTATGATCGCCAAGCGCCTCAGCAATCGCGACTGAGGGGCGGCGTGCAATCTCTGTTGGCTGCCCCAGATGTGGCTTCAGCATTGACTCATCCAGTGTCGTACAGGCTGGCAATGGCTCCTTCGCCTGAAGTGCCTCGAGTCGAGCACCTACGAATGACCACGTTCCCGCAAGCGTAGCGCCAAGCATCGCACACGATGCTCGCCAACCAATTGCTCGCCACAATCGCTGACGTCGCTCTGCCCGCTCTTGTTGTCGTCGCTCCATCCGCGTCTCTGGCTGAGAATGCGGGTCAAAATTATGTTCTCGAACTGCCATTTCTGTCATGGTTTGGCCATTATAGCGCTTTGCGGGGCTAAATACAAATTTATAATAGTAGTTGACAGAGGAGAAACAGAGGACGCATTACCCCTGCATGTAGTATAGATATTTGTCATACGATACAAAATGTACTACTATAATAACTACTATGGCCAATAAGAATTGCGAACCACTACCAGCCCCAGAAGAACAACCATCGCCAGATGAACAGCAGTCTCGTCGCCGAAAGCGTGGGGCGGTAATTGCTAGTCTTGCACTGACAACTCCTCTAATACTGCACGGTATCTACAATGGTCTTCCGGACTTCTACCCAGGCAACGACCCGCTACCAGCCTGTAGCGACACTGAGCTAGACGACGGCGCCGACCTTGGCCACGACAAACCAGCTGTTGATCACATGCGCACACTGAGCGACCTTCCGTTCAGTTCTCAAGATGAAGCGTGGGAGCATGCCTTCCGTGATAGTGGCATCGATGTAAATGGCTATTCTGAGGGCGCACCAGCTCTTACTGCCACCAAGGTGAAGATATCAGGAGGGGAGACAGACGTGCTCTATTCTGGCGTTATCACCTACTCTGCAAACGATCGCGAGCAGGGCCACCCCATTATTCTCACCGTTGTCAATACAGAGGATCTCGAGAATCTCACTCCAGACAACACTGGCATCATTACAATAGGCTCTAATGAGTCAGAATTTCATCCCAATGGTGGCTGCACCATGCCGATGCCTGGCCCTTATGGCACCTCTCACAAACATATTGTCGCTCTGACTCTTGCTAACAAAAACGAGAACCATGCTAAGCGGCGAACAAGCCGCCAGATGGATCCTGATGCAAAGAATGGTGTCATTACGACAATTGCTCAAGATGACCTCCTCGAGCAGCCACTTACTGTCGTTAATTATGGTAGCCAAGGTAACGAACGCAAGATTGGCAAACCAGTCGTTGCATCTGGTTTTGTTGTTGGGTATGACGATGCTACCCATACCAAGACACTACTCGTCTCATCAGAAGACGGCTTTGATGACCGCACAGGGCAAGGTTCGCCACTCTTTGTACAGTCTGACCCTAGCAATCCGTATAATTTCCAGCTAGCTGGCCTCGTCGTAGAGGGTAGTATCACTAGTCCAACACCAGAGTATCTTAAGAAGGTTTATAATGTCGATGTGAGCTATGACGATATTGATGGGCGTCATCTCAAGCTCATCACTGTCACCAACCTAGCAATCACTACAGACCTTGTCACCAACCCAGATGTCACAGAGAAGGCTGCTCAAGATGAAGCGCAGCAGAGCACAGCCTCAAACACACGTAAGAGCAATCTGTATGCATCTGATAAGCCACGCCCATACTGGAAAGAGCCAGAGAACCAGGCTCATAGCATCCCCAAGTACTATGTTGATCCAAACGCTACTTCAGACAAGCAGCCAACACGTAGCGACACAGCTCAGCTCTAGTGCTCACTAGCGTATAACAGCGTTTTCTTGCATATCTCTCACTTGAATAAATAATAAGTTCACTGCGCAATAACAGAGAAAAACATGGTGAAAAGTATTGTTCAGCCATAGATTTTGTGCGTGCTGGGCTATATAGGTATGCCTGATGTAAGCGTGTGTCAATCACATAGCGTTTCAGCTTGCACCTCTACTTGTCTGTGCCGCGCACGTACGTGCGCCCATCGCAAGCCACGATGTTGCTATAGCAACTATACTTCTCGATGCTCGTTTTTCTCATTGAGAAGTATGTAGTTGAGGGCGAAAAATTATCAACACACAAGGTATTGTATACTGCGCCAGAGAGCGTAGCAGCGCGGAGAAGGCCTTTTATTAAACCTTTACATGTAAGTCTCACAGTCCCTGTAGTAAGTTCTACAAGCAGGGCAAATCCGCCAGGATCGTGGCTACTACCGCAGATACCAGCTACCTTTGCCTTGGTAGCGCATGTCACAAACCAGAGCAATTCACAGCACCTTCGCGCACCAAAGTAAATCAGCTCAGAATAATTTCTAAGCAAGACTCTCACTGTTAGCTACTCCAACAAAAAAGCGCTCATAGTAAGGGTGGGCATCACTATGAGCGCTTGGTTTGCCCTTCGTCCCACCCAATCAGGGTATACGTGATCTACTCACACATACGAGATCCGCTGGACAAAGGGGTTAGTAAGCACACAACCCTGTCTAACGGTGCTGCAGTGGAGGGTAGATAACTACAGCACAGATTGTGTGCAACCTAACACGTTACCTTCGTGAAAACACTGGGGTAACTATGTTAAAATAGGGGGTATAAGGTACTTGAACGAGCTTGCGCTCAATCAATCACTTATGATACTAGCACCCGCTTGACAAAATGTCAACACTTTTCAGCACAAATCATGCAACAGATCAATCACACCACACCACAAGCCCACCAATACCTCAATCCACTCTGCCATATTGCCAAGCCACCGCAGCAGATTCACTATCTCGGTACACTACCCGAGGAACGCCGCCCCAGTGTGGCGATCGTTGGGTCGCGCCGGCCCACGCGCTACGGCCGGGAAGTGACGGAGCAATTCGCCCGCGAGCTAACCCGCCAAGGAGTGATCATCATCAGTGGGCTCGCCCTCGGGATTGACAGCATTGCGCATCAGGCCTGCGTGGCGGTGGGTGGCACGACGATCGCTGTGTTGGGTAATGGCCTACCGCGGATCTATCCGGCCAACCATACTGCGCTTGCGGGCGACATCGTTGCCAAGGGTGGGGCAGTGGTGTCAGAGCACTTAGCAGGAGATGGCTACCGCTTTGGCAGCTGGAGCTTCCTCGAGCGCAACCGCCTCGTGGCTGGCCTGGCCGACGTCGTCGTCATCACCGAGGCGGCCGAGCGCAGTGGCACACTCAACACTGCTGCCCATGCACTCGAGCAAGGCAAGGACGTCTTTGCGGTGCCAGGCAACATCACCAGCCCACTCTCGCAGGGCTGCAATAACCTCCTCAAGCAAGGCGCGTTGCCCGCCACCAGCCCAGCCGATATCCTCGCCGTTATGACCATCACACCGCCCCAGCGCCAGCAGAGCGAGAATGCCACTCTGCCGCTGGGTAGTACACCGCTCGAGGCTGCCATCATCAAGCTGCTACGCCAAGGCCTGCGCGACGGCGAAGAAATGCAGCGCCGCCTAGGCACACCCATCAGCGAGTTTACCATTGCACTGACGATGCTGGAGATCAATGGCGTTATCCGCTCACTCGGCGCCAACCAGTGGACATTGGCTTAGTATTATGGTACAGTACCATATACTATGGTGACAGCAGAGCAAACCCCAGGACGACGCAAGCGCGAATATCACATGAGAGATATTCCTACTGTGCCAAATGCCATCTCGGCTACTGGGCTAGGGTTGGTAGCTGCTGGTGCTAAGAAATTTGACACTGCAACAAAGGAGAACGACAAAGCTGGCCAGATCATTGGCGCACTCATGATACTTGGTGGTCGTATATGCGACCTAGCAGATGGCCCAACAGCACGACTCCTTGGCCAAGAGAGTGACGTTGGTGCAGGGGCTGATGCTGGATGCGACAAAGCGGCTATGGCTATTATTATTGCACTACTCGTCAAGCACAATATCATGCCCAAGCCAGTTTTGGCGACAATTGCCACTAAGAATGCCGTCAATGCTGGCGCGACCATCTATCATGGTCTCACAAATGACGAAGCCTTCCGTACGCCAAAATCAGGCAAGCTCAGTATGGCAGCAGATAATATAGCAATTGCTGCCTATTTTCTCAAGTCGCTCGCTCCTGAAGGGAGCAAGCTTGAGCGTTATGCTGGTGTAGCAGCACTAGGGTCAGTTGCTGCAGGTGCTGTCCTTGGTATTGCCGCTGCGAAGGATTATCTCACTGGCCACTATGCCAAAGCCAAAGACTACAGCAAATCTACCAAGTCCACCTCAGCAGCAAACACCTCACCACAGCAACCTCGCACCCGTATGCGTCGCAAACGCCGCGTGCGTGGGTGATACGATTGATGATTCGTATAGCATTCTTTATTGGTAGCCAGGCTTCTTATATATTTCCACACTATCAGCAATACCCTTACCTATAGACCAGGGAGGGGGAGAGGGTATCCGAACTAACCTCCATATATTTTCTTGTGCAGTGAGTTGTCCAGAGAGTTGATGGTGAAGTGTTGCGGCTCAAGATGCACCCCATTTGCATTCCATTCTACTTTGCGGTATCATAGGCGCTTGATTAGATAGATTAATAGCAAGCATATAACTATAACAAGCGAGTAGATAATCAATGAGCAAACACACACAATTAGTCATCGTCGAGAGCCCAGCCAAGGCCAAGACAATCGAGCGCTACCTGGGCGGGGAATATCAGGTGCTCTCGAGCGTAGGGCACATTCGTGCCATCCCCAAGAAGACCAAGGATGGACAACCGCCGATCGATATCAAAAACGACTTCAAGACCGTCTACGAGATCGATCCAGACAAGAAGAAGGTGATTACCGAGCTCAAGAAGGCCGTCAAGGCGGTTGGAGCGGATAATGTGTGGCTTGCAACCGATGAAGACCGCGAAGGGGAGGCGATTGCCTGGCACCTGTGCGAAGTCCTTGGCCTAGACCCGCAGCGCACCAAGCGCATCACGTTCCATGAGATCACCAAGCCCGCCATCGAGGCAGCCATCAAGCAACCTCGCACCGTAGATATGCAGCTCGTGGAGGCGCAGCAGGCACGGCAGATCCTCGACCGCATCGTGGGCTTCGAGCTGAGCCCTGTGGTGTGGCGCAAGGTGCCGGGTGGCAAATCAGCCGGCCGCGTGCAAAGCCCAGCAGTCCGCCTGCTCGTGGAGCGCGAGCGTGAGATTCGCGATTTTGCCAGTAGTGCACAGTTCCGCGTAACGGCGCACTTTGTCGTAGATGGCGAGGAGCTCAAGGCTGAGCTCAAGCAGCGCTTCGATAGCGAGCAAGCTGCCCACGACTTTTTGGCGGGCCTGAGCGGCGCTCGTTTCACCGTTAGCAACATTACCAAGACGCCCAGCACGCGCAACCCCGCTGCGCCATTTACCACCAGCACCCTCCAGCAGGAGGCCAATAGCAAGCTCGGCATGGGCAGCCGCGCCACCATGGCGAGTGCCCAGAAGCTCTACCAAGAGGGGCTCATCACCTATATGCGTACCGATAGCGTCAATCTCAGCCGTCAGGCCATTGCCGCAAGCCGTACATACATTACTCAGCACTTTGGTGCCGACTATTCACACAGTCGCACCTTCACCACGAAGTCAGCTGGTGCCCAAGAGGCTCACGAAGCCATCCGCCCGACCGATATCGCCCGCGAATCCGTCGCTGGCAGCAGCTACGACCAAAAGCTCTACGACCTCATCCGCCGGCGCACCCTAGCCAGCCAAATGGCCGCTGCGAAGCTAGAGAACACCACCATTACCATCAGCATCGACAGCACGCAGCTCGAGGCCGAGAAAACACTCGTCTTTGAGGCAAAGGGTCAGACAGTGCTGTTTGATGGCTTTTTGCGCGTCTATGGCGGTAAGGATTCGACCATCCTGCCATCAGTCAGCCAGCACACTACCCTTGAGCTCGCACAGGCTGAGGCGCGGCAGGTCTTTGCCCGCCCACCAGCGCGCTATACCGAGGGGACGCTCGTCAAGAAGCTTGAAGAGCTTGGCATTGGTCGGCCCAGCACGTACGCCACCATCATGAATACCATCCAAACCCGTGGCTATGCCGAGCGGGGCGAGAGTGAAGGTGAACCACGCGATGTCATCGTCCTGGAGCGTACGGGCGAGGCACCAAGCGATAATACTCCTGTCGTCACTCGTCGCATCGTCCAAGAAAAAACTGGTGCTACCCGAGGCAAGCTACTGCCCACCCCAGCGGGCGAGCTGATCGCTGGCTTCTTGACGAACCATTTTGACCCCATTATTGACTATGGCTTTACCGCCCGCGTCGAGACCGACTTCGACAACATCGCTGCCAGCAAGCTTGCGCGCAATGCCATGCTGCGCCAATTTTACGAGCCCTTCCACGAGCTCATCGAAAAATCCGGCGACATCGACCGCAGCACCGTTGGTGCTCACCGCGAGGTTGATACCCACCCCAAGACTGGCAAGCCGATCTTTGCCCGCTTTGGACGTTTTGGGCCGATGCTCCAGCTGGGCAGTAGCGAGGATAAGACAACTAAGCCACAGTTTGCGCCACTCCCCAAGGGTGAGCGCATCGAGACCGTCACACTCGAGCAAGCTCTCAAGGCCTTCGAACTACCACGCACTGTTGGCACCACTGAGGATGGTCAGACCATCAAGGCAAACGTTGGGCGCTTTGGGCCGTACATTCAGGTAGGCAAGCTCTACGTGAGCCTGAAGGAGCACGACCCGCGCGACATTACCGAAGCCGAGGCTCGCGTGCTCTACGCCGCCAAGCTCAAGGCCGAGGCAGAGAAGCACATCGCCGATTTTGGCACTATCAAGATCCTCAAGGGACGCTGGGGACCATATGTGACTGACGGCAAGACCAACGCACGTATACCCAAGGATACTGATCCAACAACTCTGGATGAGGCGCAAGCCCGCGAAATCTTGGCCGCCGCACCACCCAAACGAAGCCGGCGCAAGACCGCAGCCCACACTACCACCACACGCAAGAAGCGCACCGCCTAGCCCGGCGACCTCTCATATACCAGCGGCTCCTCTGTACTGGCCGCTGGTTTTTCTATGTCAGCCCGCATTGCTGCGAGCCCGTCAACTGCCCTGTCATGCTCGCCACATCACTTGCAAATGAAAAGCCTCAAAAAATTGTTTACCATAAGCGTAAAGTGTGTGCTATAATAGTTCTATGATGAAACGATTGACTTATATCACCTATTATTCTATAATCAAATGTAAGAAGTGCGAGTGGGCATTCGCAAGCAACTGAGAAGGAAATGGAGAACCGAATCATGAACCAATCAACCAAACAACCAACCGAAATTTTTGCCGCGTCGATCGCTACCATCCTTGATGCAGTCGGCGAAGAACACGACCGCGAGCGCGAGATCATCGTGCGTCGCTTTGGCCTCAAAGAGCGCCGCGAAACGCTCGAGCAGATCGGCGAGCTGCTCGGTATTACGCGCGAGCGCGTCCGCCAGCTCGAGAAAGCCATCGTGGTGCGCCTCAAGCTTGCCGCCGAAGCAGGCGAGCTAGAGGGCCTGCACGACGCCGAGCGTCTCATCATCCGCGACCTCTCCGAGAATGGCCGCGTTGGACGCGTCTCAGACATCACACAGCGCCTGCTAGACGTCGAGACACCCACGGTGCAGCAGCGCGCCCATATTGCCTTCATCGGCGAAGTCTCAGCCCGCCTCACCCCCATCAACGAGACCGACAAATACCACCAAGGCCTGGCCATTGCCGAATACGGCGATGAGAAGGCAGTGCGAAGCCGTGTGGATGAGATCGTTGCTGCCATCAAGCAGCACGGTGCGCCCATCAGCCTCGAAGCCCTGCACGACCAACTCACCTACGAGAACCCCAACCAAGTGCGCGGCCTCGCCAGCCTCTCTACCCAGCTAGCCCACCTCAAAGACATGTGGGGTCTGAGCAAATGGCCCACCGTCAACCCCAAAAACATCCGCGACAAAATCTACGTTGTCCTGCTAGACGAAGGCAAGCCGCTGCACTTTAGTGAGATCGCCCAGCGCATCAAGGAGAGCACCTTCAAGCGCCGCAACGTCACCAAGCAAGCCATCCACAACGAGCTCATCAAAGACAAGCGCTTCATCCTCATCGGCCGCGGTATTTATGCACTCGACATCTGGGGCTATAGCCAAGGCACTGTAGCTGACATCATTGCCGGTATCTTGCGCGACGAGGGTGGCCCATTGCACCGCGACGAGATCGTCAAGCGCGTTCTCAAGAGCCGCCAGGTCAAGGAGACCACCATCCTTCTTAATCTCCAAAGTAAACCGCTCTTCAAGCGCGTTGCCAAAGCCACTTACGCCCTCGAACCACCCAAGGAGCAAGCAGAGGCGGTCGCAGCAGCGTAGCTCTAGACAAGCAATACGCTAATAAGAGACGAAGCGATGAGGCTTCGTCTCTTTTGGTTATAATAGGTATGGCTACAATGCTGTTACGAGGTCTATCCAGGGTAATTCATCTCGATTAGATGAAGTGCCTGGCGGGGTATTGGCTATTGGTTTTGGTCATAGCAAACGTAATTTCTTATTCAATTTTGATATAACAGGTGGAATATATATATCATGCTAGAATACTGCCATTATGACAATCCATTCATCTCACACCTACACTGTCACCGACCAAGCAGCCCGCTGGAATGCTAATTCCGCAGCACGTCTGCACGAATTAGGCTCAAATGACGACCCATCGTATCGGGCGCTCTCACATCTTATTCTACAGAAACTGACCGGATCATTGCCAAACGGTTATGGTAGCGTACTTGATGTTGGCTGTGGCATTGGGTTTTTGTCTAGCCATATTGCATCACTTGGTTTTACGGTAGTTGGGATTGATCCAGCTGATCAAGGTATTGAGATTGCTTCCACAACGCATACACAGCCTCATCTTCAATTTGAAGCCACGTCTCTTGAAGACTATGCCTCCAATCATCCTAACGCTTCCTTTGATGCACTCGTGGCAAATATGGTGTTGCATTGTGTGCCAAACCATTATTCATTCTTTGCCGCAGCAGCTCGGCTTCTTGCGGCTAACGGTGCGTTTATTGCAACATTGCCCAACCCAGATACCTATCTGCGAGGAAGAAGCGATGTAGATGTATCTAACTATAATATGCAAAAATCTTACGTCTTGGAAATTCCGTTCCGGATTCATGGCAAGGACGCGCATCCAGAGCGAGTTCTTTTCTTTCATCGGCCAATGAAGGAGTATATTGCTGCAGCCACGGAGGCAGGATTAGCGGTGTCGGATTTCTCGGTGCCTGAGCACATTGGTGTCGGGCGAGCCAAACGCATCTCAGTGCTCATCCTCACAAAAGCATAAGTCTTTGTTTTGGTGGATCACAAACAGCTTAAATAAGTGAGAGCTCGAGTCTACAGGTTAAGAGAAATAACGATAGGGAAGTAGCCTCCCCTCCCGCCCCGAACACTACATATACTCAGCTATAACAGGGGTAATTTGCCGCGTAGACAACTATCGTGTACACATGATGACTGCGGATATTTGCGTGTGATTTTGCGCTCATAGGCTTATTTATCAGCCATTTGTGTACAAGATAACTCTGCCCACAGCCACAATTTGCTCATATACGCCTCTTGCGTCCATTCCTTTACAGAAGGATCCCAAGTGCACAGCAAAAGCGCAGCCAGCAGCCAGCAAACAAAAAGGGCAGAGCAAGGCAGGGGAGTCTGCCACCCTTTCGCCAAAAATTCCCGGCAACCGCCCTACCCCTGTTTTTGCCTCATTTCACTAGCATCTACCACTGATAAGCTCATATTCGAGAGGTGTGTTCTCGTGACATACCTCACCTGAGCTGTAGCTCTCTGCTCACCTCCGGTTCTTCATGCTTATATATCCCTCAAGGTTAGCTAGAGAGTCATACTTAGTCCTTGCAGATGTACCACTGCCTATAGCAGCTACACAGCAGCACTCAGCCTATATTTGACTAACTATAGGCTATCCAAATTATAGCTGGGACATTCACAAGCCCACAGCACCGATTAGTATACCACACAATAAAGCAAGCGATCATGCACAGCAAAGTAGCGGCCAGAAGTAAAGCATAAGCATAAACATCAACGCTAATAGACAAGGGAATATGAGCCGCACCATGACGCAATCTATGCGCGCACAAATAATTCACATCCACGCAGCAGTAGGGTAGATGCAAAAGATGTATCGTTGGTCATCTTTGAGAGTGTAATATAACTTCGCACAATAATCCTTTTACGATGCATATATAGCTCAGACCTCAGCTGTAGCCTGAATTGAGCTGGATTTGGCGGTTGGTCTTTATGAGCATAAGACGCATATATCCGGTATATAGATCTTCGATTATTGATCGATCTTGCTTCTCGTTCAGCAGGTTCACTTAAGATATCTGCGCCATCCGATGGGGAGAGTAAGGATAGAGCCGCGAGCAACTTTATAAATCCTGCAAAAGTAAAAGCAGACGCTTGTTCTATTGGAGGGAACACATTGTGTATATGTTCATGAACGTTCGTGTGTGCAAAGTTATGTACATTTGTTCGTGTGGGTGTGTCTGATTGCCGCGCAAGGTTTGTGACAAGTCTGCGCAACGGCTTGATATCAAACAAATGAGCTTGGCTGCAGATCTAGTCACACGCGCTCTGGTCTCGTATTGCCTGGCGTCATGCCAGTGCTAACCCGATCCTCGCAGATTCTGAGCCATGATTGCTTTGTTTGACATTTTGTTTGCTTGGTACTTTTGCTATGTTTTCTACCCTGTTTGGGTTGACCGAGATTAAAATACTATACAATATCATGATTTGACTTTTTTACAAAAAACATCTCCCCTACTATTTTTGCATTTTGTTGATTTTGTAGTATAGATATAGTATTTGCATTTTTTATGTTTTGTTATGTAAAGTGTTGTAAATTTGTTCTTGTTTTACAGAACAACTCCCCTACCCTTTGCTGAGATACACTGCAGGTATTGACCGCGACCAATTACATATCTTCAGTAGTTCTGCACTGTTTCTTTTGTCACGCCGCTCTATTCTCTGGAATATTAATGGAATGGTCTCTAGTATCTTTCTTACACAGCCGTTCCTGGTGCGGCGCTTGTGATGGATTTTAGCTTCACCACAACACCGTATTCAGTGGAGTGGCTACTTGTTAGAGATATCAAAAATTCTTAACATTAAAAGCATAAATGCTCTATTGTCACTACCCCACTACCGATACGCCGCTCGGCCACTGACGCGGACATCGAGATATTTGGGAGTGATGTGGTGCTGCGCCAGATAGCGAATGGCCCGGGCGGCATCCTCGCTCTGCAGGCCAGCCGAGCGATCGACCGAGAACTTAACAGGATACTCCACCCCTGTAAACCAAACGTAGATTTGACGAGTTGTGCCAGCAGGCAGCGTGATTTTTTGGACGGTGAGCTGGTGGCGACGGACTGCGCCAACGACTTTGCCGATGAAGCCGAGAAATTGGTTGCTGGCAACGACTTGGTTGTTGCGCGTGCCGATACCACTGTCGTCTACTACTTCAATGCTTGGCCGTGGCCCATAAGCGCGGCGAAAGGCGTGGCCCTCGGTATCAACAAAGAGTTGCTGGCGATTGACCGTCCAGACCACTGCTGCCTGGCGCATGGCGAGGGTGATGGTGCTGCGCCCCAGGCCAACTTGCTGCGTGGCTGGGAGCACTGCGGCAACCTCGGGGCAATCATGCGTCTGGAGATAGGCCGCCAGCCG
>CALIXX010000061.1 GCA_938046115.1 uncultured Candidatus Saccharibacteria bacterium | reverse complement strand
TGGACGCTACCGGCCAACCTGATGCTGGCCGTCAACCCAGATATGACGTACTGCGAAGTGAAGGTATCAAAGGGTACAAAAAACGTGTTCTTGATCTCGGGTAAGCATGCCTACGCATCGCGTGAGTACTATCCACAGCTGAAGCAGCAGCTTGAGCAACAGGGGTATACAGTAACGATCATTGACCACATTAACCCTGACAGCCCAGACTTAATAGAAAATGTAGAGCAGTTGGCGCAATACGACTTTACTCATGCGCATGTGGTGACGCATTCGCTGGGTGCAGCAACGTTCTTGCAATATTTGCAGGATGCTAATGTGACGGTTGCATCGCTGACGATGATCGCGCCAGCGTATGGTGTGTCAAACAGTAATGATGAGCAATGGAAGCAGGAGTCAGGCTATGTTGGTCTTACGGTTGATTTTGCTCAGGTGCGACGGAAGATTGCTCAGCGACCAACCATTATCTATTCGGACGATGCTGATGTGCTTAACCAGGGCTTTGCGCAGCTTGGCAAAGAGCTCGGTGCGTCGATGCAGTATGAGCCAGGCAAAGGGCACTTCTTTGCGGCGGAGAAGAGTTTGGCACCAGAGATCACACTGCCGCTAAGTGAAAAGCTGATCATCGCCGAAGAAGCCCTCGAGCGCACCCTGCAGGACGAAAAGCACCAGCCGCTTGATTACAAAGTATTGCGCACCTTCCCCGGCAGCGAATTGGTCGGCAAGAACTACCAGCCGCTCGATACCGGCTCGACCTGGCCGCAGAATGACAAGATTCACACTATCTACGCGGCGGATTTTGTTTCAAATGAATCGGGTACCGGTATCGTGCACATCGCGCCGGCCTATGGTGAGGATGACTTTGAGCTTGGTAAAGCCAATGGCATCGCACCCTTCCATGTGATCGACGATAACGGTTACTACACTGATAGCAATTACAAAGGTCTCGAGGTGTGGGGCAATAACAAGTTCATTGCCAAAGACCTGAAAGAAAAGGGCGCGGTGTGGAAGATTGAGTACATTCGTCACGAATATCCGTTCAATCCGAGAAGCAAACAACGTATTATGTACCGAGCTATTCCAAGTTGGTTCTTCGACATCCAGGGGCAGAAGCCGCTGATGCTGGAGCAAAATGAGCATATCAATTGGTTTCCACGCCACCTCAAGCATGGCCGCTTTGCGAAGAATATTGAGCAAGCACCAGACTGGAACCTGAGCCGCGACCGCTTTTGGGCGACGGCCATGCCGGTGTGGAAGGGTGACCGGGGTACCGTCAAGGTGGTTGGCTCGTACGCGGAGCTGAAGGAGCTGAGCGGCGTGGAGCTGGATGATTACCACCGTCCGTGGGTAGACGATATTACCTTTACGATTGACGGCGAGACATTTACGCGTATTGATAAGGTGCTGGACTGTTGGTTCGAGAGCGGTAGCATGCCGTTTGCCCAGCTGCATTATCCGTTTGAAAACCAGGCTAAATTTGAGCAGAATTACCCGGCGGACTTCATCGTTGAGTACATTGGCCAGGTGCGGGCGTGGTTCTACTACGTGCACGCCGTCAACGCCGCCTTGGCCGAGATCGGTGCCTTTGGCGAGGCCGGCGCGCAGCACAAAAATGCCTACAGCAACGTTATCACCACCGGTGTGGTGGCGGGCAATGACGGCCGCAAGATGAGTAAATCCCTGGGCAACTTTACCGATCCGAACGAGCTGATGGATAAGTTCAGTGCTGATTCCTTACGCTTCTTGCTGCTGAGTAGCCCGCTGCTCAATGGCGAGGACTTCGCGCTGCACGATAAGGATGTGGGTGATGTGGCTCGGAAGCTGGCGATGATTTGGAATATGTATGATTTCTTTACCATGTACGCGGAAGTTGACGAGTTCACATTTCCGTACGATACGGCGTCTTCGGATGCGTTTCTCGTTCACCGTATCACCAATACGGCTCACTCCGATACTCCCGAATCCTTGTCTCGCCCTGGAACTGAGAACTCGTTCCAGATTAGTGTTGATATCACCAAGCTGACCAACCCCCTCGATATCTGGATCATCAGCCGCTTGCATGAGCTGGTGGCGGAGGTCGAGAAGCAGATGGATGCCTATAATATCCCCGATGCGCTCAGCCCAATTTTGCCGTTCCTGGACGATGCCAGCAACTGGTACGTCCGCCGCAGCCGCCGCCGTTTCTGGAAGTCGGAAGACGATGGCGACAAGAGCGATGCCTACCGCACGCTGCACTATGTGCTGGTGCGCCTGAGCTACCTGCTGGCACCGTTTACGCCGTTCTTGGCTGAGGAGTTGTACCATAACCTGACGGGTGATAACGAGTCGATTCACCTCAAGAATTGGCTGCCAGCTGGCGCGGTGGATGAGCAGATTTTGACCGATATGGCCCGCACGCGTGAGCTGATCAACACCGGCCTGAGCCTGCGCATGAAGAAGGATGAGCACCAGGAGTCGATCAAGGTGCGTCAGCCGCTGCAACGTGCGGCCTATGCGGGTGCAAAGCTGGCTGAGTACTACGAGCAGATCATGGCCGAGGAGCTGAATGTCAAGGAGATTCGCTGGGTTGAGAATGTGGATGAATACCTGGCGGATGATGACGTGACTGAGGGTGCCATCAAGCCAGAAAGCTGGGTCGAAATTGATAAGACGATCACACCTGAGCTCAAGCGCGAAGGCTTGATGCGTGAAGTCATTCGCCACGTCCAGAGCGCGCGCAAGAAGGCTGGGCTGCAGGTGGATGATCGGATTATGCTGCACCTCGCGGTCGGGGCTGAGCCCGCCAGCCAATCGGCGGTGCCAAGCCAGGCGCAACCAGCTAGTGACGCAGCCGCGCAGCTGCGCCAAGCCCTCACTGAGTATGCAGACACAATCGCCAGCGAAACCCTTGCCACAATGGCGCCCGAGCAGCCGGGTGATGCGCTCTACCACACCACTGCCACGGTAGATGGCGCTGAGCTGCAGGTGAGCCTGGGGAAAGCATAGGTCTGCGAGAAACACATGCCAAGCTCGGGTGGCACACCAGTCGTGAGACGCCACTCGAGCTTGGTGGCTGGCAATATTTGAGTTTCTATAGCTATACTCATCTCTTGCGCCAGCCTAGCATCCTCACCAAAAATATTGAGAGACCAGCTACAAGAGCAGCTGCTCGTTTTATCAACATATCCGACGTAGTCAATGTATGAGGCTGGCTACCAGTAGGGAGTATTAAAAGCCAGCCCCTCGCTCGATCGCTTTCTCTCGTGGTAGCTCTCACCCATGTTTTTTCTCCAAAAGATTAAAAAAGTACGGAGCGACAATTGCTACAATGGGGCTACAAGCCTGCACGATAACTGAATATCATGACTAAACTACCTACCACCATACCTACCCCCTCACTACGCCAGCGCTTGGCGGGGTTGTGGCTGGTGGTGCGGATTATTTGGCGGGAGGCACCGCTGACGATTGCAGTCCAAGCAGTGGGAGCGGTGCTGTCGGCGGTGCTGCCACTAGCTACGGCCTACTACGCCGCTCTTACCACAACGGCTTTGGCTGAGGCATATGCAATGGGTGGGCAGCCGCAGCAGCTCCTTACCTATGTGGTGACGACTGTAGTGCTGGGTGTGGTGGCGAGTGTATGGTCGGTGGTGCAGGGGTATTACGACCAAGTGTCGCGCTACCGCATCGAGGCGGCCATGAGCGACCATATGTATGCCCGCCTCCACGCGCTGGATTTTTGGCGCTACGACGACCCTGCGACCATTGATATGTTTGATAAGGCACAGCGCTTCGTCCAGTCATTTTCGTACCTCTTTACCCAACTGGTGCGAATGCTGACAGCGCTGGTGTCGCTGGCAACAGGCCTGTGGATGATGGTGATGGTGAGCTGGTGGCTGGGGTTGCTCGTGCTCGTGGCGCTTGTGCCAAGTAGTGTGGTGCAGGTGCGGCTGTCGCGTTTGCAGGCTGGCCACTGGCGCGAGCAGGTGGCGACGCGGCGGCGCATGGCGTGGATCGAGCACATCCTTAGCCGGCCAAACTTCATTGCTGAGCTGCGTCTCTATGGAGTGATTCGCCATCTGCTTGGTGAGCGAGCAGCACTGCGGGATAAAGATCGGCTGCGGATGCTTGGCTACGAGCGCCGCTTTATGGGGCAGCGCCTGGGCGGAGAGATTATCCAGGCAGTAGCAGAGGTAGTGGCGCTTGCTTGGGTGGTGCTGGAGATCGTGGCGCATCGCCAGCCAATTGGGCAATTTGTGCTCGTGCAGCAAATGGTAGGGCGAGTGATGAGTGGGATGGACAGCGTGATCAATACATATAATATGATTGACGAAGACCTCGCCACTATGGCAGACTACCAGCGGTTTATGGCGCTGCCGGTTGCAAGCCATGCAGCCACCATTGATGAGGTAACGCTGCGTGATGCGATCGCGGTGCAGCAAGTGTCATTTTGCTATCCAGGCACGCAGACGGCGGTGCTGCGTGATATTTCTCTCACGATTCGCCGTGGTCAGCACATTGCCATTGTGGGTGAAAATGGCGCTGGCAAGAGCACGCTCGCTCGGTTGCTCACTGGTCTCTACCAGCCTACCAAGGGCACCATTACCATTGATGGGCACGATCTCCGCCATATCAACCCAGCAGTATGGCACCGGCAATTGGCTGTGCTGGGGCAGGAGTTCATCCGCTACGACTTCGCCACAGCGCACGAGAATGTTTGGTATGGCGATGTCTCGCAGCCAGTGGATGCAGCGCGCCGTGATGCTGCACTGCGCCAGGCCGAGGCAGCCGATTTTGTCCGCAAGCTCCCTCAGGGCGGGAACAGCTATATCAGCAAATGGATGGAGGCGGATGACCACGAAACAGGGGTCGATCTATCTGGTGGGCAGTGGCAGCGCCTGGCCTTAGCACGCAACTTGTATCGCAATGCGCCTATCATCATCCTTGACGAGCCCACCAGTGCCATTGATGCCGCCGCCGAAGCACGCATCTTTCGCCACCTCTTTGCTAAGCAGGGCAAGACTATCATCACCATTAGCCACCGCTATAGTACTGTTAAGAAGGCGGACGCCATCTACGTTATCGCCCACGGCCGCATTGTTGAGCATGGCACTGCCACCGCATTGATGGCGCAGCGTGGTGCATTCTACGAGATGTTCAAAGAACAGATATAGTTTGGTATAATAGGGGTGTGGCGCGTTGGCGGAGCGGTTACGCAGAGGTCTGCAAAACCTTTTAGACGAGTTCGACTCTCGTACGTGCCTCCACAATTGTTGATGAATAGCTCTCTCGATAGAGCTATTTTTGCTCTAGCAATTCTTTTAGTTCGGGGAAGGTTGGCTGTTGGAAATGACCTCGGTCAACGAATATATGACTTTTTGCGCTTGGTAGATCAGACTGAAACTTTGCGAGCTCAGTAAATGGTACGATGGTATCGTCTTTGCTGTGTAGCAGGTGAATTTCTTTGGCGGATTTTTCGAGCCCAGTGGCGCTTGGTAATATAAAATCGCCCAAGTCTTCGTGAGTTGCATCATCGTATGGAGCAGCAATTAAGATTAGTCGAGTGACTGGCGTGCTAAGAGGGTTATCGTGTAAATACTTTGCCAAGAATATCCCCCCAAGGCTACTGCCAATGAGCTGCACATCATTACCAAGCAGTGGCAGCAACTTCTCGAAGTAGATTTTCCATTCGGAATACCGCGCGTTTTGCTTGTTGGGCATGGTAGGCAAGAGTACGTCAAAATCTGTCATTGTCACAGCGAGCCAATCGCGCCATTTTGTTTTACGAAAAAGACTTTCATAAGTAAGTGGGTTAGTGCGCAGCGCGGAGAGATAGCGCTCGTAGGAATCAAAAGGTGATCCACCATGAATATGTACAATTTGCTTCATAAACATAGTATAATACAAGCAGCACATGGCTGCTATGCCAGAAGTGCGGTTGCAAGCGCGAGTGGCGGAACTGGTAGACGCGAGGGACTTAAAATCCCTTGGCCAAAAGCCGTGCGGGTTCGATTCCCGCCTTGCGCACCAGGCATGATATAACAGAGAAGACCACTTGAGGAGAGTGGTTTTTTCGTATACATAGCCAGAAGGATAGAGTATGGCGGCATTCGTGCTAGCTACAAGCCCAAGATTTATTGTAGAATTACCATAGCGGCTAGTATAAGCCACACAATTTGGTATAATAAGGCTATAACCAAAAAGGAGAAACGACACTATGACAATAGCATTAATCGTTTTGCTCGGCGTGATTGGCCTGCTCGTTTTGTTTGGCATCTTCATGTGGGCAACGTACAACAGCTTGGTCAAGCTGAAGATCCGCGTGGACGAAGCTTGGAGCGACATCACCGTCCAGCTCAAGCGCCGAACAGACCTCATCCCCAACCTAGTGGGCACCGTGAAGGGCTATGCGTCGCACGAGAAGGAAGTCTTTGAGAATGTGGCAGAAGCTCGCAGCGCTATCATGAATGCCCAAGGTGTGCAGGAGACAGCTGCGGCAGAGAATATGATCGAAGGCGCTCTGAAGAGCTTGTTTGCCGTAGCAGAGGCTTACCCAGAGCTCAAGGCTAACCAAAACTTCATTCAGCTGCAGCAAGAGCTGGTGGATACTGAGGATAAAATCCAGGCTGCACGCCGCTTCTATAACGGTGGTGTGCGCGACCTCAACACCCGCATCGCCATGTTCCCCGCCAACATTGTGGCTGGCATGCTGGGCTTCAAGGCTCGCGAGTTCTTCGAGGTGGAAGACCGCGCTAGTGTCGAAAACCCAGTGCAGGTGCAGTTCTAGGCATCGCGCACAGTATAGCGAAACCGCCCTCGATGGAGGGCGGTTTTTTGTGGCTTTGCAACAGCATAAGGGTTGTGATGTCAGGTTGTATGTCGTTCTTGGTGAGGGGTGCTTGAGAAGAGTTATGGCTACAGCGAGCGGCTTATCGCTTGGCTGAGAGTGTTTTATCTAGAAGGTGGGGGATTTGAGTAATAAAAATAATTGCAATGATTAGAGTGCTAGAGCACTGCCAGCAGGCGAGAGCACCGCAAGAAGCGAACATGACAAGCAGAGCAAGAGAGGGTAGACACCCTTCTAGGATGGATGTCATGTTCGATAGGGATGTCACACGAAGAAGTGCACAAACCACCCTGACACTAGCGTGAGAGTAATGAGGATAAATAGTCTCAAATACTTCTCTAGGTCAGAGCAATTGCTCCGCTCCCCTGATGACGAGCCATTAATAAGACTCGCGGTTAGCATGATGCCAAGGGCTTGTGCAATACCTATCCTGGCAACTCCTAGAACAGGAGCGATGTACCACCCCCAAAGCAGACTGAACGTCCATGCGCCAAGAATACCGGATATGACTACAAGCACACACTCAGCAATGACAGTGCTTCTAGTCTTTCTCGTTTTCTCGGTAATGGTGATCTTGATGTTGCTCATGACACTACTCTCTCCCCACCCAAGCGGACGCTTGTGCAAATAACACTGGTCGACGCTTGGATGCGGCGACTCAAGGTGGGGTGCTGGGGCGCGGCGATGTAGCCATGCCTGGGCAGCCCACCTTGAGTGGTATGCTCTGCTTGTCAAACAACACTTTTGGACAAAATGCGAACATATGTCAACAAAAGCTGATATATATATATCAATATATGAAAGGCTAGTCAAGTGGGTGTTGTCTGATCTGTTTTCCGCACCCCATTGGAAGAAGTGGTGGGGTGTGAGCGAACGTGGAAAGAGCGGTGCTTAGTGATTAACACGAGTGCCTGCAAAACCACCATTATCTGCTACAATATACCTATGTACAGAGCAATTGCACACAACAAACGTAATACAGTTATTTTGATGATCGTCTTCGTCGCGATGGTGGCGGTGATTGGCCTAGCGGCGCAGTTGATTATGAATAGCCGCGGTATGCAGGGCAACCTGACGATCTTTTGGGGGACGTTTATCGGAGCGCTGATCTATGCATTGGTGCAGTACTTCATCGCTTCCAAGCTTGCTATGAGTATGACTGGTGCGGTGGAGATTCGCAAGGCGGACAACCCCCGTTTGTGGCGCATCGTTGAGAATCTTGCTATCACCGTGGGGCTACCGATGCCGCAGGTGTATATTATCGACGACCCAGCACCCAACGCCTTTGCCACCGGTCGCGACCCCAAGCACGCCATTGTGGGCGTGACGACGGGCCTGCTGGAGATTATGGACGACCGCGAGCTCACCGCTGTGCTGGCCCACGAGATGGGGCATGTCCAAAACTACGATATTCGGGTGAGTATGATTACCTTTGGCCTGGTGAGTGCGATTGGCTTGGTGTCGGACATTGCGCTGCGCATGCTGTGGTTTCGTGATAATGATAACCGCGAGACCAACCCGGTGCTACTGGTGCTTGGTATCGTCGCCATCATCCTTGCGCCCATCGTGGCAGCCATTATGCAAATGGCAGTGAGTCGCCAGCGTGAGTACTTGGCCGATGCAACTGGTGCACTAACGACGCGCGATCCAGCTGGCCTGGCGAGCGCATTGGGCAAGCTGCAAATGTACACTCGCCCGATGGAGAAGCAGGTGAGCTCGAGTGCTAATATGTTTATGGTGAACCCGCTCAAGCCGGGGTTCTTTAGCCGGTTGTTTAGCACCCACCCGCCGCTCGAAGACCGCATCAAGCGCCTCAACGAAGATATGAATAAATGGTAGGGCAGTGCCTGTGGCAAAAAAAACAACGAAGTCAACTCGCCGCTCATCATCACGCACCGCTCCAGTGGGGGGTGCGGGTAAGTATAGTTCAAAAACAGAGGTAAAACACCGTAGCGTTGCAAAAAATGCAACACCATCCTCTCATGATGCTGCTCCTGCAAAGGCTCGCTCGCCGCACTCGAATGATGCTTCATCGACGCGACCCAGCTGGCGCACTAACCTCCACTGGCGGACCTGGTGGGCTCGTGGTGGCAGGGTAGTAGCGAGCAGTCGTCAGTGGTTGCGTAATTTACAACAGCGACGACCGCATCGAAGCTTCCGTCGCACCCGCCGGCGCGATTATGCGCGTTCATTGCAATTGCCAGGCTATATCGCTTTCACCGCACAGGTGATGCGGATGGTGCGGGCGCACTGGCGGACGTTGTGCCTCTTGGCGGTGTTTTATGCCGTGCTGCTCTTGGCGCTTGGGGCGATTACCAACCAAGCGATGTACGACCGCTTGCAGAGTATGCTAGCAGAGTCGGGCAAGGATATTCTCACTGGTGCCTGGGGTAAGCTAGGCGAGGCAGGGCTCCTCATGGTGACGGCCTTTGGCACGGGCAGTGGCAACCTCAGTGCCGAGCAGCAGCTCTATGTGGTGCTCGGCTTTTTGCTAGTGTGGCTCACCACAGTGTGGCTGCTGCGCGAGTACAAGGCAGGGCGAGCGCCACGCCTGCGCGATGGGCTATATAATGCCTGTGCGCCGCTGGTGGCCACGCTAATGGTTGTCCTCATCTTCCTCGTGCAGCTTATCCCACTGGGGGCGATGGCGCTGGTATATATCGGCCTGTCGAGCAATGGGGTGATTAGTGAGGGATTTGGCTCGATGCTCTTCTATGTACTGCTAGCCACTGTGGCAGTGCTGACGCTCTATTGGGGTACAAGCACCTTCATTGCGCTTGTGGTAGTGACGCTGCCCGGTATGTACCCTATGCGGGCGCTGGCAGCGGCGGGTGATTTGGTGGTAGGGCGGCGGCTGCGCATTTTGTACCGGCTGCTGTGGCTATTTGGTAGCGTGGCAGTGCTGTGGTGTGTGGTGATGATCCCCGCTATTCTCCTTGATGCCTGGCTCAAGCACTTATGGCAGTGGTATGCCTCCATACCGACGATGCCCGTCCTAGCGGGCTTCATCAGCTCGGTGACGGTGGTGTGGTGCGCAGCGTATATCTACCTCCTCTATCGCAAGATTGTTGATGATACGGCAGCGCCAGCGTAGGGTGGGCGACTCTCGCAGTAGTATTGCTTGAGGCCTAGTTTTGGGCGATTAGTGGTGGAGAGAGCTTCGCTTGGCCGCGTAGTGGCTTTTGTGATAGCAAAAAGCTGAGGTTCTTTGTCTTATACTTACTAATAGCACTCTCGAATTCAATGGTAGGGTAGATGCATACTTATTTTGCTAGAGGATATGGTATCAAATCAACCTGTTTTCTCACGCTCCATCTCCCCACACTCCCTCCGATAGATCGCTATAAGGGTCGATGTCTCCCAGACATCGACCTCTTGCGCTGGGCTGAAAACTCGTTATTACAACGAGTTTTCACACTCCATCGGATGAAGTGATGGGGAGGTGGAGCTAACGGGGGCAAAGCGATAACGGTGGTATTCAAATGGTAGTACCTATACTGTTATAAATTAAGCATCCAAGAAGCCTAGCTTTACACGAACCTGTTTAAAAAAGCTGCGCCCACCGCTAAATTCCGCTATACTAAAGCAGTAAGGAACCACTATGACACAAGACAAACATCTAGCATCACCCAATCTGTCGCCAGCTCAGCGCAGTGCTGAGCTGCGTCAGCTACTCAATCGCTATAGCTATGAATACCATGTGCTTGATGCACCCAGCGTAAGCGACGCGGTGTATGATAGCCTCTTTGCCGAGCTCAAACAGCTCGAGGCCGCGCACCCTGCACTCATCACGCCCGATTCGCCTACCCAGCGGGTTGGCAACGTCCTCAAAGGTGGCTTCGTCAAGGTGCAGCATCGCCGGCGGATGGTTAGCCTCAATGATGTCTTCGACACGGCAGAGGTCGAGGCGTGGGTGCAGCGCATGGACAAGCTCTTGCCGGGGCACAAGCACGAGTTTTTTGCCGATATCAAGATGGATGGCTTGGCCTGCGCGCTTATCTATAATGATGGCGTGCTGGTGCAGGCTGTCACACGGGGCGATAGCTACGTTGGCGAGGATGTGACGAATAATGTGCGGACGATTCGCAATGTGCCGCTGCGCCTGCGTGAAGCACCTGGCTTTGAGCACTTACTGCAGGGTAGGACGGAGATCCGTGGGGAAATCGTCATGCTCAAGCGCGACTTTGCGGCGCTCAACCAGCGGCAGCAAGCTGCTGGCCAGCCAGCCTTTGCTAACCCGCGTAACCTCGCGGCTGGCACTATCCGCCAGCTTGACCCAGCACTCGTGGCGCAGCGCCCACTCCATTTTCGGGGTTACGATGTCATCCGTGATGATGCGGCTGAGGTGCCGACCAATAGCTACGCTTATGATGCCTTGACAGCACTAGGTATCACACGTAACCAGCAAGCGGCTGTCTTTACCAACCTAGCCGAGGTAATGAATTTCGTCCAGCAGTGGGGCGAGCAGCGCCGTGATTTGCCGTTTAATACCGATGGCCTTGTGATCAAGATCAACAATCGCGCTCTCTACGACCGCCTGGGTATGGTGGGTAAGAATCCGCGTGGTGCAGTGGCCTACAAATATGCAGCCGAGCAAGCGACTACCATCGTGCGCGATATCGTCATTAGCATTGGCCGGACGGGTGCTGCCACACCAGTGGCGGTGTTCGACCCAGTCGTCGTGGCCGGCACGACGGTGCAGCACGCCAGCCTGCACAATGCCGACGAGATTGCCCGGCTCGATGTGCGGCGTGGCGATACTGTGGTGATCTTCAAGGCGGGGGATATCATCCCGCAGGTCGAGCGAGTGCTACCAGAGCTGCGCCCAGCCAATACCAAGCCGATTGATTACCCGGCCGAGCTTCAGCGCCAATATCCCGAGCTGCAGTTCGAGCGGCCTGCTGGCGAGGCAGTGTACCGAGTGCGTGGTGCCAGTAGCTCGCTCATTCTCACGCGCGCCCTCACGCACTTTGCCTCCAAGGGGGCGCTAGATATCGACACACTTGGCGAGAAGAATGTCGCTGCACTAGTCGAGGCTGGCTTGGTGCACGACCTAGCCGATATTTATATGCTGAAGAAGGAGGATCTGCTCCAGCTCGATCGCTTTGCCGAGGTCTCGGCGCAGAAGCTTATCGATGCCATTGCTGCCGCAAAGCACCCACCGCTCGAGCGCTT
>CALIXX010000060.1 GCA_938046115.1 uncultured Candidatus Saccharibacteria bacterium | reverse complement strand
GGGACGACAACGGCAACATCGGCAAACGCTACCGCCGCCAAGACGAAATCGGCACCCCGCACTGCGTGGTCATCGACTTCCAGACGCTCGAGGATGGCACTGTCACCGTGCGCGAGCGGGATACGACGGAGCAGAAGCGGGTGAATATTTAAAAATTATTATGGGTAGAAGTGTGAAGACATTTAATTATAAAAAAGGGAAACAGAACCGGCGCGTCCCAAACCATGACAGGTATATTAATCGTGATAAAGATCGCATATATCCAGAAAGATTAAATTATGCATATGCGGTATATGATTTTATTTGTTGTGCTGTTGATGCTCGCAGACAGGGCTTTGAAGAGGTTATTATAGATTTTTCAAAGCTACAACCTAACGAAAAGGCACACTACCCAAATCTTATAGTTCCGATGGCCGCTTTTATTGATAATATGAAGAATCACGAAACCAATATCTCTTTTAGAATAGAAGGTGATGATGTAGTTAATATAGAGCATACTGGTTTAATCGAACCCTTAGTAGCTGAGAAGATAGATAATTACCCACGAGCGCTTAATAAAGTTTGGTGCTTTGAGTCATCTGATGACGTAAGCAAAATAGTAACTAAATATATGGACGACATATATCAGGAAGATACGTTTCCTTCGTCTGATTTCCTTAATTGGTTGGAGTGGTGTTTGAATGAGGTGATGGATAATGTCATACAGCACTCAAATACCGAGGCGGGATTTGTTATGGGGCAAGTACATTCATCCAATAAAACTGTTGCATTTTGCGTTGCCGATGCTGGTAGGGGAATATATAAGAGTTTTTTAGAGTCTGAAATGAGCTTTCCTCAAAGCCCGAAAGATGCTCTAGAGATGGCCCTAAGAGAAGGGTGTACGCGTGATCCTAGCATTGGCCAAGGGAATGGTCTATGGGGTCTTCATGAAATAGCTGCTAAAACTGAAGGCCGTCTAAGACTAGGTAGTAGTGGTTTTATGTTTTATGTTGATAAGAAAGCTAACTTTGTTGGTTATCCATATCTAAATGAGAGTAAAGGAGGTACAGTAGTTGATTTTACCTTTGACTATTCGAAGCCTATAGATCTAACAGACGTTTTGGGAGGTCATAAACCAGATTCAATAAAAACATATAGTGTCTTAAATACTCATGGTGATCAAATTAAGTATCCGCTATCTGGGTATAAATCTGGGTTTGGTACACGACAATCTGGAATAAAAATGCGTAATGAAGTAGTAAATTATCTCTTGGGAGCACCAAGCATCGAGTTAGATTTTACTAACATCAATATTATATCTTCGTCTTTCGCGGATGAATTTATTGGTAAGTTATGTCTAGAGATGGGCCCTATAGATTTTTTCTCACGCGTGAGTATTGTTAATGTGAATAATACGATCAAAGTTATTATAAATAAAGCAATCATGCAACGAATAGGACAAGAGATAGTGTAGTTTTAGAAGGGTAATAGTACGCCTAGAATACATACTAGGAATCGAAGAAAATCCCAACAGTAAATATAAGAAGCTATTAGATGGTTATAAGGAAAAATTAGTAAAATTTAATGATACTACATCTCGACAGATAAAGGATATCGTGGAAAATACACACAACGGCTAGTCAATGAGGTCTATAATAGGCACATAGAAGAGCTCTTAAGCAAACACCTCATGGTTTCAAGCTTCAGATCTAAGCACCCTTGCCGAAACGATAATATCACAATATAATAAACACAAAACGGTAATTGAATTATAAATAGAAGGAGCGACCGATGAGCGGAGAGAAATCTATCCCGAGAGGTTGGAAGTCACACACATGCTCAGTAACAGGTGAAGAGATGGGACTTATCATCCCAAAAGAAGGCGTGTCTTTCGAGGCGATGGAGAAGCCCCGAGAGGGGTTACCTCAAGATCAGCGAGATATCGCGTTTGTCTCACAAGATCGGCGCGGTGAGATCTCGTTCGTTGAGGAAGCAAAGAGTGAGATCTTCGACAAGGAAGAGTATCGGGAATTCGGCGAGTCTTTCTTTCAGGCGCTGCGATCGACATCTCGTATCATTAGCTATGCGACGGGTAAACCATATCACGAGATGGGGCTAAAAAGCTGCGCGCCGCTTGGCACGAGTGCCGCAAGAGGACTTTTGCGTCTGGCTCATCGGTATGAAAAACTCAAAGAGCGTGAGGATGACCCACGTGTTGTTGTAACGCCGTATAATCTCAGCCGCAAGCTATGGGAGCAAGCCTTTCGGCGAGTGATGGAAGATGATAGCATCGAGAATAACCCGTTGCGGCAGCAAATTGATACAACACACGATATGAAGCGAACGGTATATGGCCTACATGTCCGCAGGAGTCTATCCCATGATGCGTGGCCGAGATTTAATACAATTCCCGAGGGTACAGCGGTTTTTTATAGCCCTGATGGCATCCCCTGTACGGCAAGTGTTATTGCTGGTAGGCAAGAGCCTCGGTTTCGAGGGATGAGCTACCAAAAAGTTCACAAGCTAGATTGGGTCGATATAAAAGGGCCTGAGCCGTCGGTCGAACAGACACTATCGCAGGTGGCGACTGCGCTCATAGGTCGGAGCGGTCAACAGTCATCCGAAGAAGGCAAATGGAAAGATACAAAACTGACCTTGACTATTCCAGGCCTTTCGGTTGGAGGGATTCCGCTTCCTTCTTTTCGTAAGTCTGAGCAGAAGCAAAACTCCGATCAGATGCATACAGTAGCTACAGAAGGGCAGGATCGGTCTCCGTTAGATAAAGACCCGAATCTCTATAAGCGGTATGGTTACGACAGCCAAACCATCGCAGAAGCCCTGACTGCTGAGCTGAGTCGGATTATCGAAGGAGAGTCACAAGCACCGAGCTATCAAGTCTATGGAGCATACTGCAAAGCACCAGAGCAGTCTCTGTATGCTCCGTATGTCGTATGGGGCAACGACGGTTGTGTTATGCTGTCGCTCCAAGATATCAATAAGAGTAGTGGGCGAATCGGTTTTCGTCACGCCACGCGGTGTCTGTCTGAATCACCTCGAGTGTAACTGGTGGCAATGAGTCATCAACGTACTTGGTAGATGCAACACAAGCTAAATGACTAACCGTTCGGTACTTTTCGTCGTAATGGTTTCAGTGCAACAAAAAGAGGAATATAAGCAAATAGTGAGAAAGAAATAAGTATGCTATAATTACTCTCATGCCAAAAAATACCAATGGACACCTCATTACGCAAAATGCAGACGGAGTAGTCCGCCATGATTACCTCTACCGTATCTCCCTCAAAGCATTAATATATAACGACGCTGGGCAGATCTTGGTCGTCAAAGAAATCGATCGGCCGTTTTGGGATTTGCCTGGTGGCGGGATGGATTATAATGAGACGATTGAGTCATCGCTAAAGCGCGAGCTGTATGAAGAAGTTGGCTACCAGGGCGATGTGCGCTATCAAATCTTTGACGCATCGGACCAGATATACATTGAGCGGCTTGATGCGTATCAAATCTGTTTTTATTGCCGCGTTTGGCCCGAGAACTTCGACTTTGCGCCAGGAGAGGAGGGTGATGATGTGATGCTCATCAGCCCTGATGATCTACAAGGCACTGGCTACGACGCGACCGATCGGGCATATGCGGCGCACAAGAAATGGCAACAACTGTATAGTGCCTCGACTTGAATCCGTCTCTCGTCGAGGTTTTTGGTATAATCATTGATTGCCAAAATTTCTTATATAAAGCCGCTGAGATCAGTAAAGTAACAAGTGGCCAAGAGAGTATTGAGTGTTGGATAAATATACTACAGTAAGTGACTCGCATCGGCACTGGCCACATGCCAGAGCACGCCATGGTGGCCAGTGACTACGCCATCAAGGTCATCAATCTCCTTTATCCCAGCGATAGGGCCGCTATCACCCACGAACGCCAGTGGCAGGTGCAGGCGATGGGGGAGGAGATGGCGGTTGTATAGCTTGAGGCAGTAAGTTAGCTGTCCGGCACTAAATAGAAAAGGGTCCTTAGGCAATTAACCGTTCGGAACCTTTTCGTCTTAGTAGCTCTATTGTAACGACGATAGAAGAATAAAGCAAATGAGCTAATCTAGTTATGGTGGACAATTATCTATATAAGTAAATAGCGAGAAAAGCTTCAGAGTGGTATAATCACCTCATACGAACAAAATCACAAAAGGCTAGGTGTATACATATGAGTAACACGACAGAAAAAACATACAATTCACTCCCTCTCATTAAAAAAGAGCATCGCAACAAAGTACTCATCACCCTCTTTCTCTTGACGGCACTCGCCGGAGGTGGCTACTGGGCGGTTATAGCTGCGACGAGTAGTAGCGCGCCGCCGGTAGCGCTAGCATTGCGCTTGGCGTACATCGCGGTTTTGTATATGCCGGTACCACTGTATACGCTCTTACTGAGTCGATTTATGCTTGGCATACCAATACCATTTCGTGCGTTGTTATCATTAAAGCACATCACCGTGAAGAAGTATGCACTGGTCGCTGGGCTATTCTTGGCCTGGGCAGTATTGATGATTGGTTCCGTTGCGGTTCTTGGCTGGCTGTGGCCAGAGACTTTTGGGCACCTGGCAACGACTAATGGACACTTGGTGCACAACCTTGAGAAGCTCATCGGCACGTCAGTCGATACCAGCGCGATGAATATGCCACCAACACCGCTTGCTATGTTGCCGCTTGGTATCTTTGGTGCATTGACGGCTGGGCTAACGGTAAATGCGATCTTTGCGATGACAGAGGAGATACTGTGGCGTGGTTACCTCGCGCAGGCGTTTGCTGGGCTGTCATTTTGCAAGAAATATGCGACAATAGGCGTGCTATGGGGGTTGTGGCATATTCCGCTGATTGCCCTAGGGTATAACTATGGCACAGCGAATGCGCTTCCGGGATCGGTGTTGTTCATTGGATTTTGTGTGGTGATGTCGCTTGTGCTTGGTTTTGTCGTTGAGCGAACCAGAAGCGTGTGGCTCGCTGCTGTGCTGCACGGGACGTTTAATGGCTTCTCGCAAGTTATGCTACTTCTGGTCGTTGGCGGGAGTTCGCTGTTGGCTAGCTCAGCAGTAGGCGTTGTCTCGCTTGTGGCGTGGCTGGTAGTATTTGTGGCTTGCTATATAAGCACTGCTTTTGCATCTGTCACGGAGCGAGCATAAGCGGACTGTCTCATCCAGGAGGGTCGATTCCGCTAAACTACTATAGAGGTATAATAAAATCATGCATGTAACTCGTCGTATTCAAGCAGTAAAGCTAAAGCTTCGCCATATTGGGGGATTGCTGGTAATTTTTCTCCTTGGTATGGCTGCGATGCGGCAGGCAGCTTGGTATGTGTCGCAGGTGTCTGGTGGTGCGGCAATTCTCGACCTTAACTTTGGCAATAGTGCCGCCCACATCAATCATACATTGGCCGCTCTGGGTGAGGCTGGTAGAAGCGCGTATCTCCATATCTTTTTGCCGATTGACGCCTGTTATGCAGTTATCTATGCAGTGTTTTATGCTTGCACATTGGCGTTTTTTGTTCGGCGCCTCCCGCTGCGGCGGAAGCTGAGCTGGGCTCGGTGGATAGTTGTGCTGCCTGTGGTGGCTGCTGCTTGCGACTGGTGGGAGAATATAGCTTTTGCGCTCATGCTGAGCCAATTTCCGGCACTCGCGAACCCAGCACTGGTGGCTAGTGCAACAGTAGCGACTATGGCAAAATTCGTACTCGTGTATCTATCGCTGCTGCTCGTAGTGGGGTTTGCGGTATACCATATGGTGCGGTGGATTGCTACCAAATACAGCTCCAGCAACAACGACAAATACCACCACTCGTAGCACGTAGCGAAATATACTGCCGATCACCGCTCGATTACCCCTTGTTACCATAAGCACAATAGTGTTATAATGCGAACGTTATATTTAAGGTGTTGTGTTTCACAACAGAAAAGGAGGGTTTTGCATGAGGGAACTCAGGCAAGCAAAGTATAATAAATGGAGAACGCTCGCTCGCGTGTCTCAGGCTGGGTGCCTGGTGGCGGTAGCCGCTATGGTGGCATTGTTTGCCCAGCCCACACGTGCCGCCCAAGAGGTAGCTTGGAAGGACCAAGCTGGCTCTGGCACAAAGAACTGGTCGGCAATGGCTGGCTCGACAGACGGCACCAAGCTCGTTGCAGCAGTGAATGTCGGGAATGTCTACACCTCGACAGACAGTGGTGTCACCTGGAAGGAACGACCAATAACCGGCCTTCCTGCGCCGCAAAAGTGGACGGCTCTTGCCAGCTCGGCTGATGGTAGTAAGATCGCTGCCTTTTACCAATGGGGTGGCTACATGTACACTTCGAATGACTCAGGTGCTACCTGGACGAAAAATGGTCTCCCAGGAGCTGCTGGTGACTGGGTGTCTGTGACGAGCTCGGCCGATGGCACCAAGCTCGCCGCTGTGGCAACCAACCGTGGGGTATTTACCTCTACTAACTCTGGCGCAAGCTGGAAAGAGCAAGCCAACCCAGGTGCGAAGAAGTGGACATCGATCGCCGGCTCGGCTGATGGCACTAAGCTTGCTGCAACTGTTGCCGACGGCGTTGTCTACACCTCGACAGACAGCGGTGTCACCTGGACAGAGCAAGCAGCTGCTGGCACCCAGAAGTGGACATCAATCGCTAGCTCGGCTGATGGTATGAAGCTTGCTGCAACCGTCAATGGTGGCAAGATCTACACTTCAGATGACGGTGGTGTAACCTGGATGGAAAATGACAGCGCTGCTACCGGTGCGTGGTCGGCTGTTGTTATGTCGAACGACGGGGCTAACCTCGCTGCAGCACTCAACGGTGGCAACATCAACACAGCAACAGCTAAGGACAAGCCAGTTGTGCAGCCAGCTCCGGCAAACCCCGCGCCCGCCAACCCCGCTCCGGCAAACCCGGCACCGGCTAACCCAGCTCCGGCCAATCCTGCGCCCGCTACACCTGCTCCGGCCACTCCAGCACCAGCTACCCCCGCTCCAGCGACGCCCGCACCTGCGACTCCGGCCCCAGCAAATCCTGCTCCGGCAAACCCTGCGCCCGCAACGCCCGCGCCTGCAAATCCTGCTCCGGCCACACCTGTGCCCGCAACCCCAGCACCAGCTACCCCGGCACCTGCCAATCCTGCACCTGCTACACCCGCGCCTGCAAATCCAGCCCCAGCTGAGCCAGCCGTAGAACCTGCACCAGCAGAAGAGCCGGCTCCAGCTGCAGAACAAGCACCAGCAGCCAACCCAGCACCTGCAGCTAAACCAGCAGCAGAGGCTGCCGCTCCTGCTAAGCACGAAGGTCCAGCTCTCGCCGACACCGGCGACAGCGTATGGCTCGTTGCTGCACTCGCAGCCAGTGGTCTTGGCGCCGGAAGCTTCTGGTTCATCAAGAGCCGCAAGAACTAGAGCACTGCACTACAGCGTCTCTATACCCAAGAGAAAGGCATACAGTATGCCTTTCTCTTTTTTGGTTGGCAGGGTAGAGTGTGGCCTGTATTAGAGTAATTATATTATATTGAGCGGCTCGGGTACTGACGTAGCAGCGATATAGCATAGCCGTGCTTGAAGATAAGCAGCAAGATAAATACCTTGCATAGGTCGAGTACCAGCACTAGCGCGCTGCTAGGGGCTCTTGGGTGAGAATAGGTGGGCCACGACCGTGTTGGTGTGGCCTTTGGCTGTGCGCGGTTATGATGCTAGAGATGGTGGCCGCCGATAGAGCTTACCTCCCGTGTGGCGTGTCTCGGTGTCGATCACTAGTGCACCAGCCTTATGAGTGCATCAACGGCAGCGTGAGCGATCGCACCGAGCCGACGAATAGCACTGCGCCTATTGAGGGCAGTTTGGGCTGGAGGGGAAATATCACATAGCTTGCTCTTATTCTTACCCAAAGCAGCGTGGGGACGACTAGAGTGCTAGCCGTACACTGCCAACCAATGCGAATTTCGCTCATATTAGCAAGCTTGCATACACAGACTAATACGCGCGAGGAGGCAAAAGAAATCGGCTTGGATAGCATAGTATCCAAGCCGAGGTGTACCTGTGTGGGGTAGTAGTGCGCTACGAGCGCCGCCTGCGGAGCATCCACACCCCGCCGCTGCCCAGTGCAATTGCAGCGAGGGCGGTGGGGAAGAGGCTGTCGCCAGTGTTGGCAAGGAGGCCACTAGGGCGCGATGAGTTGCTGGTAGAGCCAGTGTGCGATGTATCTTCGTAGATGGCGATGGGGTCGAGGATCGTGCCGTTGGCAGTGCCATCTTCGTCACCAAAGCCGCCGTCGGTCACATCGTAGGCAATTGTTGTGCGTGTGCCGCTCGGGTTTGTGCCAAAGTTGATCCGGCTTGTGATGTCTTCGATGACTGAGCCACCTTTGGCCAGCTTGAGCACGGTGAGGCGGCTTGGGTCGCGATAGTGCTGGCTTAGTGTGAGTGCTACATGGGTGGTGTAGCCAGTGTGAGCGGTCTGCCCAGCACAGGTGATGGTGAAGCGCACGCTGTTGCGCAGAACCCGGCCTTGGTACTGTGCGGGGGCGGTTGCCGGCTCGGCCGAAGCAATATGGCTGCAGGGTGTACCGGCTGTAGCGAGCGATACCGCACCGCCGTGTGGCTGGGTAATGGTAGTTGAGTTGGTTGGCTGATTTGGCTGCTTGGGTGTTGGTGTGGATGGGGCTGATGGGGCTGATGTGATGGCGTTAAGCCGAGCCTGGAGAGCAGCTTGTTTGCGTGCATCCTTGACGGCCGCAATGCGAGCTTGGGCAGTAGCAATGTCTGCTGGGTTCTTGCTGGCTTCGGCTCGGGCTACAGCAGCCTCGGCAGCGGCCAGTGTGCCGTCCTCTATCTGCTGGGTAGTGGTGTATACCATGCCACCATAGGCAGCAGCTACGAGTTTGCTCCCATCTGTCGAGCTGGCAAGAGTCGACCAGTTGGGCACGCCAGGCGACGTCTGAGCCACCCACGTTGCGCCGCCGTCGGTCGATACGTAGATATAACCACCACCGCCAGCTGTTGCAGCGAGGGTGCTGCCATCGGCCGAGATGGTTGCCGCTGTCCAGTTGTGCCGGCCGTCCACGCTGCGTTCCGTCCACGTCGCGCCACCATTGGTCGAGATGTAGACGTTACCACCAGCAGCTGTTGCGACGAGCTTTGTGCCATCGGGCGAGCTGGCAATTGATGTCCAGGTGCGGCTGCCGGCTTGGGCGCGTTCTGTCCAGGTCTTGCCGCCGTCTAAGGAGGTATAGATAGCACCGCCTTCGACGACTGCGGCTAGTTTATTACCGTCGGCCGAGCTTGTGACGGCGCGCCATTTGCGGCTGCCCGACTTTGGCTGCTCCGTCCAGGTTGCACCGCCATCGCGCGAGGTGTAGATAACGTGATCCTTGGCGACAGCCACCAGCTTATTACCATCAGCCGAGCTCGCGATCGACATCCAGTTGATCGACCCACTCATCGCGTGCTTGTGCCACGTTGCACCGCCGTCTTGCGATGTCATGATGTAGCCGCCCCAGTCGTAGAGTGCCGCAATCTTGCTCCCGTCGGCCGAGCTGGCAATGCTCACCCAGTTGCGCACCTCAGACTTTGGCTGCTCCGTCCAGGTCGCGCCACCGTCGCGAGAGGTGTGGATTGTGCCACCCCAGGCGGCAGCTGCCAGTTTGCTCCCATCGGCCGAGCTGGCAAGGGCAGACCATTTGCGGTCGCCCGCGGCATCATGCTTGGCCCATTTTGTGCCGGTTTCGGGCACTACTGTTGCAGGTGGCTGCGTGCCCGCACCCTTTTGGAAGACGCGCACATAGTCGATCAGCATCGTCTGGGTGGGGAATGGCTCAGATGGGTCGATAGGGCTGAGGTTTTTGCTAATCTCGACGTAGTCATTGAGGATGAATTGCCAGCCGCGGTGGAATGCACCATTGATATTCTCTTGGCTGGCGACCTTCGTCAGTGGTTCGGCATCCGTCCTGGGGAGGATGTTGCCATCGTCGGTAGGGCTCACATGGTAGCGATATACCTTGATGGGTTGGTCGTCTACAAAGTACTTGACCGTCGTACCATCATACTCAACGGCCCAGGTGTGCCACTCGTATGCAAACGAGCCTGGCCGCGCACCGGCATAGTGCTCGCCACTGTGCGAGAGGGCGCGCGTCCGCCAGCCAGTCTTCCATTTGCCATCGGCGCCATGGTGGTAGCACGACATATGGGTGGTCGACCACGCGTAATTTGGTGTGGATGAGTACCACTCGATGATGTCTAGCTCGCCGTATGGGTCGTTGGCCTTGGGATTGTCGTTGCAGTTTTGCAGGGTATTGCCGCTTACCATCCACAGCGACGGCCGTGTGCCACGCTTACCATTCCAATTAAACTTCGCCCGAATCTCTGCTCGGAATGGCTTAGTGCCATCGACAACCTTGGCCTTGTTCTTAACTCGTCCACTAAGGTAGCGCGTTGTGGTGCCGCTGGGGCAGGGCTGCTCACTCATGTTGGCACTGGTGAGCGGCTCGTTCAAATTGCTCACGCAGTGGCGCTGCGTGGTAATCTCGAGATGGCTGTTGGCAACCTTGAGATTATTTGGGCTGTAGGCGAGGTGGGTATTGCGTAAGTTGTCAGTATTTTGCTTCAGTATGTCCCACTCGCCAGACACAGCCGAGCCAGTAAACTCGTCGTGCCACACCATACCCCATTGGTCGGCATGTGTTGTGCCATGATAGAGAAGTGCAAGCAACACAACACTACCAAGTGCCGCAAGCACAATAATTGCTTTTTTTATCACCGTTTTGTCCCCCCTGTTTTTGTCTAAAAACGTTATGAGCATGATTATAACGCTTATGGTTAGTTTTTTGCAAGGGGTTAGTCCCATAATCTTGCAAGACTCGCTGCATAATGCATATTTTTGCCAGGGCGAGAGAGCACTGTATATTCTCGCAGTGTGGGCAGTTATCCACGCTATTTCCACAGCACGATGTGGTTTTTACACCGCTACAGAGATGGGGTAATAAGGGGTGGTCTTTTGGGCTATTACAACAGAGGATAGTGGGGTATACTAGAGGCACAACAACCTAACACGAAGGAGGGTGTATGACGAAGTTAATTAACTATTCGCTGGCAGGCGTGGCAGTGGCCGCAGCCATGGTGTGCCTGAGTGGTGCGCCAGCTCATGCTACCGAGCAAGAGCTCAGTGCAGCGCGGGCGGCGTGTAGCACAGTGGTAGGGCAGGTCAAGGCGGCCAATGCATATGCCTACTGGAAGATGCCGGAGGGCTACCCAGAAGACCACAGCGCCGATGCAACCAACAGCTTTCGCCAGCAGCATGGCTGGGTGGTGGCCGGCACAGAGGTGTACGACTGGGCCTCCAACGAATCATTTGCCAACAGCGGGCGCTTTGTCTGGGGGAGCAAGACAGTCAACTTTGCGCCAGGGAGCTTCTGCTTGAGTAGTGGCAAGACGACGGGTGGCCGCGAGCTCCTTCTCACCTTCCAAAAGGATGGCAACTTAGTACTCTACAGCCACACTGGTACGGCTCAGTGGGCATCGAATACTCAGGGCAAGGGTGCGCGCCTGGCCTTCCAGGGCGATCGCAACATCGTCGTGTATGACAAGAACAACAAAGCCATCTGGGCATCGAGCTGGCAGTGGAGTACACCACGCCGCGGTGCTAAGATTGCTCAGCCTGGCCAGCGTTGGTGGCACGGCTATGCCAAGGCGCAGCAAACACCAGAGTGGTTCCATGCGTCGCGTCGCACCACAACCAAGCCGCAAAACACCGGTGTGCTCACCCTGCGGGCGACCGACCGCACCATCGAGGGTATCCCCGAGACCAACTGGGCCTCGCCACAGTACCCACAGCGCGCTACCTATGGCTCATTCACAGTCACCAACGAAGCACAAGGCGATGGCATACGAAACCACGTCAACATCGTTGGAACGTTTGATAACTAACCTGCGCTTGTCGCTAGTGAGTAAGTGTCTCGCTTAGCGTGCTTATCCCCCCGCATCAGATAATGGTGCGGGGTTTTGGTAGGTGGATGGTTTGTATTAGAGAGAAGAAGCGGGGGAGTGTGGTATTCTTATGTGTAGAGAAACAGAGGTATCTCAGATAGTTGTCAATTGTGCATCATTTATGTCTTTTTTGTTTTATATACATCGGCTATAATCAACGCATATATTAGCCTAACTCTTCTCTACAAAGGAGTGATGACAATGAAAAAGTTAGCAATCTACCCGCTGGCCGGTGCGGCAGTGGCGGCTGCATTGGTGTGCTTTGGTGGTGCACAAGCTGGTGCAACCCAGCGCGAGATCACCGACGCTCGCAATACGTGTAGCGCAATGATCGGCCGAGTCAAAAGCATGAACTCATACGAATACTGGAAGACAACCGAGGACGGTCGTGGCCTAGGTGCTGCAGGCGGCCCCAAGAATGAATTTTTCGACACCTACCACTGGCAGCTGAGTGGCGGTGAGTATTATGATAAAAAGACGAAGGCTGTGTATGAACGCACGGCTAGTTTCAACTGGGGTAACAAGACCGTCAACTTTACGCCAAACAACTTCTGCCTGACGACGGGCAAAACCAGCGGTGGCCGCGAATTTATCCTCACCTTCCAAAAGGATGGCAACCTGGTGCTCTACAGCCACACCGGTGCTGCCCAGTGGTCATCCAATACCCAGGGCAAGGGTACGCGCCTGGCCTTCCAGAATGACCGTAATATC
>CALIXX010000059.1 GCA_938046115.1 uncultured Candidatus Saccharibacteria bacterium | reverse complement strand
AAACTCGCCTTTACTTGCTGCAATAATTTGGCTTAAGCCATCATTAATACCTTGCGGCGTGGTAAACCTTCTGGTGTTTGGGTTGAGCCGTCTGGCGCAACTTCGGATTTTGAGCGAGTCATATTAACTATCTTATATCACGAAAGGGGTAACAATGTCAAATTATGTTGGCTTACGCTGTGTAGTTCTAGCTATCTGCAGCTTAAGATCCTACTTCTCATTCTCTTTTGTAAATATAAATAACGCTGAGCATTCCCTCTAAAATATTCAGCCGTTCTACAGAGGTAAAAGTAGAGTAATAGAAAAATAAAACTCGCTTGTTACTAAAGCGAGTTTTAGGTGCGCTACCAGCGTGAGGCGCTATTGCTGCTCAGCTGGCGCTTGCGTTTGTTGCTGATTCTCGGTGTCGCTATTGGTAGAGAATAGCTGGAGTGATTCGTCACTCAGGACGTTTGGGTCAAAGGTACCATCGGCGATCTTGCTGCGGCGCTGCTGGTACATTTTTTTGAACTCGTCGAGCGATTGCTTCGTGATACTACCCTCAGTTTTGTACGTCTCGGGCTCGGCATCGCGAGCGGCTTGCTTGCGCACCTCCTGGAAGCCAGGCCGACTGAGATCAACCTGCGCTGCGCCACTGGTGTTGTACATATCCATGGCGATCCACACCATGACGCCTGCAATAGCGATCACCCCGCAGATCATCACCAAAAAACGGTGCTCGCGCATGGTGGTTAGCTGGTGCTCGAAGTCGATCTTATTGGGTTGGTTGGGCTGGCTGCTGGGCACTCGGTACCTCCTTCTTGGCTGGGAATTGCTTACTATAAAATACGTCGAACTGTGAGCCATATTGGCTCAGTAGCTGGTTGAGCCGCAAGGCAACATCGGCCACTCGCTTGCGACGCTCACGCACTGGCTTGATGAGGTAGTAAAACTCGACGGGCTGATCGGTGCAATCAGTCCGTAGCAACTCGGACAGTTTCTCCTCATACTGGCGGTATTCGCTGCGGAAGGCGGCAAGCTGAGTATTGTACTCTACCGTTGTCTTGGCAAGCTCCACACCGTCGAGCCGGTTGAGGGCAATGCGGCTATTGAGTGGTGCCATCAGACGGGTGGCAATCACCTCATACTGCTGCCCTTGGTTGACGCGGACAAGCCCGTCATTGGCATGGATGCGCCGCAGGGTAGACTTGACGCGGACGCAGTTTTGTTTTATTTGAGTGAGTTGATCATTGCTGAGTGGCGCAGCAGGCTCGGCATAGGCCGGAGAGCCAAGTGCAGCAGTAGCAACTATAACAACAGCAAGAAAAGTGCGCTTCATAGCTCCCCATTATGACGCATCAGAGGAGATTGGTCAAATAGTTTGCCTAGATTGAATTAAATTCTTGTGTCGCTCCGGTTGGCCACTATCTTACGCAGATTTTGCGTTAGCACCTTCAAGCTCAGCACAAAACCTGGGAGTTCTTTAAGGGTGGTGTGATGCCATCTGTATAATAACTACAATAACTGCAAGAACAAAAGCCATGAAAGGTATTGCAAGACCAATAGCAACGCCAATCTTGAGCCCTTGGTCGTCACCATCAACGAATTTGGCAGATGGTGCGTATGTCTGAATATTCCACCACCACCAGTTGTAGTGGTTATTGAGAGCATCTTGAACGGTATGGGAATAATAAAGGATTCCCATACCAGGTGACACACCGGCGCTCAAGGCGTTGAGTAATCGCGTGTTCGCTCCGGCAAAGTTAAATTGGTTGCGTTGACCATTGACCCAGATAATAATAAAGCTTGACTCAGTTCTTGCTTTGGTAATCTGCTGTGGGTCGATGTCAAAGATAACACCGATTGATTGACCCATCGAAGCATCTACATCAATAGCACGGATACGGTTGGTGCTCGTCCATTCGAGAACACAGGGTGTCTCATTGAAATAACCAGTGCTATACCAGACAAATGTTGCTGCAATGAGTGGTGTGCCATCAAAGACGCTGCTATAACTAGCCTCAATAGTAGGTTGCAATGATTGGGCAGTAGGTAACTGCATTGGCTGCATAATGGGCTGAGGGAGAGGGTTTGCTGCAACAGGAGTCCGACCAATTGGTGGTGCGGGTTGCATAGTTGGTGTTGGTGGGTAGTATAAGGTGGTTTGCGGGTATACAGGTGTCGCGGGCTGCTGATTCATGGAAGTATTATACTATATAACTTGAGATCGGCAAGTACGAATATGTTTTACGGTATATATTTTTGGTTGTAGACTTCCTATAGAAGTAACAATGCAGGAGTATGCCTGCATTTGCTGTATCTATTATATGGTGTCTTGGATACTGTTGTTTATTAGAAAATAAGTCAATCAGCTTGCTGGAGTCATCTGGTTTTATGATAATAATGCCATAATAAAGGCGATAAGTACTACTATGATTGGTGTCACAAAAGCTATGATGAGGCCAATGTTGACGCCATTGTTGATAATCATCGCGTCGCGCTCGAAGCCGTCAATAATTTTAGCATAGGGTGCGTAGGCTTGAATGGCAGCCCACCACCAGTCGTAGTCGTTGTCGAGTGCACGCTCGACATTGTGCCCATAGAGAACACCACCAATACCTGGCGATACTGCAGCGCCAAGGCCAGCCAGCAGCTGGGCATGTGCTCCAGCAAAGTCGAACTGGATGCGCTGGCCATTGACCCATATGATGATAAAGCTTGCCTCGACAGCTGCTTTGGTGATCTGCTGTGGATTGATATCGAGCACCGCGCCGACCATTTGGTTTGTTTTGGAGTCGAAGTCGATGGCGCGGATACGATTGGCCGTCGTCCATTCGAGAATGCAGGGCACTTGGCTAAAGACGGTGCGGTTGCGATAGTGCGAGACGGGCGTTGCCATAACCAGTGGTGTGCCGTCAAAAACACTGCTGTAATTGGCATCCATCGCTGCCGGTGCCGGCTGGGCTGCTGGCTGGACAACAAGGGGTGCGGGCTGCTGAACGGGTAATTGCTCGGCTGGTTGCGCAGGGTTACTTGGGGGCGTTGGAGTTGCCGGTTGTGATATCTGAGCTGGTGCAGGCTTGGGCTGTTGGGCTGGCCATGCCGGTGGCTGCTGTGGCTGTGCTTGCACTGGCTGCTGTGGATAATATGGAGCTGGTGGCGCAGGCTGAGCCTGAGGTGGAGCTGGCGGCTGCGATTGATAAGGATAAGAGGGAAATTGCTGATTCATAAGTGCATTATACTACACCAATAGAGATCCTAGAACGACAATCATCAAGACCATTCGCCGTGCAAATTGATCGCAATGTGAGCACGCATACGCAAGAGGAAGGTAGTGACGAATAGAAGTTACTTGTGCTTGCCTGGCGAGGCTGCACCGAGCTCGATGTGCTCTTTTTCAAACTCACGCAGGATCCGTCGCCGCATCTCGGCCGTGAGGGCCCACTGGTCGGATGGTTGGGTCTTGCCAGAAACAACGAGGCTAATCGACGACGCATTGAAGTCGCCAAGAATGTCGAAATGTGGCGGCTCGATCACTTTGTGCTGCCATTTTTCCTCACCAGAAATTTCCTCACCGATCCGATTAATAATATCGCTGGCAGTGCTAATGTTGGTGTCGGGCGCAACGGTAATGGTGAAGTATACTTTGCTATAGCCCATCGTCTTGTTGATGACATGCTGCACCACGCCGTTAGGGAAGAAGTGGACATTGCCCTCGACATCGCGGATCACCGTGGAGCGTACACCGATCCGCTCGACCGTCCCGCCAAAGCCATCGATCTCGATAATATCTCCCACCCGATACTGGTTTTCGCTAATAATAAATACTCCGGAGAGAAAATCCTTAACGAGTGACTGCGCGCCAAACCCGAAGGCGACACCAATAATCCCTGCGCTCGCAAACAGCGGCGCAAGAGCTGCGCTATTGAAAAAATGAGTAAAGATAGCATAGCTCGCAATCACCACGACAATAATGCGCCATACATTAGCAAAGAGCCCGCCCAGTGTCTTATGCCGCTTCTCGAGATCCTTCTTAGGTAGCGTACGCTGATATGTGGTAACGAAGGCATGCCGCGTCAGCCACATTACCACGCGCGGCCCCAACCAATACAGTGCAATCGCCACAATAATAATGATAATAATCTCTAGTGCAGTGATCTCAGGTGAGGTAATTGGCTTCATAATATGGTAGTATAACAGATGTGAATGATGAATTAAACCAGCTTGTGCTTACTTTGCAGCGTGGTGGCGTGGCAGTACTCCGGACTGATACGCTGTATGGCATTGTTGCCCGGGCAGATGACGAAGCCGCAGTGGCGCGGGTGTATCGTCTTAAGCGGCGTGATAGTAATAAATCACCCATCATCCTCGTAGCTGATGCCAGCCAAACGTATGCCGATGTACCCACCTTACCGTCGCTTAACACCTCCCAGCCAACAAGCATCTTGCTCGACTCACCCCATGCTCCGCGGTGGTTACGCCGCGCTAATGATATGCTGGCCTATCGCCAGCCGCAGCTGCCGTGGCTCCAGGCGGTCTTGCGCCAGACTGGCCCGTTGATCGCCCCCAGTGCCAATCTCGAAGGGCAGCCGCCCGCCCGCACTATTGCCGAAGCTCGTGCGTATTTTGGTAATGGTGTCGACTACTATTATGATGGTGGCACTGTGCCGACTGATACGCCACCATCACGCTTAGTACGAGTGCTATCTGATGGGGTGGTGGAACGACTCAGGTAGGGCATAATAACCTGAGCAAAACTTAGAAGCTTACTCAGTAATGTAAGTATTACAATATTTTTAGAGCGATTCTCACTTCTCGAGTGAAAAACATGCTAGACAGATAGTGAGTTCTCATACCTCACCTAAATAACGTGGAGCGTGGGGCCACCCGCGAAAGAGGCCATGTGATTCAGGTATAATAGACTTATGACGTATCTTGACCCTCAGCAATTTATCATCACTCGCAAACGCAAGAAATATCGCTTTGCTAAGTTCCATAACGCCACCAACTGCTACGAGTACGACGAATGGTGCCAGGCAACGCCAGAGGTGCGGCAGAGTGCGACGGTGCTCGAGGTTGGCGCTGGTACCGGGATGTTTAGTGTGGAACTAGCGGCGCAGCACCCAGATGAGGTGTTTGTGGCACTGGATGTTAAGGGTGATCGCTTGCAAAAAGGTGCATACACAGCGCTCGAGCGTGGCATCACTAATGTGCTGTTTGTGCGGGCTCGGGCCGATCAGATTGGCGAGCTCTTTGCTGCTCACTCATTCAAGCAACTGTGGGTAACCTTTCCTGATCCATTCCCCAAGCGGCGCAGCGCTGGTCGGCGCCTTACCCACCCAACATTCTTGCGCCAGTACGAGCAGCTGTTGCGGCCGGGTGGCTCGCTTTTACTCAAGCATGACGATCCTGATTTCTTTTGTTGGAGCCTGGAGCAGCTCGTTGCCTGGCAGTGGTCGATTCGTGAATTATCCTTCGATCTTCACGAGTCGTCACTACCTGATGAATACAAGACGCTCACCGCCTACGAGCAGCGCTGGATGAGCGAAGGGAAGGCGATTGGCTGCGTGCGAGCGACGACCGGTAATGGCCAGTAGTACCGCTTCGTAGCAAGATTACATACTCACCTGACTGAGTTCTAGTATGCCGTGTTGCTGGCTCGCTAGTGCGTTATTTTTGTAGCGTTGATCATAACTAATATCTGTGCTGCACCACTCGGGAGGGCAGAATGTTTCAGCACGTAGTGTTGCCTCGGTCTCGCGGCCACGAAACTCAACTTCAGCAGTGACGAGCTTTCCTTCAAGGTTGCCGTGGTAGATATCAAGCTCGATTGTATGCTCGTTGCTATCAGGGTCGGTGTAGGGTACATAGTAGCGTGTTTTCTCGATGCGCTTACCCTTGGTGAGTGGCCATAGCGAAGCAAAGGTTGCTTCATTAATAATGATATTTTGCTCATCTCGCACGACAGTACCGCCCGATTTTACCGTGAGCTCAAAACGTTGCCCATCACCAAAACGCCGGACGCGTGTCTCCGATCCATCACTGCTGTGCGCGAGATAGCCCTGACTGATGTCGATATGATCATATGAGTCAATATCTGCTGGTATCTTATCAAGATTGACTAAAAATTTACGCTCAACTTCTTTGAGCTGATTAGGGCGCTCAGGGACGTGAGAACTCATCATGTCGGCAGATTTTTCTTGTGTATAGCATGTCTCAAAATGATAAGCGAGGTTTGCATACAGCTCAGCAAGCTCAGGAAATTCTGTGCCAAATCGCTGAGTGAAGCTCTCGATGAGTTTGTCGTGTGCTGCTTGCAATTCAGCAAGATTTTTAATGCCATAATCCTCTTCGACTACCCGCACCCCTTGCCCAACAATATCCATCGCTACTGGAAGAATCTTATCGACTGCTCGTACAAAGCGTGCTTCGGGTGTGTTTTGTGCTTCGTAGCGCTCTAGCCCTTGACGCATAACGGGTGGAAGACGTTGTAATAATGTGTGGGCTGCTTGCTGCTCGTTTTGTTGTTTGATGGAAAGTTGCACAGGGGTAAGGTCGAACGTTGCGACATCGCCAGTGGCAATCTCGAGCAGCTCGTGGACAGTTGCAAATTGCTGCACCGCATCATTATCCAACTGCGGATAGAGACAGGCGCGTAATTCTGGCGCAAGGGCGGCAAGCGACCAGCTATGCTCTGCGTCATTCTCGCGCTCGCCACCGGGTTGGCGTGGCACGCGCACTACATCGGCCAAATCGCAGCTTATCTCTATACTCTGCAGTGCGATATGGCATAGTTGGCTTTGGATAGGTGATGATGTGATATCTCGTTCGTGTGATATGTGTGGTGGATAATTGTGTTCTAGCAGCGAGGTCGTTGATGTGTGATTATATTGGTTATTATTGTGGTGACTATTGTATGGCAGGTTATTCATATCATTACCATAGCGTGCTATAGTAAATATAGATAGATAGGATAGTTTGAGTCAAACATGTTTGAGCAAGATACGATTAACCACCACATCCAAAGGCGAATTCTCAGTGTGCTGTGCTATCGTAAGATGGCTCGCTTTCGTGATCTGCGCCCGCCACGGGTGGATACCAATCTCTTTAGCTATCATCTCAAGGTGTTACTCCAGCACCAGCTTGTCCAAAAAGTGCCAGGTGGCTATAGCCTGGCACCACGTGGTTTGGCGTATGTCGATCGGGTTAGTACAGACAATATGCTGGTTCGAACCCAACCTAAAATCGTAACCATGCTAGTGGTGCAAAATAGTAATGGTGACGTCTTACTCCAACAGCGCACCAAGCAGCCCTACATTGATACCTGGACGCTCCCTTACGGCAAACTCCACATCGATGACAGATCTATCCAAGCGGCAGCTCAGCGCGAAGCGGCGGAAAAGCTTGGCGCTATAGACCTAGTACTGCAGCATGCGGGCGAATGCTATATTCGTGTTTGGGCAGACAAGGCAATTCTCTCGACCACGCTTGCTCATGTGTTTTATGGGGCGACTGATGATATCACTCCGCACGAACGGCTCATCTGGGCACGCCCACACAAACTGGCGCAGTACACGCTTGCACCAGCAGTGGAGCAGATTGTAGCACGGGCATTCTTTCGCGATCCATACTTTTTTGAGGAATTTAACGACGTTTTAGATCAATAACAAGGAGGACATATGAAGATCGACGACTACGCACAGCAAGCAATCACTACCCTGAGTAGCGACTATGCCTATGGTGATGCCAATGCCCAACTAATGGGTATGGTACTAGGTCTGGGCGGTGAATCGGGTGAGGTGCTCGAGAAGTTCAAGAAGCTACTGCGTGACCAACAGGGCACGATAACCGAGGCAGATAAGCAGGCGATCATTAAGGAGCTGGGTGATGTTTTGTGGTATGTAACGGCAGTGGCACACTTGCTT
>CALIXX010000058.1 GCA_938046115.1 uncultured Candidatus Saccharibacteria bacterium | reverse complement strand
GGTGGCATTGCCCTGCACCAGGGCAAGATCGCCGAAATGAAGACCGGTGAAGGCAAGACCCTGGTCGCCACGATGCCCTCGTACCTGCGCGCGCTGACCGGCAAGGGTGTGCACGTCGTGACTGTCAACGACTACTTGGCGCAGCGTGATGCTGGCTGGATGGGGCAGATCTATAGCGCTCTGGGCATTAGCACTGGTGTGATCATTAACGAAGCATCCTTCCTCTACGATGGTACGTATACCAACGAGAACCATACCGACCCACGCATGCAAAAGCTCCGCCCCTGTACACGACGCGAAGCCTACGAGGCAGATATTACCTATGGGACGAATAACGAGTTTGGCTTCGACTACCTACGCGACAATATGGTCAATGAGATTGGCCTGGTGCGCCAGCGCGAGCTCAACTTTGCCATTGTAGACGAGGTGGACTCCATCTTGATTGACGAAGCGCGTACCCCACTCATCATTAGTGCGCCTGCGGCCGAGAACCCTGATAGTTACTACCAATTTGCCAAGATTGCCGCCAAGCTTGTGCCGGAGGACTACCGTCTCGACGAAAAGCACACCAGTGTAGCACTAACGGACAGTGGCATCGACAAGGTGCAAAAACTCCTTGGTATAAAAAATTTGTACACCCCCGAGTATGTCCGCAGCGTTTACCATATCAACCAAGCGCTGCGCGCCCAGACGCTCTTCCATCGTGACAAAAACTATGTGGTGACCAATGATGGCGAGGTGATCATCGTCGATGAACACACTGGCCGCCTCAAGATCGGCAACCGCTACAACGAAGGCCTGCACCAAGCGATTGAAGCGAAAGAAGGCGTGCCCGTCCAGCAAGAGAGTATGACGCTGGCGACCATCTCCTTCCAGAATTTCTTCCGCCTATATAAGAAGCTCAGTGGTATGACCGGTACAGCCTTTACTGAAGCAGAGGAGTTCCAGCAGATCTATAGCCTGGATGTGGTAGTAGTGCCGCCCAACAAGCCAATTACCCGCAAAGACCACCAAGACCTCATCTACAAGACTGAGAAGGCCAAGCTCAAAGCCGTGGCAGCTGCCATCAAGAAGTACCATGAGCAAGGCCGGCCGGTACTGGTGGGGTCGGGCTCGATTGCTAAGAATGAGCTGATCGCCCAGTGGCTCGACAAAGCGGGCATTACATATGAGATCCTCAATGCTAAGAATAATGAGCGTGAGGCCGAGATTGTGGCGCACGCTGGTGAGAAGGGTGCTGTGACGCTAGCGACGAACATCGCGGGGCGTGGTACAGACATTAAGCTTGGGCCAGGGGTGAAGGAACTTGGCGGCTTGGTGGTGATTGGCAGCGAGCGGCATGAGTCGCGCCGGATTGACAACCAGCTGCGGGGCCGTGGTGGCCGCCAGGGCGACCCGGGTGACACCCAATTCTACGTCTCGACCGAAGATGACCTGATGCGAATCTTCCAGGGTGAGCGTATTGCTGGCCTGATGGAGCGCCTTGGAGTGGAAGAAGACATGGCCATCCAAAACAAAGCAGTCAGCAAGACGCTCGAGGCGGCGCAAAAGCGGGTCGAAGGCTTTAACTTCGATGCACGCAAAAATGTTGTTCAGTACGACAACGTCATCAACCGCCACCGCAAAGTGGTCTACACTGTGCGGCGCAAGATCCTCGATGGCGACAACATCAAGCCAGAAATTCAGCGCCTGCTGCGCACTGCAGTCGAGAGCCTCACAGAGGTACCAGCCAAGCAAAACCCCAAGTTTGCTGAGGAGTTTGGCGCAATATTCCCACTGGACAAAGACGAGATTAAGAAAATCGGTACCGAGAAGCGCGATCGTGTCCGGACCAAGATGGCACTCGATGCGGCGAAAAAATTGTATCAAGATAAAGAAGACGAACTGGGTAGTGAGCTACTGCGCGGTATTGAGCGTGAAGTGTATCTGCAGGTGCTCGACACACTGTGGATGCAGCACCTAGAGAATATGCAGCACCTGCGTGAAGGAATCCACTGGCGCAGTGTGGGTCAGCGCGACCCGCTCGTGGAGTATCGCGCCGAATCGCAAAAGCTGTTTGATAGCCTGCAGGCTAACCTCCGAGCTGAGGTGCTCCACGCGATCTACCAAGTACGCAGGACAGATGCCATCACTCGCGAGGCAACTGACAACGAGCACGATACCGAGCTTACCCGCCTGGCTGAAACCTCGGTGGAGCGCGGTGTGAATGAAATCACGAGTGGGGAAGCGAATCGTGACCACGACTTTACCAAAACAAAAGCGGCACCAACTACTGCCGACGTCAACCGCAAACGTAATGCCGCCCGCAAGAAAAAGAAAGCCCAGCGGCAGAATCGCAAAAAGAACCGCTAGATGCAACACACAGTAACAGAGGTCAGGCTAAAGAATGGTGCTCGTGGCCTTCTCATCGACGTGCCTGGCGCAACCGTGATGAGCTTCCAGTTCCAATTCCGAGCGGGCAACCGCTATGTTGCGAGCAAAGACATCTACGAGACGGCGCACATTATGGAGCATATGGCCTTTGGTGCTAATGCTCAGTTTGTGAGCGAGCATGAGTACGAGGCAGAGTTTATCAAAAACGGTGCCTACCACAATGCCTGGACGAGCGACCTATCCATGGTATATGTGGCGGACTGTGCGGACTTTGAGTGGGAGCGTATTTTGCAGTTGCAGCAGGTGGCTATCACTCAGCCAAAGTTCAACCAGACGGAGCTCGAAGCCGAGAAGGGCAATGTGCGCAGCGAGCTTGTCGGCTATCTCAACAATCATAACCGAGTGCTGTGGCCCAAGATCCAGCAGCTGCTAGGGAATGACATCTACACCTTCCACCAGCGCGTGCGTACCATTGCCCATGTGCAGCTGAGCGATATTCAGGAGCACTACCGGCGCACCCACACCAGCGATAACCTCCGCTTTGTCATTGCTGGCAAAATGGCGGGGCGCAAGGCGCAGATCAAGCGCATGCTGGAGAGCTGGCAGTTGCCGCGTGGTGAGCGCTTTGCGGTGCCGCACGACGAACTTCACAGTGGTAAACCTACCCTCATCCGTCGCAAAGAGGCCAGCAATCTCACCTTTGGCTGGTCGATGGAGATCCCGCGCGAGCTCAGCGACAAAGAAGATGCTGCGCTCGACTGCCTCAACCACATCCTCACCGGCACCATGCATTCGCGCATCTTTGGTAAGGCGCGCAAGCAGGGCATGGCCTATGGGATGTTTAGTGATGGCTCGGTGGGCAAATATGAGAGCAGCTGGGACTTTGGTGGCGAGGTAGAGTGCGATAAGGCAGAGCGGCTCTTTGCTTTGATTGTCAGTGAGCTCCAGGCGGTGCTGCGTGGTGAGATTACCGAGGCCGAGCTTGAGGCAGCCAAATCCTATGGCCTGGGGCGTTACCAAATGGGGGCGCAAACAGTAGCACAGATTAGTGGATTCTACACCAGCCGCTTCTTCTGGGATGGCTATGTGAAGGACTATGCCAAGGTGCCGCAAGAGATCAAAGGTACGACCCTTGAGCAGATGAACGCCGTAGCACGTGAATTCATTGCCGCCAACACCTGGGCACTCGCTGGTGTAAGCAGCGGTGAGCGCAGCGACATTGTGCGGCTAGGTGAGCAGCTGGAAGGGCTGTTTACACAGAGGTAGAAGCACCTCTGTCTAGTATAGTTGCCTCCCTTTGTATTATAAGAGTCGAAGTTTTTGTGGCGATGCTTGGCCTATCTGCTTATATAATTTGATCAAATTATTTTTTACTATTTTTTAGTGAAGGCAAGGAGAGATACTTGCATTCATTGGATTTTATTGTATTATTGAAGTAATAGCAAGGGAGAACAACACATGAGTGACGTCAATCCAACCAACAGTAAAAGTTACCGCCCAGGAGACGAAGAAAAAGGTTATAACGACCTTGTCACGATTGTCCTCACAACGGGAATGCTCAGATTTATTGACAGCCATGAATGAGCTTACCGCAGGCCCGTATGCACCTTCTGAAAAAGAATGGCAATGGATGGAGGATGTCATGGGTATGCCTACGCGCGAAAGTTTGATGGCGCTATTCGATAAGGTTGACGATTTTCAAGAGGGTGACCTTAGGTCGCCCAAATAGCGGCTTAGTGCACTTGATTCTTGAGTTGTAGTGGTACACTGCTATGAGTGATCAGGTATAGCTGTAACCTACCCTCTACATTCTAACGTAAGAAGAATTTGTGAGCGAACAAGCACAGGCGGATATCCAGAAGTACGGCTACAATCCTGAGGATATGCCCGATTGCTTCCTCCCCGATAACTTTGACGAAGTATTTCAGCGGATTGGGATACATGGCACAAGGCATAGCGTGCTGGTCGCTCAGCAATTTTGCTCTAGCCTAACATACAGCCGACCACAAAGGTCGGCTATATGTGTTGATCTTACGCTTGCGCTCTTACGCTGCGTGGTACACTGCCATCTTCGAGTTGAGTAGCTTGTTCATCTCGGTGAGGCTACCATCCTTCTTGTGGAGGACGCCGTCGTCGATGACGTATGTCTCGGCTTTGCTATCTCTGTTGTCGGGCATCTTGGGCGCAGTGTTTTGCCCGCTGTACTTGCTGCGGCTGGTTAGGTCGCTGTGAGTACGGTAGTATTGGGCGGCTTTGAGACGGTGGTCTTTGACCGCTTGGTAATACGTAACGTATTCGGTGCCAAGCTTGCGTGCGTTGTCATTTTCGCTGATGTTTTGCATTTTTTTGGCTTGCTCGATGCACGAGCCGTAGGTCTTGCTTGCTTCCTTTTCGATCTCGCTATCGGTCAGGGCAGGAGCGCTCGTAAGCGCTGCACTGCCGCCCTTGCGGAAGTCAAAATTCAGAACTTGGCGGTTCAGCGTGTTGGTATCGGCGCACTCTTTGATAAAGGTAGCGACGGTGGAGTAGTAGCTGGGCAGCTTGCCCAGTGCAGTGATGGCTTCGTCTGTCTCGTGCTTGTACTGCTCGTACGCACGCTTGATGTCTTCGTCGTGCACAGCGCGTGAGCTACCAAGCTTGCTTATGAGTTCTTTGCGGTTGTCTGCAAATGCCTTGGTATCGATCGTCTCGCCACGAGAGAGTGGCTGCAGCAGGCGATCCTCGGTGTGGCTATGGGTGCGGATGAGCGCTTGGGCGTCTTGCAAGTCTTTGCGGCTTGGTGGCGCCGACTGCATGGCCACAACGATGATAATGATGACTAGCACAATACCCACCGCGCCAGCAATCAGCCCATACAGCAGTTTCTTGTTTGCTAGCAATTGATTACCCGAGTGGGGTGGCGGTGTATTGCCAGGCTGCGATGCATTTATATTCATGGTGTTCGTTGGCGAGGTCATAGCTGGTTGGTTATGGCTAGGAGTGGGCTGAGTGTCCATTGCTTGTGTCCTTTATCTTCGTTGTTGATACTCAAATTAACTATAGACTATATATTATAGCAATAGTTGCAGTGAGCGCAAATTGAGGAAGAGGGAGCTGTTGCGGCGCATTGTGTTTGGTGGTATGCCAATGCGATCTTTATATAAAGAAATACACAAAAAATCAACAGGACCGCTACAGAAGTGGAGTCACCGTCCATCGATGGGAATGACGAGGGAGTACCAAGAACAAGGGCAGTATGATACACTCTCTGACCTCTGTATATTCTGTGTTTTAGGTGCTGTATATGCTATAATAGCAGTATGAAGATTGCGATTGCTGGGTACGACGTTGAGGGTCGTGCGACGTATGATTATGCGCGGCAGGTGTGGCCTGCGGCTAAGATTGTGATAGCCGATGAGCGGCGCATTGCTGATGTGCCGCCTGGGGTGGTGGATGTATTGACAGGCCCCGATGCCTTTGCTCAGCTGGGCGATGCCGATATCGTCATGCGCACTCCTGGATTGGCACCGTGGCGGATCGAGACAGATGGGACGGTGTGGTCGGCTACGAATGAGTTCTTCGCACGCTGCCCCGCGCCGATCATTGGCGTGACAGGCACGAAGGGCAAGGGTACAACGGTGAGCCTCATCGCTGCTATGCTGCAAGCCCTTGGTCGCACCGTCCATGTGGTGGGCAATATTGGCCGGCCAGCTCTGGCTCAGCTGGCGCAGATTGACCCAGATGATGTGGTCGTGTATGAGCTGAGTAGTTTTCAGCTGTGGGATGCCGAGCGTTCACCGCAGATCGCGGTGGTGCTGATGATTGAGCCCGACCATCTCGACAAACACGTTAATTTTGCTGAGTATGTCGATGCCAAGGCCAACATTCGGCGGCACCAGCGGCCAGGCGATGTGTGTATTTATCATCCGAGCAATCCATATGCCGCGCAGATTGCTGAGTCGCTTGACACGGACGTTGCGCGTGGCAGCCTGGGTACGCCACCACCAGCGTATCGTTATGGCACGCCAGATGATGGCATGGTGTATGTGGAAGATGGTGCCTTTTGGCAGGGTGAGCGGCGGCTTTGCGCAACGGATCGCCTGCAACTGCCCGGTGCTCACAATATTGAGAATGCCTGTGCCGCGCTCAGCGCAGTGCTCGCCTTCGACCCACAGGCTGTGCCGCAGCGCCTGGCGGAGGGGTTGGCGAGCTTTGCTGGCTTGCCGCATCGCTTAGCCTTCGTGGCAGAGCAGGATGAGGTACGGTATTATGACGACAGTATTGCTACCACACCGGGCAGTGCCATTGCAGCGCTGCGTGCCTTTGCAGAGCCTAAAGTTCTCATCGTTGGTGGGGCAGACAAAGGTGGTGATTACGAGCCACTGGCACAAGAGGTGTATAATCAAGGTGAGTCTGTCCGCGCTATCATTACGATGGGAGCGAATGCTTCGGCGATTGCAGCGGTATTACAAAACTATGATGTTGCTGCACCTATCATAACACTTGGTAGTGTGTCTATGACAGAGGTCGTGGCTGCCGCTCGGCAGCAAGCCGAGCCTGGTGATGTCGTCATCTTAAGCCCTGCTGCCGCGAGCTTCGACCAATACCGTAGCTATGCCGACCGTGGTGAGCAATTTATTGCAGCGGTGCAGGGCGGCGGAGTGTAAGCTATTTTGCGATTGAGCAGGATATACTATAATATATACAAATAACTATATAACTGATACAAGATAAGGAATCGATAGCCCAATGAATCAGCAACCATATACCAACTCACCGCAGCCTGCCGCCGCGCCGCAGTATAGCAAGGGGCAGCTTGCTGTAGCCCGTGCTGCTATGTCTAGCGACAACACTGTGCTGGCAGTCACCTTTATTGGCTTCTTTTTTATGACGTCGGCGTATTTTATTTTTACGGCGCTGGCCGAGCACTTTAGTGTAGAGGGGACTGATATGGCGGTAGAGCAAGTCCCACTTTGGCTGAGGCTTATTATTGCTTTGTTTAGCGGTGCTATCCTCTTTGGCGTCATCCTTCTTGTCGGGATGTTTTTCATCCGGATGGAGCGGCAGAAGATGCTGGGTAATGCTATGCAAGTAGAGTATAGTGATTATGCTTGGCTGCGCGACTGGGCCAACGTCACAGCGGCCGACCTAGGTTTGCCACGGGTAGAGATCTTCGTCACGCAGAACCCGGTCATCAATGCTTATGCCTTTGGCTTTATGAATCCATACTGTATTGTGCTGCATTCTGGTTCGATTCGCTACCTCACGCCCGATGAGCTCAAGGCAGTCGTTATTCACGAGATGGGGCATATTAAGTACAAGCACACCATAGCGATGCTGTATCTGCAGCCATTCTTGGCGTTGCCGTTCGTTTCCTCGGTGTCTGGCTGGCTAGCGGGCTTTTGGCAGCGCCGCACCGAGTATACGGCCGACCGCTTGGCACTGACCTACACCGAAGATCCAGAGCTCGTCAAGAATGCGCTTGTCAAGGTGCACATTGGCCCTGACGTGGCGGAGGGCATGAACGAAACTGCTCGCCAGTGGCAGCGCTACACCGCTAACCGGCCAATGAACCGCTTTGCCCAGACCTTGAGCGACCATCCATACCTCGTGCGCCGGCTTGATCACATCGACGAAATGACTACCAAGCTCCTTGCGCCTCAAGCGCCAGCTGCACCAGCCCAGCCCACGACACCAGTCCAGCCACAGTAGGGGGCTACAGGCGTATTACTCTGCATATAGAGGCTGCTATCTGTGTGATAGTGGCCTCTTGGTTTTGCTCTATACCTACGATAGTGCACACTTCGACCATAAAGGTTCATCGATCACTTGTGCCTTTTCCTTTTGTTGTTTCTCTTCTCAGAGTGATGCACCTCTCTGGATTATAAGCTTGCCAGTATCAGCGCTGAAAATATCGTTATAGCAACGAAGTTCCGCACTTTGCCTGAACGAGGTTATAGAGTAAACGAACACACAGCAACACTCTGTGAGATGTGTGCCCAGCAATGCTTTGCGCTACATAGTAGAGCCAGCCCTCCAAGAGTGCGGTATAATAGACCTATGCAACCACTCAAAAAGCGCGCCGCACAGCTCCTCGCCGACATCCTCGATGCGATTCGTCGTTTGCAAATTGCGGACAAAGCTACTCAGCTTACTCAGCTCGAGGCGCAGCTGGCTGACTCGCAAATTTGGGCTAATCCAGCCCACGCTCAGCAAGTGTCACGCCAGGCAGCAGCACTGCGAGGGCAGATAGAGCCATGGCAGGTGCTGCAGGCTCAGGCGAGCGACATTGTGGAGCTCATGGATCTTGGCGATGATTCGATGATACCAGAGTTTGAGCAGCAGCTTACCGCCCTCGAGCACGACTACCAAGCGCGCCACCGTGACCTCGGTTGCGGTGTTGCGCGCCAGACTCCCCAGCAGACGTTCCATACGTACCCGATCATGTCGCCTACCACCCGAGGAAACGATCTCGCTCGAGGTGATGTCGCGCAGGTACGACCTGTTGAATTCAAGAGCAATGTCTGTATCGGTGGACAACAACCCGGGCCACCCACCACGGCACGCCTCCGCCGCCAGGTCCCTGTAGCCCAGAGGACTTCTGACACCCGAGAGCCCCCGCTCGGCCCCAAGATTTTTCAGAGTGACTTGCCCCGACGAGCGTCCGTTCTCCCCCAGAGCCATGGGCCGCATGCGTACCCGGGCGAATCTGCCAGCCCCCGAGTGACGCCCAGGATCGTCGGGAGGCGTCACGGACCCGGAGAGAATGAACTGTCCGGGTGCTTGGCGAGCATCAATCTCATGCCGGATCACATTCCACAAGTCCGGGGCGAGTTGCCACTCGTCGACGAGCAGCGGCGGTTTCCCGCCCAGCAGCGCAAGTGGGTCGTATTCGGCGAGCGCTCGCACCTGAGGTCCGATGTCCAATCTCACAGAGCTGTTGGCGTGCTGAAGTGCGGTCGAGGTTTTACCACAGGCCCGAGGCCCCTCCAGCACGACTGCCCCCATGCCCGCCAAGAGGCGTTTCACACGTGCGTCAAGGACCCGGGGTAGGTATTCCACAGGTCCAACGTACCGCACTTTGCGGGGATTTCATTCGGCACTTTGCGGGGATCTCATCTGGCACTTTGCGGGAAGCGGTGCCAACCGCACACGGACCGCCCACCCACCCGTCGAACGCCAGCCCTACCGAGGGACGACTCCCGCCCACAATTATAACGTTTTTATAACGATTCCGGACGGTTTTCCCCGGGTCCCGGCCAGCGTTGCCGTCACTTCCCCACCGGTCTTCCACAGCTGTCCACAGAGTTTTCCACAACCCGGGCGGCGGTCGTCGCGGGGCGGGGTTACATTGATGAGTCCGACCGGGATGCGTCGGCGGGGGCCAGGAAGGGAAGGCATGTCGGAGGAATACGCCGAGGAGTCGGTGGGGCGCACCCCCCCGCAGGATCTCCAGGCCGAGCAGAGCGTCCTCGGGGCCATGCTGATGAGCAAGGACGCCATCTCCGACGTGGTCGAGGTGCTGCGCGGCAGCGACTTCTACCAGCCGAAACACGAGACCATCTTCGAGTCGATCATCAGCCTCTACGGCCGCGGCGAGCCCGCCGACCCCATCACCGTCGCCGCCGAACTGGGCCGCACCGGCGACCTCCAGCGCGTCGGCGGGGCCGTCTACCTCCATGACCTCCTCGCCACCATCTCCATCGCCGCCAACGCCTCCTACTACGCGGAGATCGTGCGCGAGAAGGCCATCCTGCGACGCCTCGTCAACGCCTCGATCCGGATCGCGCAGCTCGGCTACCAGGGGCAGGGCGAGGTGGACAAGATCGTCGACGAGGCCCAGCAGACGCTGTTCGAGGTGACGGGTTCCAGGGCCAGCGAGGACTACCAGTCACTCAACGACCTGATGGAACCCACCTTCGACGAGATGGAGGCCATCGCGAACTCCGGCGACGCCCTGTCCGGGGTGCCAACCGGTTTCAACGAGCTCGACTCCCTGACCAACGGCCTCCACCCCGGCCAGATGATCATCGTCGCCGCCCGCCCCGGCGTGGGGAAGTCCACCTTCGCCCTCGACGTCTGCCGCGCCGCCGCCATCCACCACGACCTGGCCACTGTGTTCTTCTCCCTGGAGATGAGCCGCACCGAGATCGTGATGAAGATCCTGAGCGCGGAGGCCTCGGTGCCGCTGCAGAAGATCCGCGGCGGGCGCATGGACGAGAACGACTGGCAGCGCATCACCGACCGCTCCGTCACCCTCTCCGGGAAACCGCTGTTCATCGACGACTCCCCCAACCTGACGATGATGGAGATCCGCGCCAAGGCCCGTCGCCTCAAACAGCGCAACAACCTCCAGTTGATCTGCATCGACTACATCCAGCTGATGACCTCGGGCAAGAAGGTGGAGTCCCGGCAACTGGAGGTCTCGGAGTTCTCGCGCCAGATCAAGCTTCTCGCCAAGGAGCTGGAGGTGCCGGTGATCGCGCTGTCGCAGCTCAGCCGCAACGCCGAGCAGCGCAAGGACGGGGTGCCGCAGCTCGCCGACCTGCGCGAATCCGGGTCCCTCGAACAGGATGCCGACATCGTGATCATGCTGCACCGCCCCGAGCTCTACACCCAGAACCCCACCGACGAGGAACGCGGCCAGGCGGCCTTCCACATCCTCAAGCACCGCAACGGCCAGCTCGACAAGATCGACGCCCTCTTCCAGGGCCACTACTCCCGTTTCACGAACCAGCCGGTCGCCACCTTCAACCCGACCTGACCCACATCTGTTCACCAACCCCCACACGTTGGCGACCTTTTAAACTTGTTTCATGACGCCACTCATCATCGACGATCCCCGCGTGCGGGCCATGGTCGACCATCTCGCGAAACAACGCGGCGTCACGGCCACGGAGGTGATCCGGGACGCGGTCGAGCAGCAGCTCACCAAGGATGAACAACGACGACTCGACCGGCTGGCCGCCATCGAGGAACTCCAGGACGAAGCCGCACCGTACCGGCATCTTTTCCTGACAGACGACGACATCTACGACGAGAACGGACTACCGAAGTGATAGTCGACACATCTGTAGGTGTCGCAATCCTCAACGAGGAGCCCGAGGCGGAGACCTTCAAGAGAATTCTCGCCACAACGGACAACATCAGGATGTCGGCTGCTTCTGTGTTGGAACTCGCGATCGTGCTCAGAGAACGCCCGGGGCTTGCTGAGAAGTTCATCACCAGAACTGGCATCGAGGTGCTCGACATCAATGCCGAGCACCTGTACGAGGCCATCCGCGCCCAAGAGCGGTTCGGCCGCGGGTCGGGTTCGCCGGCGAAACTCAACTTCGGCGACTGCTTCAGCTACGCGGCTGCAAAGGTGACGGGCGAGCCGCTGCTCTTCAAGGGCAACGACTTCACCCACACCGACATTCCGAGTGGCGTTTCTTGAGCGACCGGGCGTTCAGCTCGCTTTCTCGCGCAGTTCCGCGATGACGGGGAACACCTTGCGCAGCGCCGGGTACAGGGCCGCGTGGGCCTTCGCGGCCTTCTTGTAGAGCTTCTTCAAGTGGGGTTGCGGGGCGACGGTGTGCGATACCCGGCTCATCCTCGCCGCCGTTTCCTTCACGTCCGTGACCCCGCCCGCCCCGACGGCGGCCGCCCCCAGGATCGCGGCCCCGAGGCAGGTGGTCTCCGTCTCGGCGCACACGTCGATGGGGCGTTGCAACGCGTCGGCGAGGATCTGGTTGAACAGCGGCGATTTCGTCCCGCCACCCATCACCACGAGACGCTCCACCGGCGTTCCCGTCGCCTTCTCCACCCGTTTCAGCGACACCCGTTCCTCCAGGGCCAGGCCCTCCAGCAGCGCCCGGTACAGCTCCGGGACGCCGTGGGTGTCGGAGAAACCGACGAAGGATCCGCGCGCGTTCGCGTCCCAGTAGGGGGTTTCCGCGCTGGTCAGGTAGGGCAGGAACTGCACCCCGCGCGCACCGGCGGGAACCCCGGCGGCGAGTTCCTCCAGGCGCGGCTCGATCGGCCCGTCGGCGGGATCCATCCCCGAGAGCCGGTCCCGGAACCACGCGATGCACAGCCCGCCGGAACTGAGCAGCGCCTCCAGGGTGTAGCTGCCCGCGATGGGACTCGACAGGGTGCGGAAGGCCCGCGAGTACAGGTACTGCTCCGAGTGGATTCCCATGGTCATGGAGGTGCCTAGGCTCAGATAGGCCCGTGACGCCGTGGTGACGTTGGCGCCCAGCCCGGCGGACTGGCCGTCTCCCGCTCCCGCGACGACGGGCAGGTCGCGCGGCAGGCCCAGCGAGTCGGCAACGTCGTCGGTGACGGTGGCCATGACGCTGCCGGGTGGCCGCAGCTCGGCCATCTGGTCGAGGCCGAGGCCGGCCAGGGCCAGCAGCTCCTCGGAGTACTCGAAGGAGCTCATGCCGAGCACCGCCATCGGGTCGGCTGTGGCCCAGCTGGTCACCCACTGCCCGGTCAGTTCGTGGGTGAGGTAGGCGTGCACCTCCACCACCCGCCGGGCCGCGCGCATCGCCTGTGGTTCGTGTTCGGCCAGCCAGATCAGCTTGTAGAGGCTGGGGGTCGTGGACGGGGGTTTCCCGGACAGCGCGTGCACCTGGTCGCTGCCGAACCGGGCGATCTGGTCGGCGGCGCGGGTGTCCAGCCACAGCACGGCGGGCCGGATCGGGGCGTCGTGCTCGTCGAGCAGCACGAAGGACTCCCGCTGGTGGGTCATGCACAGCGACAGGATCTCCCGCCCGCTGCCCTCCAGTTTCCCGGCGACCTCCCGGATGGCCTCGGCCGCGGCCCGCCACCAGTCGGTGGCGTCCTGTTCCTGCCAGCCGGGCCTGGGGGTGTTGCGGGGGTAGTCGCGACGGGCCTCGGCGACGGCGTGCCCGTCCAGGTCGAAGGCGATGGCCTTGGTCGCGGTGGTGGAGGAGTCGAGGGCGAGTATGACGGGGGAATCGGACATGTGGCACCTGCCTGGGTCGGGGGTCTCGAGGGGAAGTCGAGGTCTCAGAGGGAAAGCGCGGCTTCCTTGATGTCGTCGGCGGTCCGCCCCTGGTGCACGACGGCGTGGACGGCAACCAGCAGCGGAAGGTCGTCGATCAGCCGCGGGTGGCGCTGCTGGACGAATCGCAGGGCGAACTCGACGGCGGGCACGCCCTCCACGGTCTGCTCGGCGGCGGTCATCTCGGCGAGGGCCTCGTCGGCACGCTCGCCGCCGCCGATCCGCATCCCGTACACCTTGTTGCGCCCGGACAGACCGGTGACCTCCAGGTCGCCCGCACCCGCCAGCCCGAGGGCGGTCCACGGGTCGGCCCCCTCGGCGTCGAGGAGCAGCCGCAGCTCCGCCAGGGCCCGCGCGAAGGCAGCGGCCTTGAGGTCGTGGAAGGGCTGGTCGCCCAGCTCGCTCATCCCGTCCGCGATTCCGAGGGCGATGGCGTAGACGTTCTTGAGGGCCGCGCACAGCTCGACGCCGTCGCGGTCGGTGGTGTGGGCGACGCGGTACTGGCGGGGGG
>CALIXX010000057.1 GCA_938046115.1 uncultured Candidatus Saccharibacteria bacterium | reverse complement strand
CCGGCGATGACCTGTCTGTGCTGGACAATAAAATGCTCGAGGTGCTACGCCAGCATTTCCGTCCGGAATTCCTCAACCGCATTGATGACATCGTGATCTTCGACCGTATTCACGAGCAAGCCATGCGGGCCATCGTTGACGTACAGCTGGAGCGCGTTGCCCGCCAAGTCAAAGACAGTCGCGATATCACGCTGGCGTTTGACGAGAGCATCCGCGACATGCTAGCGCGCGACGGCTACGACCCAAGCTTTGGTGCTCGGCCGCTCAAGCGCTTGGTGCAAAAGCGTATTCTTGACCCGCTGGCGCTGGAGCTGATCGATGGGCGCATCCACGAAGGTATGACGGTGGTAGCGAGGGCAGCTGACGGGCGAGTCACCTTTAGCCCGGAGGCATCCGAGTAGCTTTTACTCCCCAAACATGTTATACTAGTACGATAACCATTAATGAAGGAGACAATCAACTATGACTATACTCGTATGGCTTATCATCGGTGGTGTGGCCGGCTGGCTGGCATCTAAGGTGGTAAACCAAGGTAAGGGCTCAGGCCCGCTCACCAACATCATCGTTGGTCTCATCGGCGCAATGCTCGGTGGCTGGCTGGTAAGCCTGATGGGCGGCGACGCCAATGTGCTGACTGGCTTTAACTTCGCTAGCCTACTGACCGCCTTCTTTGGCGCAGTTGTGCTGCTGGTTATCCTCAAGCTTATCAAAAAATAAGCTCAGGCCAAGCCAACTTCAACACAAAACACCCCAGGGGATGGCTGGGGTGTTTTATATGGGATGAGTTAGGCTACACAAAAGTCTTTGTAAGGCTTACTCAAGAGAAGCAGCTGCTTGCTGCCACCGCTGTGCATACTCTGGATGCTGCGCCGAGAGGAGCTGGCCGCGGCGCAGTACCGCCTGGCATTGCTCGCTGGTCACATCTTCTGCTGCCAGCGCCGCACGCAGCACCGCACTGACAAATTCTGGCTTTTCCTCTGCCCTGCCTTCATCAAAGGTAAGATGCTCGAGCACCATAAATCCTTCACACAGCAGCTGAGCTGGCTGCGCGGCCGTTATGTGCTGTTGCATAGCTGGATCGATCATATCGGTCAGGTGGTAGTAGTTCCAGCCGAGCGTTGCACCATAGCGCCGCTGCCAATAAGCACGCTTTTCGTCGTCATGCGCAATCGCCTCAGGGTGTGTTTGCAGCTCGCTCAGCCCAGCTAGGCGAAACGCCAGATAGTGCTCCAGAGATTGGCGCTTGATATTATCCGGAATATCATCAGACTGACGCCAAAAGGCAATTTCGTATCCTTCATCTGCTTCACAATCAGTAATCAACTCACCGTGCACGCGGCTAATTGGTGCGGGGTATTGCTGGATTCGCTGCTCGATAATCGCAATGCGGTCAGCCAGCGGCAGCTCACGCACCGAAGCAACGATGTCTTTCTTCGTTCCTTGCACCATCATCGTCTCCTGGCAGGCAAGCGCTTGCATTGTTGTCGCCACATGCTGCGGCATATGCCCACCAAATATCACATTGATACGCGGCGTACCTTCTGGCTCAGGTTGCTCATTCCACTCATCACCCACGAGATCGAAGCGCTTGCCTGCTGCCACACCCTTAGCCCGCAGGAGTGGCGCACTCGAGTCTTGGGTGAGTGGCATAAGGAAGTCGCGCAGCTGTGCGGAGGTAACATCACCGCGCAAAGCAAACGATTGGGCACTTACATTGTGGTCGTGATTGCAATGGTCATGGTGATGATGGTCATGACAGTGGCTGCCGCACACCTGGGCAACTGCTCGCTGGCCAAGATGGAGTTGCCGCTCTACACCGCGCAATCTCGCCAGCACCTCTGTATAGTCTGTACTACCGGGGCGAATGAGCTCAACAGCTACCTCAGGTGGAAAGGCAGGTAATTGCTCGAGCACAGAATCGATCACTGTGAGTGCTGCTCTATCATTTGGAGTGTGCGTTATACCAACAATGTCTGCCACCGCCAATTGGCTCGGTAGCACTTGATACTGCATGTCGCGTGATGCTGTTCGTGCGTTAACCAAGGCAAGGGCCGAGAAATCATAGCCACTTGAGCTTACCACCTCAGCGATCTCCGTCCCTGGCGCAATCCCGGTTGGCTCAATAAAGAGCATGTCTATTCCGGCATCGCGCACACGGTCGAGCGCCGCCTGGAACTGTGTTGCATCCGAGCAGCCAATACAGCCTGCCGTGAGCGGAATAATCTGCTCACTACGATTAGCTGGGTGCTGAGCAATCCGCCTCGCGTCCACATTGTCCTGGCCGACGTCATTTACCACGACTGCGTAGCTTCTATCGAGCGGTACACGTTCGATCAGCTGGTTGAGCGTTGTCGTCTTACCTGCACCGAGCGGCCCAAGCACCCCGAGCACTTCAAGCGAATGATCATTCGATGGTGTCTGTTTATATTTTTCCATTGTTTCTCCTTATGATTATTCTTATTATGTGTTAGTAACCCCCCCCCGCAACACCACTCTTTATAATGCTGTTGCACTATGGTATTGCAGGTTCACTACAGAGCAAAGAGCCAAAAGCCGCACGTACGGCCAATTACGCGCCAAGATGCGGGAACTGTCCATACGGCAAGAGGGCAATCTCGCGCACATTGCACTGTGCAGTGATGACATACTTCACTGCATCACCGATTTGCTCGGCTGTAAAGAGTGGATACGTCTCTGGCGTCTTGTCATAGCCAAGGTCGCGCGTGACGCGGATTGCCTCATCCATCGTGTAGTCGTTGTCAAAAAAGCCAGTGTCGGTACTGCCTGGCATAATCTCGGTGATAAAGATATTCTCTGGTGTAAGATCGAGGGCTATTGAGCGCAGCAAGCCATGGCCAGCCGCTTTCTGGGCTACATCTAGGCCAAGATGAGCCTTGGCGCGCACTGCTGCCGCGGCCGTGATGCTCATAATCTTGGTGTATGGTTGGCGGGCAAATACTCCGTGCTGACGCAGTGCCTGCAACAGTTTGACCAATGTGACGCAATTATTTTCTACCAAATCAGGGATAGCCGCCGCCTCCATATCCCAGGTATGGGCAAGGAGACTATTGTGTGGCAATGCCGCCTTGGTATCTGATGCTCCGCCATAGTGTACAACGTAGAGTGGTACACCCAGCTCTTGCTGGAGAGCTGCTGCCTGGCTCGCGGCCCGTTCAATGTCAGCTGCGCGGCGCAAGTCAGCTGGGATAAAGCGGTCGGTTGGTAGGCCGCACGTCTCGGCAAAGATTGCCGCATCATCTGGCTGGTATCCTACGACCAAAAGCTCATACTGCCCAGCGAGCTGCTTCACAACGCCAGCGGCAGCGTTCATTTTATAGTGCTGCTCTTGATAGGTCAGATACTCGATTTGTCCAAACTGCGAGGTAAAGTGCCGTTTGGCTGGCGTCACTTTCGCGCCAGTGATCATAATAAGTGGTTGCTGTGTCATAGGTCGTATGATACGAGAGACTCTCATGTTATTGCAAATTTGTTGCAATAAGTGCTACACTATTGCTCATATGGATGATTCGCTCGAGCTATTTGCCACTATCTTGCGCCAGCGTCATTACCGCGTAACCACTGTGCGGCGTGCGGTATTTTGTGCTCTCCACCAGCACGGGCCATGCACGATGCGCCAGCTTGCCGAGTACACTGCTGTGGCTGATCGCGTGAGTGTGTACCGCTGCGTGGAGTTGTTTGAGCAGCTTGGTATTGCCCAGCGACTACCAATTGGCTGGAAGTACCAGCTCGAGCTGACTGATGTCTTTATTCGTCATCATCACCACGCGACGTGCCGTCGCTGTGGGCGAGTGATTGACATTGCCGAGAATGAGGAGATCGAGCGTTTAATCGCGGCAATCGCTCAGGCTCACCACCTCGCCGAGCCCTCGCACACGCTCGAGATTCAAGGGATTTGCCCACGCTGCCAGCGTCCTCGACAAGCTGGTTGATATCTATGCTCTCGTAATTAAGCATCTTAGAATTTATCGTTATATAACGCTTCTTCTGTTTAATCAACAAAGAGCTGCCCATCAATTTTCGTGGCTCTCTTCCCCGCCGCTTTCTCCTCAAGAATATTACAAGAGTCGGCATTCACTGACCAGTAGCTGCTCAGGTTCAAAGTTGATTAGACAACCAGCTTCTTACTCTACTCAAATGAACCGGTAGAGAATCAATGGAGAAAGTGAAGATTTTGGATGCTCAAGGCTCTTCTATTCACCCACCGGCATCACAGCCTCGAGCCACAGCTGCAGCTCCTGCAATATAAACTCATCTGCTGTGCCTGTCTTGGCCAGACGCTGCAATGATTCCATAAAGCTCGGCAGCTGGGCCTGCAGGTGGGTGCTCCGCCATTGCTCCCACTGAGCTTGCTCGTCGTCGCTCAGGCTCTGCGGGAAACTACGCGCTTTGTAGTGGAGTAGTAGCTCGGGCAGGCGCTCATCACGAAAGGCCGGGTGGAAGTCTGCCAGTGCCTTGGCATCGGCACTGCGCACTGCAGCAATGTGCGTCTTGTCTGCGTCTGAGACGAAGCTGTCGTAGAGCTGCCCTTCGGGGTCAGTCGATTTTTTATACTCACGCTTTTTCTCATAGAGTGTGCGGAGCTTCTCAGCAAAGTCGGGGTGATGGAGCAGGATATCGCGGTGGCGTGCCACAGTGGCCGCCTCGAGATGGATCTTACTCCAGCCATCACCCTGCTCTAGCACACCAAGTGGTGCAACGGCTGGGCAACGATTGTATTGCAATGGTTTGACGGGTAGCGCTATAAAGCCATCGGCTTGGCGCTCCTCCCAGGTAGCAAAGATTTTCTTGGCAAGCTCCTGCTGGCTTAGGCTCACAAACGGCGTTGGGTCGTAGTGCAGGTCATAGACCAAGACATTACTATTGGGTGCTGGTGCTAGCGGGAAAGCGACGGTCGTCTTGGCATGTTGTTTATCGTAGCGGCCACTAGTATAGACGAAGGGCCGCTTCGTCTCGAGATTGACCAGCCGCTGCACTGCCCTCTTGTCGCGCATGGCAAGGAGATAGTCAAAGAGCTGAGGCTGAGCGCGCTTCACTAGCTTCGTTACTTCTATCAGAGCTGCCACATCGGCGAAGGCATCGTGTGCATTGTCGTGTGCAATGCCGTTAGCTTTAGTAATGAGCTCCAGACGGTTAGTAGGCTGACCATTCGCATCCACCGGCCACTTAATGCCATCTGGCCGCAGCGCCCGCGTCAGCCGCACGACATCGAGCATATCCCAGCGGCTCCGCTCATCCTTCCAGCTCCATTCGTATGGATCATAAAAGTTCCGCCATAGCAGATGGCGGATAAACTCATCGTCAAAGCGCACATTGTTGAACCCCACAGCGATCGTCCCTGGTGTGAAGATCTCCTCGCTCACCATCCGCGCACATGCTGCCTCGCTATAGCCCTCCTCTAGCGTCTTCTGGGGCGTGATACCAGTCACCATCAGGGCATCGGGGCTTGGCAGGGTGTCGTCATTGAGGGTGATGAGGAAGTTATACGGCTCGCCAATCGGCTGCAAATCCATGTCCGTCCGCTGCCCCGCAAACTGCATGATTCGATCCGTCTGCGCCCGGAAGCCACTCGTCTCAAGGTCGTAGAAAAAGAATGTTTGTGCCATAGGTATAGTATAGCAAATTACACTCATTGTGCGCGATTATGGTCTTATATGGTTCATCTTCGCACTATTGCTCTATTTATTACCATATTTTGCCACTATGTGCTACAGTAAAGGCATGAGAAAAAACAACAACCTCCCTCCCCAAGGCAATAGTGACCCACGCGACTTACCGCATAATGAGCCGTCGCATGAGAACCAGCTGCCCGAACAACTCATTACTCATTACAAGTATCACTAAGCTGGTCGACCGCGCACCGGTTATCAAAGAGTATGCCGATAAAGTACGGAAGACAAAACCAGACATGGTCGGTAGTCCAATGATTAAAGTAAGAGAGATAAACGCACGCAGCGAAGACCCACAATATCTTGATGATATGGTGGCATATATTGATTATTATGATGCCCCCTTTGAGGATGATATTAGCCACATCGAATCATTACTCAGCGCAAAGAGTAAAGATCTCTATGAAGAATTTGATGCACTGCTGCAGACTGTACGCGACCAGCTTGATGTCCTTGCAAGAGAAACAGAAGATAAAGCTAGCAAGGATACAGCATCAACTGATGACGAGACAACTCATACAAACCAAGCGACTGATCTAGATACAGAGTCTACTGAAACAGAAAAATCAGATGATAGCAACAATACTGCATTTGCTACATTTCTTACTGATGCACAGAAGTGCTGTAGCGATGCCGATATCAATTTCAAGGAGCTCGGTGCTCACGGAACTGGCCATGATGGTGTCGATACACTTGGCTACCATACTGACTCGCTCCGCACCCTGTTCAATGAATTGAAGGAAAAAGCCAACCAATGGCGCTACCATGAGAAAAATGAGGAAGACCCAAACTACGAGGAACACGAGGAAGCATTTGCCCAGCAGCTGCAACGTGGAATGCAGGAGATGCTCAGCAGTATGTTAGTGTCTCTCAACAAGATTGCCGACATAGCCGATCTAATGCACTTTAAAGCAGAAAGTGCAGAGCAATCGATCAATAGCCTAGGTACCGCACTCGAGGTATTCCACTATACCCACAATAGCGGAGCAGCAGCCAACGATGATGATATTACAATATAGGAAGCTGCCGCTTTATAGTAAATATACCACCTCGCACAGAGGTGGTATATTATTGATTGATTACTATATTTTATTGCTCCACCAGCGGAAACGGCTGGCTATCGCCAATCTGCACGATGCTGTCGCCCTCCGCTCCTTGACGGATGAGCTCGTGCGTGACACCAAGACGCTTCATGATATCACGCAGGCGATTGACTGCCTCAAACTGGGCGAAGTTCGTGCGACGAGCGAATTTCTCGAGCTTTTGGCCAGACACAGCAAAGACCCGTGGCGTCTCGCCATCCTCTCGTGGGCTAGTGAGGCCGCTCTCTACTGCCGTCTCGGCGCAGCGCTGCGCCGCATAGCCCTGCAGTTGCTGCACCGCCCAGGCATCGGCCTTAGCTTGGCTACCGAGCGTAATGGTCGCAAGCTCTTCACCATCAGCAAAATCATCATCCTCTTCAGCTGCCGCCTCGGCTGCTCGTGCCGCTATTACCATCTGACGCAGAGCTCGCAGTACATCAACGACTCCCTGATGTGCAATCGAGGAAATTGCAAAAATCGGCGTTGCTTCGTCAACTACCTGACGCAAGCTATCTATCTGCATTTGGATAATATCGTCATCGAGCCCATCACACTTCGTTAGCACGACGACCTCTGGCCGCTGAGCGAGCTCTGTGTTGTATTGCTGCAGCTCGTGACGAATCGCTTGGTAGCGCTCAGCTACATCATTGCTATACACATCAACAAGATGGAGGAGTACAGCCGTCCGCTCGACGTGCCGCAAGAAAGCATCGCCCAGACCCTTGCCTTCGCTCGCTCCCTCAATCAGGCCAGGAATGTCGGCGATTAAGATAGATCCATCATCAATATCGGCCACACCAAGGTTAGGTGTGAGTGTGGTAAATTCGTAATTCGCAATCTCTGGGCGAGCATTACTCACCACGCTCAGGAAGGTTGATTTGCCAGCATTAGGAAAACCTACCAAACCAACATCAGCCAGTAACTTCAGTTCCAGTTCCGCTTCAAAACTCTCCCCTGCCTCGCCCAGCTCGGCCATGCGCGGCGTTTGGCGCACACTAGATTTAAAATGCGCATTGCCAAAGCCACCATCGCCACCTTTGGCAATGACAGCCTCTTGCCCTGCCTCAGCAAGGTCGGCGATTACTACATCACCTCGCTTCACCAGTGTCCCGACTGGCACTTTGACGATCAATGGCTTGCCAGACCGACCCGCCATTTTTTTCTTACCACCCGCAACGCCGGGCTCTGCCTTGAGCTCTGGTTTGTAACGAAACTTGAGCAAGGTGTTGAGCTGTTCTGTTGCAACAAATACAACATCACCACCACGACCGCCATCTCCGCCATCAGGTCCACCTTTGTCTACATATATTTCATGTCGAAAGCTCACCGCACCGTCGCCACCACGGCCTGCTACTACTGTTACCTTTGCTGTATCTACAAACATATACTATTAAGTATACCAAAAAACACCTCTGCGGCAACAGAGGTGTTTGATAGGCTCATTGGATTGAAATTAGTAGATATACTGGTAGCGACCACCGACTGCTTCGTTCCATGGGATGTTGCCAAAGCCAACGCGGTTGAATCCACCACCCCAGCGGAAGCCGTTCATCTCGCTAACGGTGACCGAAACACCAGGGTTAACACTCTCGACGATGGCAACGTGGCCATACCCACCACCATTTTGCATCACTGCACCAACGGCTGGCGTTGTGCCGACACCGTAGCCAGATGCACGAGCAAAGCTAGCCCAGGTAGCAGCATTGCCCCACTGGCGACCAATAGGCCGGCCAAGCTCAAGACGACGCTCGTAGGCGTAGAAGGTACAGTTGCCCCAGGCATAGCCACCACCGTCACCACCACCCGTCCAGGCGTGGGCTGTGCCGGCAGCACCACCGTAAGCACCGGTGCCGTTGTAGCTATTTGTGCCAGTTGCGCTGGTTGCGCGCGCAGCAGCACCCGAGCGTGGCGCTACGTAGCCTGGCTGCTCCTCTGTTGGCAATGAGCCATCAGGGATGATAAGCTGCGAACCCTTAGCGGGGGTAGAAGTCAGCTCAAGGTCGTTATAGAGAGTGAGCTGGTTCTTATCTGCTTTGTATTTAGCAGCAATGCTATCAAGTGTATCACCATCCTTAACAGTGTAGAGGATGCCATTAACTGGCAAGATCGTCAGCTCTTTGCCCGGCTCAAGTGCATCACTGGTAAGTTTGTTTACCCACTTGATGGTCTGCGTGCTAATTTTGAACTTATCAGCAAGGCTTGGCACGCTGTCGCCAGCAACTGTCGTATATTTCTTGATGGTGCGGTTGTCAGCTGTTGGCTGAACAATCTGCGGCTTGTTAATTGTTGTGGCGCTCGTTTGGGTAAACGAGTTCTCTGCAGCAATTGACTGCGAAAGGTTGGCGACGTTGTTGGTGACAGGGAGGTTCGTGCTCTCAGCAATTGATGTAGCAACATTGGTTGCGACGAGCTGATCTACCCCATCTGCTGATGGTGTTGCTGCCGTCTGGCGCGTTGCACTGACGGGCGCAGCGCTAGCTAGAGCGGTGTTCTCTGCCAAAATTGGCTGATAGCTCATGGCGACAAGTGAAAGTACTAGGACAAAAACCCCGACATAGGCCGATGTCCGTACCGGCGATAATGACTTATACAGTGGTCGCGGGCGCCGACTCCGCACGGTAATAGGTGAAAGTTCGAGTTGTGAAGCCTTCTCGGCTGCTTGTTGTTGACGAATGATCGTTCTCCTGCGCATCTATTACTAGCGCGCTACTACCTCACTCTGTCTTTCTTCTCTCTATGCAAGAGAACGGAGCACACATGTCGACCGATTTTATTAATATTAAAAAGTTGATTTCGGTGCTCGTACGACATTTAAAGGCAGGCCATTGGTAGAGTAATTTCCCTCTCTTGCATTCCCAGTATCCTCACTCCCCGACTGGCTACCATCCATTCTACTACGCGGTTGTAGTTTAGTCAATGGCTTACCACAGTGGTGGGAGATGATATTTTGTGAAAATTGCAACAGTTTTAGCCTGATATTGTCACATGATGGACTTTCTGTTTTGCACACCCTTGGCAAACACGAAGCTTAGCTTCAATAGTATTTACTTTTTCGTAGGGCTTAATACCTCAGCGCGTTGTTTCATACAATACACGCAATTTTTATAACATATTATTAGATTGCAAGATAAACACCTCTGGGATACTTGGTTTGATTTTTATCCGCACTAGGAAGGAACATTTGAGAGCATATGAGGCCACAGCTGAAGCGCTACAACTCCGAACAGAGCTTCTTACAGTGCTGCTTGATGTTGGCCTGGTGCTCGGCATCGGTATTGGCGAAGTAGACATTGCCATCATCACCAGCGAGGAAGAACTCATAGCTACCAGGTGCTGGGTCGGCCACTGCTTTGAGTGCACCGAGGCCAGGCGTGGCAATTGGCCCAGGTGGCAAGCCTGGCTTGATGCGTGTATTGTATGGCGAATCGAGATTGACATTAGGGCTAACGCCGGCGATATCTGCCCCGTAGATGAAGGTCACATCCGAGCCCAGCACCTTATTCTCGCGCAACCGCTTGTAAAAGACCTGGGCAATCTGCCGCTGGATCTGGTAGCAATCTTGGCTCGCGCCGCCACAACCCATCTCACGCTGAATGATGGAGGCGAGGGTGATAGCTTGGTAAAGGTTGAGCTTTTGAGCTGCGAATTTGTCAATCAAACCATTGTTCTGAATCTGCTCATACATATGCGCGAAAGCTGCCTTGAGCGCTGCCTCTGGCCCTTGATTGGCCGGCACAGAGTATGTATCACCAAAGATATAGCCCTCGAGCGAGGTGCCAGCTGGCTTGTTGGCAAAGAGTGGGCTGTCGTACGTCTTGGCTAGTGCAGCTTTGATCGACTCCTCGCTGTAGCCAGCCCGCTTGAGCGCCGTGGTGGCATCTTGACCTTGCGGCTTATAGTGCGAATCGACAACGGTGCCACCTGGCAAAAATGTGACAACACGATTATCATGACACCCCTGCGAGAGCTTGGTCGCGATCTCAGGTAACGATTGCGCAGGACTAAACTGACACACACCAGTGTGCAGTTGATTGCGCGAGCCCGACAGGCGGGTGTAGATATCAAAGGCGCGAACATCACGAATCAGCCCCTGCTCTTTCAGTGTAGCAGCAACAGTCTTGAACGTGTCGCCCTCACCAATCGTTATCGTCTTGGTCGTGGTGTCGGTCCGGTCGACTGGCTGTAGATTTTGATGATACCACCAGTATGCTACTGCAAGGATGAGCAACATTAGCAATCCAATACCACTGAGCCACCATAGCCAGCGGCGACGCCCATGACGTGGCCGCTCAGTATTGTAGCGTGGGGATTTTTTTTGAGAGCCAATCGTCCGACCTTTTGGTGCATCATCTGCAAAGAGTGGCGAAACACCGTCATTGCCAAGTAGACTCCCTCGCTGCGGCTCTGGTGCGGACTGTGGCGGCTGGTCATCATCAAAGCCGTAGAAGCTATCATCATCAAGCCCAGACGGCAGCGTGTCATCAGCAAAATCATCAGCCGGAATGGTGGCTGGTTGCGGTTGAGATTGCGGCGCTGGCTGCTGGACTGGCACCGCGTACGTGTCGCGAGACGGTGCTGATGCGCGGTAGGGCTGTGGCTGAGGTGCTGGTTGCGATTGTGGTTGAGGTTGCGGCCTACTCACCCACGCGTAGGGGTCATACGCCTGCTGCGGCGCAGAGGATGGTGCTGGCTGTGGCTGGATAGATTGTGTCGATTGTGGTTGTTGTTGCCCCACCATTGGGCGATGTGGCTCCGAGCGGTGCATATACGGTGACGCAGCTCGCCCCGAAGCCCCCACTGCAGCTGAGCGCCCCGACCGCGGCGTGATGCGTTCTGCTGGTGGTGGCGACAGTGGTGGGTTTGAGCTTCCCACCTGGAAGCCTCGGCCTGGCTGGCGGCGAAAATCAGTCATAGTGCGTCTCCAAATAGTCTTGCAAAATAATACTGGCAGCGACGGCATCGATAGCACCTTTGCTATACGGCTTGCCTTGAGCACGAAGATACTCCTCAGCCTGTACACTGGTGAGCGACTCATCTTGAAATGCCAAGCGCGGCGCGATATCCGTCAATTGGGTCGCAAACCGCTCGACATAAGCAGTCTGAGCGGTGGGCTCGCCCGATTGATTGCGCGGGTAGCCGACGACGACCACCCCAACATGCTCACTCATAATCAGCTGAGTGATCTGCTCAAGTTCACTACCATCCACTTCAATCGTATCATATGCGACCGCAATTCGCACAGATGGATCAGCAATTGCAACACCAATCCGCCGTTCGCCGACATCAAGTGCTAGGTATGTTCGTTTATTGTTCATTGAGGTCAAATACCACCTTTATCCGATTCGTGTCATTTGGTGCTGATTGCACCCAGAATGGTGAGAACGAGACATCGGCCGAACTCACCCCCTCGATCTTCTCAACATGCGAACGAATCTCGGCATAGCGCTTGCCCTTAGCGTAGTCTTTGAGCTCAGACTCGTCTACCTTAGGGCCAATCTTACCATTGGTCGTGATAGTCGCATTATAGGCATTGCCATTGGCCGAAACATTAGTTACCGAGAGCTTATTGGCGCCGTTGCTGTGAACCTGCTGGTTGGCTTTGCCATCGATCTGCTGCTTGAAGTACGCGTCAAGGAAGATGCTGGCCTCGCGCTTCTCTATCGCCGAGAGGGAGTACTCTACCGCACCGGTCAGCTGGGCTTTGCCATCGGTTGCTTCACCACCCACCTTGACATTGGGCTGGATATCGCTGTCGTTTTGCTTGAAGGTATCATTAAGGATGATATAGCTGTCACCATTAAATTGCGAGGCAAGCTCGCGCTTGGCACCATTGCTATCGAGTGAGCTGCTCAGCCTATTCCTTGCTTGCTCAACATCGCTGCGCTGCACCGTAGTAATCGTCTTGTCTGTACCACCAGAAGTATCACGCGTAAAGGAGACGGAGAAGCCAGAAGGTCCCTTGGCCGAGCCCGACGCGCCATTGTACTTCGTACCACTCTCTACTGCAGTGACCTCTGTTGTGCGGCCTCGCATAAGGTCGCCACCCGACGCGTTAGAGTCGAATACCACCGACGATGTCGTTTTATACTGCATGCCATTTTCGGATGTGATGGTCGTCCCAGCGTCGATCGTTGCTCCATTGCGCAAGACGTCAAACGAAGCCGGCGTAAAGCGCACCGTCCCCGTTGCCTTTGCACCAACATCTTCTTTGCCAGTGGCAGTAAAGTCGATCGAGATGGTCTTGCGCGTTGTCTTGGTCGTCGTCTTGATTGTCCCTTCTTGCAGATTTGAGCCAAGCGAATCGCCAATCGTGACACGGGTGCTGAGTGGCAGATCAGAGGTGCGAGCCTTGATGGTGATGGTCGCATGTGGTGCGAAGAAAATTGCCCACACCAAGAAGACAATTAGCACAACGAGTGCCGCACCGCCGATCAAGAGCTTCTTGCGCATCTTGTTGAAGTCCGGTACTTTGACCTTATTCTTGAGATTTGAGGCAGCCGAAGCATCTGCCGCTTTGTCATCATCTGATGTAGCACGAGCGGCTGGGCGTGTAGTAGGACGAGCCGGTACAGAAGTATCAGGCGTTACTGGCTCAGGATCTTCTGGTTCTAGCTCACTACCATCAATGACATCTTCGTCATCGACCTCAAGCGCTGGGATCTCAGCCATCTCTGGCCGGCTTTGCAATGTCCGCGCCGTGGGGATACTTGCCGAAGCCGCCAAAGTCGAGAGCGCTTGGTTGCCAGTGATAATGACGAGCCGCTTACCTGCTTGCTCAGCAGCGCGCTGGACAAGCTTGAGGTTGACAGCACTCTGCATAGCGCCAATCCGCTTGGGTGGCACAAGTGCGACGATTTTTTGTGAGGAGTCCTTCACCTTGCCAATAATGGCGGTAATGTCGTCCTCAGTATCGATATAAATGACATCTTTTTGCATTTAGATCCTCAACATTTTATTCAATTTATTGCGTAGTGTTTCTGTTTCGCTTGCCCCAATCATCGTATCGTAGCCCACGCGCAGGAGGCCCATCGCGGTGATAAATGAGTGATCACTGACCTTGTTCGTCAGGTCGACCACGCCCGAGACATCACTGGGCTTGATATGCTGCACCACTGGCCGACGCGTAAAGGGGAGGTCGGTATACCAATCGCGCGTCTCGAGAGCTTTGACTAGTGGTTTAAGGCTCGCCCCACCACCGCAGAGCAAGATACGATTAGGTAAGTGATCGACCGAGCTAAATTCGCTGAGAGCAAGATCAACTCCTGCCAACCAGACATCAAGGGTTTTATCAATTGCGGTATCAAAATGCTGCTTAAGCTCTTGTTTCATCTGCTCGTGATTAGTCGCAACCTTAAGCTTCTCGGCCTCGTTGTAGCTAATGGCACACTCGTTGGCGATCGTATTGGTAAAGCTGCGCCCACCAATGCCAAACATCCGCGTCCCTTCCACACCGCCATCATTTACCACCGCAATGTCTGTCGTGCCGCCACCAACGTCGGCAAGAATAGCCGTAAATGAGCTATTCGCATCTGTACCTAGTACACTCCGACTCACCGCAAAGGGCTCAGCCGCTACCGCCACGAGGTCGAGCGCCAGCTCATCAGCTACGCGCTCGAGCGCACCAATGTGCACCATGGGAGCAAACGCTGTGTAGATCTGCACCGCTACATCCTTACCTTGAAAACTAATCGGATTGCTCACCTTGTAGCCATCAATGTGGATGCTGACGAGTGCGGAGTTGACGAGCTTTACCTCTACGTCTTGGTTGCCCGTCTCGAGAGCAATCTGCCGCTGCGCCTTGATGGCAGCGCGGTCTTGCACCTTCTCGATGATGAATTCCATTTCGGTCTCGTCTAGTGGACGATCGGGCTGTGGCCGGCGGTAGCGGATGGTATTTGTCACACCCTTTACAAGCTCACCAGCAATGCCAATCACTGCACGGCGCGCCTGTATGCCAGCCTCAGACTCGGCTTGGGCTAGAGCATCTTCACAGTTGCGCACGACTGCGGCAATGTCGGCAATCGCACCCGAGTGCATATCGCTGCGGTCTTGGTGCTTGCGCCCCACACCAATAATCTCAATCTCCTCACCATTCACCCGGGCAAGCAGCGCCTTGACGTACTCTGTCCCAATATCAAGACCAACGAGGCATTCGCTAGCGCTGTTATCTGCTCGGGTAAGAAATCGATCGAAAACCATAATCATCTCTATTATATACCATATACAGGCCTGCCTGCTAGCCCTAAACGGTGATTATTGGCGAATTTATGATGAAATGATTCATTTTGTACCGAACACTGCAAGCATCGTTATTACGCAACAAACACAGCTTGGATTGAAAAGCGGTAGAATATTTATCTCAATAGATGCTCATACTCTATAGAGAAAGATTCAGAAAAATCATACAGTGGTAGCACCTCTTTGACAAAACAGAGGTAACCACTGTACAATACGCTCACTATGACTAACCGTGAACCAGTCGGTGCCGTGTCTATCGGCATCTTTTCACTTGAGAACTGTGAGCCAACCGAGCTCAGCCTGCTTGGCCGCCACCTGTACAAAACGGTCGCAGCGCTTGAAGCGCACCATGCCATGCCCGACGAAACAACGATAGCCTACCAAGCTCCCTTTGGGCAATATAACGAAGGTGGTACATTGGCCGTTGACCTCACAGCTGATGCCACTGGCCTGACCGCTGGCCAGCTCGCCTTTGCCGACCCCGATAAGCATCATTCTTTTGCACTAACACTGGCGGATAATCGGCAATACTGGTATAGCCGGACCGACCCCAGCCACAAGATGCCTATCACCCACAACCACGTGGCACGCTTACTCGACCGCTTGCGCCCGCTTGGCCATGATTCGGAGTTATTTAGATGGTATGCAACCAACCGCGGCACAACTGCTGCCGACCTCCAGACTCTTCTTGACGAAGCAGTTCTCCCTACGGCTAATCCTGAGCAAGTTCACCGCGATGCGACCTACTGCTATAATGATATTATTCTCAAAGGCGAACAGTGGTCTGGCGTGCGTCTTGCACTGACAATACGTCGGCTTGGCCAGCTTGTTATGGGCACTACAGCAACCCTAGAAATACCCTACAGCTGTGATGAGCTCGACGCACCAGTGACTTGCCGTATTACCAGTGATGACTTAGAATATACCACGCTTGCCTGCTTTTATGATCATAACGAAACAACCTCACAGCGTCGCCGTACATATGTTGAGCCAGACATCGCAGAGCTAAGCGACACTATCGCCCAGCTAACAGAGGATATGATTGCTGAGCGCTGCGCTCTGCAGTAGGGTGCACCCTCTCTCTTCCGTGTCTTTGTAGATACTATTGACACCAACATACACAATACCAGCACATATGTTGCTGGTATTGTATTGTCTATTCCTGGTTATCTGCTAGCGCTACCGCAAAACCGCTTTGATCCGACGGATACCGGCTGAGCTCGACTCTTCCTTGGTGATCTTGAAGCGCATACCATCTTCGGCCAAGACGCCAGTGTGCTCGACATGTGGGCCCCCGCACACTTCGAAGCTCACGCGCTCATCACCTTCGCCGATAGAATAGACCTTGACGGTGTCGCCGTAGCGTTCGCCAAAGGCGCCAATTGCACCAAGCTTCAGTGCTTCATCGGTTGGGTAGACGGCAAAGCTAACCGGCAAGTCTGCCTCGATCCAGGCATTGACTTGGTCTTCCACTGCTTGCTTCTCCTCCGGGGTGAGCTTGTCATGATTAAAGTCGAAGCGCAGGCGTTGAGCGGTGATATTGCTGCCATGCTGCTGCAGATCTGGTGCTTTCAATACCGTGCGCAGCGCCGCCCCGAGCAGGTGCGTTGCCGTGTGATACTTGAGATGAATTGGGTCGTGACCTTCTAGCCCACCGCTAAATTGTCCTTTGCGCGCCGTCTTGGAGCGCTGGCGCTGCTCGGCCATCTTGGCGTCAAATTCTGCTCGCCAGTCCTCAGAGAGCGAAATCCCCTGCTTGTATGCCTCCTCTGTACTAAGCTCTACTGGGAAGCCAAAGGTATCATATAGCGTAAATAACTCCGCACCAGTCAGGCCATCTGCGACATACTGCTGCATCTGTTTGAGCCCCTTACGGAGCGTCTGCCGGAAGGCTTTTTCTTCCTTGGCGAGCACGGCGATGATCTGTTCGCGCGCTGCTTTGACCTCTGGGAAGTCTGCCTCGTATAGGTCGGCAATCACCGGCACCACTGCCTCGAGGAAGTTCTGCTCGATGCCAAGGTCGAAGCTGTAGCGGATGGCCCGGCGCAAGAGGCGGCGCATCACATAGCCTTGCTCCTTGTTGCTCGGGATGCAGCCATCGACCGCCATGAAGCTGGCCGCTCGCAGGTGGTCGGCAATCACCCGCATACTCTCGGTGTGCGAGGCATAGCTCTTGCCACTGAGCTGCTCAAGCTTTTCGATGATGGGCCACATCAGGCTAATCTTAAAGACATCGGGGTCGTTATTGGCCGCAGCCGCAATGCGCTCCAGGCCAGAGCCGTGGTCGATATTCGGCTTATCCAGTGGAACAAACTGTCCCTCGGCTACCTTCTTGTATGCCATAAAGACGTTGTTGCCGATCTCCATAAAGCGCCCGCAGTCGCAGTTAGGATGGCAGTGCTCACCAAACTTCGGGTCGTGCTCAATGAAATCAAACTCATAAAACATCTCGCTATCAGGCCCACATGGGTCACCGACTGGTGTTGTCTCGGGTCCGCCGTTGCGACTCCACCAGTTTTTGCTGCCGTCATAGTAGAAGATGCGCTCACCTGGCTGGATGCCACGGGCTGCGCCGTGCTCTTCGCTGCCGATGTCGGCACTTTTTGCTTCGATCCCCTTTTCGGCAAATTTCTGCCGCCACAGCTCGGCTGCTTCGGTGTCTTTGGTAATATTGTACTCGGGTGCACCAATGAAACACGTTACATACAGGCGATTCGGGTCGAGCCCTACTTCCTCGGTGAGGAATGTCCACATCCAAGTAATCTGCTCTTTCTTGAAGTAGTCGCCTAGGCTCCAGTTGCCGAGCATCTCAAAGAAGGTCGTGTGGCGATTGTCGCCAATATCGTCAATGTCTTGAGCACGCAAGCACGTCTGCGAGTCGGCGATGCGCTTGCCCTGCGGGTGCGTCTCACCCAGTAGATATGGGATCATCGGCTGCATGCCCGCACCAGTAAAAAGCGTCGTCGGGTCGTCGGTTAGGATGAGCGGGGCCCGCTTGATAATGGCGTGCTGCTGCTTGGCATAAAATTCGAGGTATTTGTTGCGGATATCTTGAGCATTCATAGGGGGTATTATAGCACGGACACACTGCCCCGTGCATCTTTGGTGGTGTGATTATAAAAGCTCTCCATAGCGAAGCGTGCTACCACTTGAAACACTACTATACAAAAATCGACTCATTCAAGAGCCGATTTTTGCGCGATCGTACTTATTTCTCACGCTTAAAAAGCTTGTTGCGACGGTGCCACAGACCAATTGCCCCAGCAATGAGAGCAGTCCCTGCCCCGCCGAGGAGCCAGAGGTTGGCACCCGTGTCGGCAAGCGCAGCTGCTACAGAATGTGTTTGCTTGGGCGTGTGGGCTGCCGTCTTGGGTGCGGCGGCAGCTTGCGGTGGTTGTTGTGGTTGCAGCGCAGTGCGGATTGCATCAACCCGCCGCTGCAGTGCCGCCTTGACTGCATTATCTTTGACAGTATCGACTACTGCTTGGGTTGTTGCAAGCAGTGCAAGATCCGGCTTAGCTTCGAGTGCATCAACGGCTTGCGTGGCTGTCTTTTGGCGTGCTTGATCCTCCTGGATAGCTGTAGCTATAGCAGTGGTGAGCGCCTTCGTTGCTTTGGCAAGCTCTGGCGTTGTAGTTGCTTTGAGATTTGCGAGGCGATCTGCCTCTGTCGCTGCTGCAGTAACGTCCTTGTCTGCTGCAACATAGGCTGGCGCAGCAGCAAGTTCTTGCTTGGCTTTGTCGTAGTCGGTGTGGTCGACGCGGAGGTCATCGATTGCTTGCTGAAGCTCTTGCAATGCTTTGTCGATCACAGCCTGAGGAGATGTCTCATCAGCCACCACGGCGCGGGCAATAACCTGTTTGGATATTGCCTCGGCCCTGGTGTGTGGGCTGTAGCCATCCAGCACCAATGGCTCGGCTAGCTTGGCTTCGAGCTTTTCAGTAGTTGTGATCTCTACCTCGCGCGTTACCTCTGCTTTATTGTTGGCATTATCGACCGCACGGTAAGTGATTGTATATGTGCCTGGTTTTGGGTTTGCAAGGTCAAGGTTTTTTGCGTCGATAACCACGCCATCGCTATTAACACCTGTTCCGTCCGCCCCATCATTCGCTGCCACAGTACGCACAGCATCGACAATCGAGCGGCCTGCTCGCGCCACGAGCTTCTCTGGCTTGGCTGGCGTAAAGACTGGTGCGGTAGTGTCAGCATCAGCATACGCCTGATGCGCCACAAGCTGCGGCCCCACAAGCCCAATGCCACCAACGACGACTGCAGCCGCGGCAATAACTCTCATCCGAGAGTGAGTGTGTTTTACCCTCATAATAATCCCCCTTATGGTTGTCTATAAGTGTCAGTATACGAAACTGCCGTTTAGGTTGTCAACAGACTTGCTACTGAGGTTGCGATGTACTATTCTCAGTTGCGGTCATACCCTCTTGCGCATTAATCTCGGCTGTCGTTTCCGGAACAGCGCCTAGTGTCGGGTATATATGCCTTGCAGAATGCAGAATAGCTTCTCTGTTTGCACTCATTATTAAGGTAATAAAGCAGCTATAAAGCCACGGAATCGACGACAATCCCTCCGCCAAGACACTCTGTCCCGCGGTAGATCACGGCTGACTGGCCGGCTGCCACGGCCCGCTCAGGGTCACTGAGGTGGAGAGTGGCTTGAGCCTGGGCTGAATCATACTGCAACGTGCATGGCCTCAGCTGGCCACGATGGCGCAGGCGGACGGTCAGCTGGTCGCTCGCCGCTGGTGCACCATGAATCCAGTGCAAATCGCCCACCAGCACATCATGACGCCACATTGCTTCATCATTCATATTGCGGCTCACGTATACCACATTTGCCGCCATGTCCTTACCCACGACGTAATAGGGTAAGCCGCCGCCGACATCCAGCCCATGGCGCTGGCCCAAGGTGTAAAAGATCGCACCATCGTGCTGGCCTAGCACTGCCCCTGTTTGCTTGTCGATAATATCGCCCGGGCGAGTGGATACATACTGGCTGAGGAAGTCTCGCATGCCAACGTTGCCAACGAAACACACTCCCATCGATTCCTGCTTGCGCGCCGTCCAGAGGCCACGCTCACTGGCCATATGTCGCACCTGCTGCTTGGTATAGCCACCAAGCGGGAAGAGTGTATGCTGGAGTGCATCACTCGTCACGCGATAGAGGAAATAGGTCTGGTCTTTGGCTGCATCGTTGGCGCGGTAGAGGTGGTCGGGCTGGAATGAATGTTTTTGATTAGTCGCCGCGCTGTCATCTTCTGCATATACGCCACCGGTCTGCGCATAATGGCCAGTAGCAATGAGGTCAGCCCCACGCTCGCGCGCCGTATCGAGAAAGAGCCGAAACTTAATCTCTTGATTGCACATAATGTCGGGGTTGGGGGTGCGCCCAGCTTGATACTCGGCTAGCATGTAGTCTACCACCTTGTGCTTGTAGTCATGCTCAAAATCAAAAACGGTAAAGTCGATACCCAGCTGCACTGCAACCCGCTTGGCATCAGCTAAGTCTTCCGCCCAGGGGCACTGCATACCAGGTAGGTCTTGGCTCCAGTTTTTCATATACACGCCGGTCACGTCGTAGCCCTGCTCCACCAGCAGCGCTGCGGTGAGGCTGCTGTCCACTCCACCACTCATCCCGACAAAGACGCGCTGTGTCATGGCCGCACCACCTTGAACCAGCCAATCTTCACCAACTCTTCGATCGTCAGTTGCCAGCCACTTGGCGTGAGCCACCAGGTGTCTGACCACTGCCGGTCGGTGGCGACAGGGTGGCTGCGCATGGCGATATGCGGCACATACTGGCCAAACTCCAGTGCAACGCGGCGCGAGTGGTAGGCACTGGTGACGAGGATGATCGAGTCGATATTCTTTTGGCGGAGGAGTTGGCCAGTTTTTTTGGCATTTTGGCGGGTGGTTTCGCTTAGTTCCTCAGTGAGGATAGCACGGTCGGGCACACCAGCCGCCACGGCTTGGCGGCGCATTGCCTCGGCGTTGCTGGGACCAGTCTTATCGGCGGCAGCACCTGAGAAGACGATAAAGCGCGCCCAGCCATTTTGGTAGAGGCGAATCGCTTCGGCGGTGCGGGCCTGGGTGTCGCCACCACTCACTGCCACAATGGCATCAGCAGCCTGGCACTGCTCAGCACTGCTCGGGGCTGCTTGGCACGTGGCAAGGTCGTCACGCGTCAGCCAGCGCCCACCAAGCCAAACCAGGAGCATCAGGGCGATAAATATCCCGGCAAGCCAGCGTAATAACTTCATCGCCGCACCCCTTTCATCCGCTGCTGCTCGTGCTGCACCGCTGCAATAATGCACTGCGCCGCACGCTGGCAATTCTCCTCGGTCGAGAGCCGCCCCAGGCTGATGCGTAGACTTCCGTCGGCTACCTCTGGTGGCAGGCCAATCGCGGTAAGGACATGGCTACGCAAACCCTTATTGGCCGCACAGGCGCTGCCAGTTGCCACGAGCACACCATCGCGCTCAAGTAAGAAAATGAGCCGCTCGGCATCTACCCCCGGGAACGAGATGTGTAGATGACCCGCCAAGCGGTGCTTCATATCACCCGAGACAACTGCCGTGGGGATATGCTCGCACAGAGTTCGCTGCATGCTATTACGCAAACGTTCAAGGCGCTGCGCCTCGGATTTGCGGTGTGCTTGGGCATATTCAAGCGCCGCTGCAAAGCCGACCGCACCAGCCACATTCTCCGTCCCACTGCGCAGGCCACGCTCTTGCCCACCGCCAACGATGAGTGGATCAAGCCGCACTTGGCTAGCCAGCCACAAGAGGCCAACTTGCTTAGGGCCATATATCTTGCCTGCATTAAGCGTTAGTGCATCCACGCCAAGACGCGCCACATTAATATCGAGCTGACCTGCCCCCTGCGAGGCATCACTATGGAGGTAGAGCGGCGTTGATTCACCCGCTTCGAGTCGTCGCTGGCGCTCACGGGCTACTACTGCGGCAATTGCCCGCAGTGGCTGGATCGTTCCTAGCTCATTATTGGCCAGAGCAATACTGATAAGTACCGTCTCTGGACGAATCGCCTGGGCCATCGCATCGGGCATTACTACGCCCTTTGGGTTCGCTTCCACCACTGTCACATCATGCTGGTGCGCTGCTGCTAACACGGCGTGGTGTTCAATATTTGCCGTTACCACATGGCCGTGTATGCCAGCAAACATGAGGTTAATCGACTCTGTTGCACCAGCCGTCATAATAATCTCATCTGGCTTGCCGCCAAGCGCCACCGCAAGACGGTGCTTTGCCTGGCGATAGGCCTGCCGCACCGCTACTGCTGGCGCATAGGGGCTGGACGGGTTAAAAAACTGCTCTGCAAAGTAGGGCTGCATCGCTGCCAAAACACGGTCATCCATCGGCGTGGCCGCTGCGTGGTCGCAATATATCATCTCTGGTTTCACTCCAATTAGTATAGCACTCTAGTCCGGATCGGCGAAACGCTGGCCAGTATTGGGGTCAACGCGGTAAATCTCGCGCGCTACCCGCTCATAATAGAGGCGCGTCGCCATAACGAAATTACGGAGTTCATCACCGATCAGGTAGCTGTAGCGAGCACCCTCTTGTGCTTTGAGGATGCCTTGGTCATTAATCTCGTAGCGGATGGTATTGGTCTGGATGTGGCGCTTCTCGTCCGTCCATTCTTCGTGCCAGATCCAGGTTTTTTCGTCGAGGCAAAAGAATTCGCGGTGCCGCCCCTTCTCGACTGGGCCAAATAGCTCCGCCCCAATCTCACTCTCGAGCGTGATGAGCTCGCGCTCGGTATAGCGCTTAAAGGGCCGCTTCTTCGACTTGCCAACACTGGTATCGCCCGCCAGCAACGCGTAGGCCTTGCCAAGGAGTGAGCTTGGCTTTTTCACTAGGCAACGAGCCTCCCAGAGTAATAACCGCTATGAGGAGATGGAGCTGTACTACGATGTGCTCGTCTTGCTGCGTAATGTGATAGATCTATCACATTACTACTGTCGCTGTTCCCATTTGCTGGATAATCTTGCCTCTCTGAATATGGCGATGCTGGCTCACTACGTGCGTTGTCGTCACTATATCCATCACTATCATTAATTGCATCATTCCATTTGGATGGGTCAAAACCACCGTTCAGCGTTCCAGAGTTACCATGGCCTAGAACATCAGCCGCGTCTTCTGCCTCTTGTGTTAGATAGTCATCTGCTTCATTACTTCCTCTCGTCGCGAGAACATCCCTACGCATCTTCAAGACTAGATCCGTCACTCGTGCAGTGTAGAGTATATTCTCACGATAAATTGCTTCTGGAGATACCGTCTTACCCTTGTCTTCATCCCTTGTCGTGCCATTATATGCACGCAAAGCATCAGCAAGTCCTGCTGCAACACGCTTCGCCCGCCGTTCTGCCATGAGATCCTCATACGACATAATACCCGAGCGGTTCTCTGCTGGTTGTGGTTTTTGCTCCTGCGTAAAATTGCCCTGGCTGACGGGCTTTTGTTTTGTTGTGTGATCTATTGGAAAGAAACTCTCACCGCTCATATATCAAATAACCTTTGTACATTTGCCGTTGTGGTGGTAGCAATGCGCGCAATGGGCAAACCCTTCTTGGCTGCTTGGTCACGGGCTACCTCCTCCACATAAGCCGGTAGGTTGATTCTACCACGGAAGGGTATCGGAGTCAAGAAGGGGGAGTCGGTCTCGAGCAGTATGGCATCGAGTGGGAGATCGGTATAGAGCTGCTGCTGAGCACTGTCTTTTGTGAAGGTGCTGATGCCATTGACGCCAATAGATAAGCCGCGAGCACGGCCCTGCTCAAGCTGAGCCTGGGTATCGGTAAAGCTGTGCAGAACGCCGCGCACTGGCTGGGCATCGTAGATAGGCCAAAAGTCCTGCCACACTGCGCCATGCGCTTGTTTCTCGTCGCGCACGTGGAAGCTAACGGGCAGCTGGAACTCCGCCGCGAGCTGCAGCTGCGCCTGAAGGCACTGCTGCTGCGCTGGGTGGGCGCTATTGTCATAAAAATAATCCAGGCCAATCTCCCCCACCCCCACGATGACGGGCCGGCCCTGCCGCAGTGGCCGCTCAGCGAGAAGCTCGCGGATAGCGGCAATGCCCGCCTCACCCGCTGCCTCAGCATCATGAGGATGAATACCCACCGCTGCATAACAGTGGTCGCGCGCCAGGGCAAACTGCACCGCCTGACGCGAGCTGCGCACATCCGTCCCAACGCAGATCATGGCAATGCCAGCCTGGACAGCCTGCTGGTAGGCTGCCTCGCGCGCTGCATCATCGTAGAACTCGCTATCGTGTAGGTGGCAATGCGAGTCGATGAGGCGCAGCATGGGTGGTGTGTTGCCAAGAGTATGTGTCGTATCACTTGTCATAGCTTACTCCTTTGTTTATGAGGCAGCGTGAGCTCGTGGGTCGGGGGTATGAATGTAGCGCTTCGGGAACAGTGGTGGGACGTCGGCTGGCACGACGCCAGTGCCAAAGATAGCGTGAATGGCCTGAGCGGTGGCAGGCATGAATGGCACGAGTTCATCGGCAATCTGCAGCAACGTACTGGCCGCATAGGCTAAGACTTCGCTCAGGTGCGACTCGGCATCGTGGTCGGTGGCGCGGCGCTTGGCGATCTCCCATGGTTTGACCCGCTCAAGGTATTGGTTGAGGCTGCGGACGGAGCTCCATACTTCATCGAGTGCTTTGTCGAACTCCAGTCGCTGCATCATGTCGCGGTAGATGGTCATATCGTGCTCGGCTTGCGGCGCATCGCCAATCACTCCTGCTTGGTAGCGCGTCAGCATAGCTGCCACCCGCTGCACGAGGTTGCCGAGGTCATTACCGAGCTCGCCGTTGTACGCTTTCTCAAATTTCTCCCAGGTGAAATCTCCATCGTCTTGGGTAGGAATATGACGAGCAAAGAAGTAGCGGAAGGCATCAGCCCCGTAGCTCTGGATAATTTCCATTGGGTCGACCACATTGCCGACTGTTTTGCTCATCTTACTACCTCCAACGTGAACGAAGCCGTGGACGAGTAGTGTCTTAGGTAGTGGGAGATCAAGCCCGAGCAACATAGCGGGCCAGATCCCCGCGTGGAAGCGCAAAATATCCTTGCCAATGACTTGCACATCGGCTGGCCAATACGCCTGCCACTCAGTCCTATCTGGATAGCCCAGCACCGTAATGTAGTTGGCTAAGGCATCGAGCCAGACGTACATCACCTGGCTGTCGTCGCCTGGCACTGGCACGCCCCAGCTAAGTGTCTTGCGCGGGCGGCTAATCGAAACGTCTTGGACGCCATTTTTGATAAGCTCGAGGAACTCATTTTTGCGGAACTCGGGCACGATCTTCATCCGTCCCTCAGTAATAGCTTGGCGAATCTGCTCGGTAAAGGCACTCGCTTTGAGGTAGTAGTTCTCCTCTGAGACGCGCTCATACGGCGTTTGATGATCAGGACATATACCATTCGTCTCGTGGACTTCCTTGTCGGTAAAGAATGCCTCATGCCCCACGCAATACCAGCCCTCATAGGTGTGCTTGTAGATCAGCCCCGCCTGAGCAAGCCGCTGCCAGATGTACTGCACTGCTGCAACGTGGTGCGGGTCAGTCGTGCGGATAAAGTCAGTGTATTCTGCGCCAACTGCTTCCATCAAGACTTTGAAGTTGCCATACATGCTGTCTACATAGCCCTGCGGGTCGAGCCCATTCGCCTGAGCCTTGGCAGCGATTTTATTACCGTGTTCGTCTGTGCCAACTTGGAAGCGTACCTCGTGGCCATTTTGCTTCTGATAGCGCGCCCATATATCGGCCAAGAGATAGTCGAGCGCATTGCCAATATGCGGCTTACCGTTGACATAAGGAATAGCAGTGGTGATGTAGGCGTGTTGTTTGGTCATAGGGGTATTATAGCATGGGGCGAGTTAGGGTGTCTTGGGCTGCTGCCGCTTGGCAATATCAATCAGCACATAGAGCTTATCTGTACTCTGCATAAGAGTGATGGTACTATCTTGGTTGGTTGTCCAGATGGTCGAGATAGCCAAACCTTCTGCAGCATGCTCAGCTTCGTCCACCTCATCGCTTGGATCACCCCAGGCTGCTTGCCCAGCCTGCGCGTATTGGCGATAGAGATCAAGACAGGCTGCCGTGGGTGAACCATTAGCAAACCATGCCACTACCATAGATACAGTGCTGCCCTCGCCAGACACCATAACCCGCAGCGGCCCATCATAATACCACCAGGTATTCTCCTCTTGCTTCATAAGCTGCCAACCCTGGCTCTGCATTGTGGTATCAAGCTGCTGCAAAGACAGAGGCCATAGCTGGTGCAGGATGCGATCGATCCAGGCGGTGAATTGCTCTGGAGCGAAGTATGCCTCCTCATGTAGCTCGCTCTCCAGGCGCGGCAATGGATCAGGGCCAGGATAGGGACGAATCGTGCGCGGGCGGCGGGCACCATCGGACGGTGCACCAGTTTGCTCACTGACAAGGACAAACATGATTGTCTTGTCTTCCTCATTGAGGCTGATACTAACGTACTCCCGCGAAGCTGGTGTTTGTGGGGCAAAACCCTTCCACACCGTACCAGTGAGCTGACCCGTGTGTCGTACATCGGTCGGCCAACCCCAGGCCGCCGTGCCGGCTGCGCAGTATTCGTCGTAGAGTGTGCGGCACGCGTCTGCTGGTAATTGGTGAATCATATCGATAACTGGGCTACTCGCCACCGACGTTACAACGTCATTTTCTATTGTAGCAAGCAATGGCATGTGACCATCGTAGTGCATACACTGCTCATGCCCCGTCTGCGGCTCTTGCTCACGTGGCTTGACGAGCTGCCAACCCAGCTCTTGGACGAGACTATCATACACCTCATACGTCATTGGCCAGGGGAGTTTGCGGAGTGCATTAATAAGTGAGACGAGTTGTGCACCATTAATAGGCTTCGGCGCTTCTGCTGGCTGAGTCGATGATTGGTCTGCGTTCATAGTACCTCATATTTTCTTTATAGATTTCTCTTTAGCGTTAACGTGTTTGTATCGTACCACGTTTTGGTATGACATACTAGCGCTCAGTCATATTGTTGACAATATTGCAATCTATACTATATAATACACTACTCTGTTATGGAACATCGCCCATCACCCCACCTCCCCGAGCACTCGCCACACGATGCGGATGCACCGCAGCTGGAGAAAGACCGCCAGTATCTGTTGTTTTTGCTTGCGAATGACCTTAACTACGACACGCGTGATGTAGTTATCTCTGGCAATACTGAGCCTGAGGATAGTAGCACAGAAGCAGCGATAAACTCCTCTCGCTACCTTGTCACAATACCACCACACAAAAAACGCCAACAACCAGGCCGGACGGTCGCTATCTATCCTGACATCACGCTTGTGTTCGATACGCAAGCAGTGCAGCAGTGCAGCTCCGAGCAGCCTATATCGCTTGAGAGTTACACAAAGGAGGAGCTGCTTGATCTCATCAAACAAGACCCAGCCTGCGGCCTAGAGCTCCCTCATGGCCAGCGCTTTACGGCGAGCATGGTCGATGCACTCACTCATCCGATTACCGAAGCCCGGGCGCGCATCACTGAGGCTATGGAGCTGGAGCAGAAGCACCATATAGCTCAAACCCGGCGCTCACTTGGTAAAGTAACCATCCACCGTGCTGCCGGAGAGCTTAGGGTCGCACCACAGACTGTCGAGAAAGCTCTGGATGATCCTGTCATTCGTGAAAAGCTTGGCAAAATCGCTACCACCCAGCGCGGCACAGAATTGCAACATCTCCTCACACCACCCCAAGTAGCAATCCTCGCCGAGCATCTCCAGTCTACCCCACCACCAGAGGGATACCGCACACTACATGGCATCGCCAAAAAATTGAGCGTTAGCGGCAATACAGTGCGGCGTATCATTGACGAGCTTAATGGTGCTGGCGCTAACATCCAAGGGGAGGAATATCAAAAAGCTACCGGGCTGTCATACTGCTACTACTCGCTCGCTGAGCAGCGGAAGATCGAAAACCAGGCGCGTAAAGCAGGGCTCTTTGGCGTTGCGCCAGAGGGATACCTGCCTTGCAAGGACGTCGCTAAGAGCCTCCATGCAACGCGGCTCACCATCAACAAAGCTATAAAAGCCCTTAATATAACACCCAAACAATATCGTACACAGCTCGAGAATGGCCAGCCATCTCACAAGCGAGGCTACCACCTCTCGCCCGAGCAAGCCGAGCAGATAGCAGCTTACCTGGGGCGATCGCTTAGTGTAGTGGCTCGCTAAGCAAGAAGCATGCGTAGCAGCAAGGACTAGGTGCGACCGACCATCCACAGCAAAAGGCCCTCGCGACGATGCTAGCGACACTCGGTCTTGCCTGTATCGTATGGAAATAACTACTTCCCCGTGATACGCACAAATATCATCTCATGTTCGTCTGGCCCTGGGTTGTGGATTTTGTGCTGCGTATCGGGTGGAAAGATAAAGACATCGCCTGGATTGTAGGTATATGTACCATCTGCGTCAGACACCTCACCACTACCCTTGAGGACGATCATTGTTTCCTCGACACCGGGGTGGTCATGCCAGTCAAAAGTTGCACCTGCAGGCAGCCAACCATGGGTGATCGCCTCGCAATATGGGCTCGTGGCGTGCTCAGCCGACACATAGACTTTACGTGCTCCACTGCCGCCATGGGCGGATTCTTTGGGGATGGTGGTTGCTGGACGTTTGATAATGCGCATGGGTTGCTCCTTTTATTCGCTTATTGCTGCAGTTTTTGCTTATAGTAAAAGGCGTTTGCCTCGATCTCTTCCACTGTGTCTGGGAATTGCTGCCCAAGTTGGGTGCGGCTCAGCTTCAGCACAGCATCTTGTGGGCTGAGCTCAGATGCAGCCAGGGCTTGGCGCACATATTCGCGAATACGCCAATACTGCTGGCCATCCTTGATAAGCTGCTGCTTTGGTGCACTGAGCGCACCAACCATCATGCCTGTGGCAGTGCGGCTCGCTTTTTTGAATATTGTGATACCGACGGCGACAATCAGCAGCCACAGCCCAATAAGCAATACGATGGCACTCTGCTTGGGGTTGCAGATCGCCACCAGCACAAGCGCAGCAGTTATACCGACGGCGATTTTATGCCGCTGCACGAAGCTCTTCCGCTCCCCTGGCTGCTGCGCGGCCTTCGCATTGGAATCGAGCTCGGTAGGAAAGGGATATGGCATCTCACTCAGCGCGCCACGCGCAATAATGTGCGAAATATCGTCGCGGACAATTGGGTCAAAATGCTCTATGCGATAGTCATCTTGCAGCTTCTTGGTCGATCCATCAATAATATCAACTACCATGGTAACACCGGTCTGAGCCGCCATATCTCCCAGCGTTACACCAGCCCCAATGCCAAACGAATTTTTGAACCATCCCATAGTTGCACTCCTTCTCTTGCATCCACCCACGGTCGATTGATGGGCAAACCTTTTCTTATCACAGAATAGCTGATGTAATTACATATTGCAAGGTATATGGGAGTAGCCGACGCAATCATACCGCGGAGGAGTTTGGCATTCGGCTATCTGCAGATTGCCGTTAATCTTCTCGCATCATTGCCAGCACCGCAAACCGCCCACCAGTGTCACCCGCTGTGTGCGAGAAGTAGTCGGGGCTTGTTACTGTATCGACAGGCGAGATGTGGATATTGCGCGGCGCAATGCCCGCGCGCTGGCACGCAGCAGCATTAAAGCCCTGCAAGTCAAGATGGATACCATCAGCTTCGTGCGAGCAAAAGGGCTGCCAAGCTGGGTCAGTTGCCTGGTTAAAATACTGCATCACATAGCTCTGCCGCTGCGCACTTGGGCTCATCCAGACAATGATATCCTCTGCCCGAGAGCCTTCGTGGACGAGGCGATCAATTGTCCGCACGAGTAGTGGTGAGAGTGTCGAATGCCGCCCCAGATGCAATAGCGCGAGCACCCGCTGCACCGGATCATACAGCACCGTCGCCACGCAATCAGCCACTGGCAACAATAGCCCCACTCCAGGTGAGCGCGTCACGAGGCCGTCCGCCACTATCTCGGCAGTATAGCGAGTCGTCGCAGCGCTATCGACCTCGCAGAGCTGGTCATAGCTGCGGCCTGCGCCATAGACAACCCGCTGATACACCACGTCTGCATACGCGACCTCACTCGCCTGGCAAAAGGCCTGTCGGTGTGCTACCACCCGCGGGTGGTGTATCTCACCTAGCGTGCGGTCGAGCATTGTGCCATCACTGCTCGACGACACGCTAACGAGAAGCTCTGATGGGAAGCAGGTAGGCTGATCTTGTCTAATCATATATACTATATATCATGTCATTTCATCGTGAAGCAACATTTTTTTCAGTTATTGCACCAGAGATTTTAGCAATACATCAATCCACCCATCAAGCCAATCATATCTACACCATTAAAGCACACCCCAATGATACAACGACCGACTTAGATATCGCTATTGAGCGACAGATAGTCAAGACGATTCATCAATATTTTCCGAGCGATAAAATCCTCAGTGAAGAAGAGCATACAGACACTACAATAGGCAATGGACGTGTCTGGATTATTGATCCATTATGCGGAACGAACAATCTTAGTCGTCATATCTATCTGTACTGCACTAACATTGCACTTGCAATCAACGGTCACTTGGTTGCAAGCTGTGTGATTAATTTTATGGATAGCAACTATTACTGGTCAGTTGGTGCTGGTGTGTTTGAAGGTAGCCGACCATTCGTTTCTACTCTGGCGCTACCTGGAACAACCATCGATGTCGATCTTGGCACGACCGCCAAATTACCACTAGCCATGAAACAAAAGCATATTCAGATTATTTCATACCTACAGCAACATACAGACTATATGCTTTTATCACTCAATAGTTCACTCGCAAGTCTGTTTGTTGCTCTGGGGAAGCTCGATGGGATTATCAATATTCAAACAAACCCCTGGGATGTTTGTGCAAGCTCTTTTCTTGCACAACAGCTCGGTTGTGCTGTGTGCGCATTAGATGGTTCACCATGGACAATAGATTCATCAGGCTATATTTTTGCTCGTACTGACTCTATCAAGCATACACTCATTACAGCTTGCCGTACTGTCGCCAAGCATTCATAATTTGTAGCCACTGGGCAATCGACACATCCTCTGCCCGCCAGTCTGGCGATATACCAGCGTGTTGCAACATCGTCTCGACCTCTGTCTTGTCTAGTGCGAGGCCTGCCGCCAGTGCACTGCGCAGCTTCTTGCGCTTAGCTACAAACCCCGCCCGTACCACGCGGAAGAAGTCCTTTTCGTCTGCTGGCGACACGAGAGGCTGAGCACGCGTCTCGAGCACCACTACCTGCGAATCTACCTTAGGCGGTGGCACAAAGAATTGGCGCGGTACCACCGGGCCTTGCTTCGCCTCAGCATAGAGCTGAGCGCTCACTCCTAATAGGCTCATTGCACCGGGCTCAGCGGCAATTCGCTCAGCCACCTCCTTCTGCACCAGCAGTACTGTGCGGTGCGGCTTATTCTCCGCCGTCAGCAGCTTTTGGACAATCTTGCTCGTAATGTAATACGGCACATTTGCTACCACGACATAGTCAGCGGGAAGCTGGCTAAGATCAAACTGCAGAATATCCTCATGCACCACCGTTAGTTGCTTGCCGGGGAATTGCCCTGGTAGTTTGCGCGCTAGATCAGCGTCGTACTCTACCGCGATTACTCTACCCGCTCGGGCAAGAAGCCGGCTCGTCAATGTACCAAGCCCTGGGCCAATCTCTAGCACCGTATCATCAGGGGTCAGTGCTGCTGCATCGGCAATCGCCGCTAGCATATCCGGGTCTTTGAGCCAATGCTGCCCTAGAGATTTTTTATTTTGTAATGCCATAGTATGTATTATACCAGGGTTAGCAATAGTATGCGCTGCGTGAGTTTCTTATACTACCGCTAGACTACTCTCAGTTTTTGTCATTTTCTCACCTAATTATCTACAACTATGAAGAGAGAAAGGACAGTCTACTTGCCGTCCGCCTTCGTCCAGTCTGTCGCGAGGTCAAAGCCGTGCGGATGCTTGGTGGCAAAGCTTCCGGTATCATACACTTTGCCTGGGCCCATGCTTGTTTCAACCACCGAGCAGCGTGGGTAGTTGCTATAATTTGCCGCCACGAGGATGTAGCCGTCTTTGTCGACCTTAGCGCCATCACCGCGAATGGTGTAGGTGCCACCACCACAGTTATGCATTGCGACGTTCATCGGCAAATCGTAGTATGTCTCGCGGTGGCTCACCCCTTTGCTGTCAGTAAAGTGATGCGCACCTTTGCTCTTCGTCAATGGATTCTTAGGCTTGGTCCCAACTACTTCTACTTGCGCAATCGGCTGCTTTACCACTGTTTGCGCTGTTAGGCGGCGTTGCACCTCAGCACCATCCTTCATCTCGACTGTATAGGTTAAGCGGCGAATGCCTGGCTGACCAGCTCGCTTGATTGTTTTGCTACCGATGAACTGCTGCTTATCTTTGATTGTCTCAGTCGCAAATGCAATCGGCTCCTCCGCTGTCACTGTATGTGTTGGTGCGCGGTGGATGGTCATCATCTCGCTTGGCCCGTCTAGTGCAATATTACCAGGTGTTTGGAAGGTCGTAGTATCCTCGCGGTAGAGCGCCATGCCGGCTGCTTTGGCAATGTCCTGCGGCGCTTGTGCTGCGGTGAGCACACGAGAACGCTTCTTACCATCTATTACAGTGACTAACCGAGCACGCTGGATTATCACTGTTGGTGCTGCCTGCGCAAGCGACGCATCAAGGTGAGGTGAGACGGAGTCGTGCGAGGCATCAATCTTCATACCCGAGGTAGCGATGAGCTCCCGCACAGACGAAGCAGTCGAGTAGACGGCACGCTCTCGACCATTCTCTACTACAGTAACAAGTCGAGCTGGTACCGCTGCTGGGCTCTGAGCCGAGGCATAGCTTGCCACGACAAGGCCGCTTATGACACTCAGCCCCAGCAAGCAGGCAATCATCGGTTGACGATGCTGCCACAGACGATAGAGGCTCTTCGTAATCATCTCGTTCTCTTAGCTAGGCTGCTAGCGGTAGATGTCTTGCAGCCCCATCTTATTCTTACATGTTGGCCAGGGTTGCCAGCCACGACGCTGGTACGTTTCCCAGGCTTTTTGGTCTTGGACCTCTGGTGGTGCTTCCGCTGCATTGGCATAGCCACCAAAACCACCCCAGGTCTTGATGTCAAATTGATACGCACCGTAATAACCATTGCCAGTGTTGGAGGTGTAACCCCCTTCGCAGCTACGTAGTTTTGCTAGTGCCCCTGCAAAATCACCACTAAAGGTAGTATCGACCGACTTCTTCTTCGTCCCAACGATCTCGACCCGGTTGACTGGCTCTTGCGTTACCACACTACTGAGCTGCTTGCGCGACTCTTCGCGGCCATTCTTCATAATAATCTCGTACGTCACGGCCTTCTTGCCTTTTTTGCCCTCAGTCTTGACTTCTTTTTTACCACGCTCGCGGTCGGCATCCTTAATCTCCTCCGTCTTGAAGTCAACTTCTTCCTCTACTGTGACCGTCTGCTTGCCATTACGCCAGAGCTCTACCGTCATACCAGCCGTTAGTGGTGCGCTAGCTGGCACCGATAGCGTATCATCAGCGCCTAGAGTGATTTTCTTGGCCTTGAGCATTGCACCGACCGTCTTCTCCATCGTGTATGCCTGGATGGTTTTGCCATAAAATACAAGGGTAAAGGGCGTTGCGCGGCGGATCGTCATCACCTCTGCCGCCCCATCAGCAATGATATCGCGTGAGCGAGCCAGCACCGCTTGGTCTTCATCGTGCAGTGAAATACCTGCCTGCTCTGCAATCTGCTTGCCTGTGCGATAAGCGGTAATAAGCTTCGTATCTGCTCCGCCATCGCGGATCACCACTGGTCGCGCTCGATAGATGTTTACTTCGTACGAGGCGCTCTCTAGTGGTGTATCAAGCTCGGGCTCGGTGCGGTCTTTGTCGTCAAGTCGCACATTTGCCTCACGCAACGCATCACGCAAGGTAGTTGCCTTGGTGTAGAACCCGCGCTTGGCCGTACCTTCGTGCAATGTGATAATATGCTCGCCACTACCTGGCTGGCGCGACGCTGCATGGACGGACGGAATCCGCCATAGACCAATACCAACCAACGCAACCATACCAGCGATAGCAAGATTGCGTGGCGAGAGAAATTTCAAAAATGGAATAGACTGTATCATAATCTGCGTAGCAATGTACGCTACGATATAGTATAGCAAAACATGAGTAAAAAAGCTAGTGGATAGCTCGCAAAAGCCCGCCTTAAAGCCTCACTGTATCAGGGGTCGGAATATCGCTACTGCTTATGCTCAGCAACCAAACTTCGCACCACTGCCGCATCATTCCATGGTTGGCGCTGGCCGTTGATGATACGAAATTGCTCATGGCCCATGCCGGTGATGAGAATGGTGTCGCCCGCCTGGGCGATGGCGAGTGCCTGGGCAATAGCCTCACGCCGGTCGGCAATCTCCTTGGTGTGGCCTGCCCCACCCGCCTGGTGGATGCCGCGCAGGATTGCCTGGCGAATGCCAGCTGGCTCTTCGTTGTAGCTCTCTTCGTCGGTAACGATGATTTGGTCAGCCAGGCGAGCAGCAATCTCACCCATGATGGGTCGCTTCGCCTTGTCGCGGTCGCCCGTCGCACCAAAGACCAGGATGATACGCCGCTTGGTGATAGCCTGCGCTGAGGTCAGTAGCTTCTCGAGTGCATCAGGGGTGTGGGCATAATCAACCACCACATCGTATGGCGTATCCACCGGCACACGCTCGAAGCGCCCTGGTACACCAGTGAGGTTAGCTACGCCCCGAGCAATGTCCGCTGGTGCGACGCCCAGCAATTGGCAAGCAGCCGCTGCAGCCGTCATGTTGTAAATATTAAATATCCCTGGGAGATGTGTTGTCAGTGGTAGCTTTGTCGCGCCATCAAGAAGCACCGTTGCACTGCCACCCTCTTTGCGGGTCGCTGCCTGCGTAATCCGAGCTGTGGCAGCTGCGTCTTGGCCATAGGTAATCTTCTGCTCACGCGCCGTGTACTTGTCAAAGGATGGAAACCATTCGTCATCACGGTTGAGGACAATAAAGCGCGGCTTCCGAGCAAAGAGCTTACCCTTGGCGGCAGCATAGCGCTTCATCGTCTTGTGGTAGTCCAAGTGATCTTGGGTGAGGTTGGTCATGACCGCAACGTCAATCGGCACCCCATCAAGCTTATGCTGGTCAAGGGCGTGACTGGTAATCTCTAGCACGACAAAGTCTACGTTGGCTCGCTTCGCCTCGGCAAAGAACTGCTGCATCCGCGCGGTAGAGCCAACCGTCGCATTGAGGTCGTTGAGCTGGCGCTGGCCTGCCACCTCGATTAGTGCCGTAGAGAACATTGCTGTGCGGCGGCCACTCGCCTTAAGGATTTCATTGATGTAGTTAACGGTGGTCGTTTTACCATTCGTGCCCGTTACAGCAATAACGCGCAGATGCTTAGCCGGGTTGCCATAGCGGGCCGCTACCAGGGCAATGCGGCTCCGCCGATATGCTTCTTCGAGAGTGTGAATCATCGCTGCGGGCAAGAGACGGCGCAGCTGCTTTACAAGTGTGTTTTTCATTTTTTTAGTATAGCATTTTTTGGCCGATGGCGGGCAATTCTAGGGAGTAATTTTCTCAAGGCGGGCATATTGCACATTGAGTTTCTTGGTAGAGCCATTTGCAAAGCGCACACTCACTGCCATGCCATCGATGTCGATCACCTCACCATCGCCAAACTGGAGCGACCGTACCATATCGCCAATATCATATGGCATGACCTCATCCAACGCGTCGTCGTACACTGGTGTAGTTGGCTCGGTATGCACCATCGACAGGCTCATGCCCATATCGTCAAGAAAGCGTGATGGGCTGTTGTAGCTGCGACTACCAAATTGCAAGCGGCTCTGTGCATAGCTCATGTAGAGCTCTTGCCGAGCGCGTGTCATCCCCACATAACAGAGACGACGCTCCTCTTCGAGCGCGGCTGGCCCCTCTTCGAGCGCCCTGGCACTAGGGAACAACCCATCCTCAAGCCCGACCATATACACCACCGGAAACTCCAGCCCCTTGGCAGCGTGGAGCGTCATCAGCGTCACGCTGTGCGCACTCGTCGTTTGGTCGGCCGAAGACATAAGCGCAACTTCCTCAAGAAAGTCTGGCATGCTGGCAAAGGCCCGCGCATCAGACAATAATGCACTGAGGTTAGCCTCGCGATCATCAGCCTGGGGCGAGCCATCAAGAACATAGTCGCGATAGCCCGTCTTGGTAATCACATCATCAATCAATTGGCTTGGGTCAGCCGCGGCCTCGACCTGCGCTTGGAAGCCGCGTAACAACTGGCCCAGCTGTGCGAGAGCAGTCTGCGCTCGCTTGGTTAGCGCTGCTGCCTGGCTGGCATTAACCAGCGCACTAATGATATCGAGCCCACTGGTACTCTGCCAGATGAGGAACTTCTCCAGGCTCGTTGCTCCAATGCCCCGCGTTGGTACATTAGCGATCCGGCTAAAGCTCACGCGATCATTTGGCTGGTAGATAAGGCGCAGATAAGCCAAGATATCCTTAATCTCCTTACGGTCATAAAACCGCACCCCACCAACCAACTGGTATGGCACGCGCTGCTGGTTGAAGGCCCGCTCGAAGGCATAGCTCTGGGCGTTGGTGCGATACAAGACAGCAAAGTCGCTATAGTCGCGCTCACCCGTCGCCACCTGCGCAGCAATCTGGCTGGCAATGGTATATGCCTCCTCTGCTTCATCATAAGCAGCTTGTACTTGCACTGGTGCGCCTGGGCCCGCTGCCGTCCAGAGCGTTTTGTCCGTCCGCTGCTGATTTTTGTTAATCACATTGCCAGCGGCTTCGAGAATGGCGCCCGTCGAGCGATAATTTTGCTCGAGCTTCACCACCAGCGCCCCCGGGAAGTCGCGCTCAAAGTTAAGAATATTCGTAAAATCTGCGCCGCGCCAACTATAGATCGACTGCCAGTCATCTCCTACCACGCAGATATTGCGGCGTGAGTTTACCAGCAGCTTGATGATCTGATACTGCGCAGCATTCGTGTCTTGATACTCATCAACAAGAATGTGCTTAAACTGCGCTTGATAGCGCTGACGCACCGCCGAGTGGTCACGCAGGAGGCGTACCGTCTCGAGCAGGAGGTCGTCAAAATCGAGCGCACCTGCATCAGCCAGCAGCTGCTCATACAACTGGTAGATCTCTGCCACTACCTGCTGGAAGGGAAATCGTGCACTGGCTGCGTAGTCACTGGGCGAGAGGAGTTGATTCTTAGCTTTGCTAATGGCTGCACTGGCAGCACGCGGTTTGAGCTTGTCTGTACCAACGGAGAGCTGCTTCATCGCTTGTTTGATGAGCCCTTGACGGTCATCTTCGTCATAAATCACGAAATTCGGTGGAATGCTGATAGCCGCACCATCACGCCGCAAGATCCGCACACAAATACCATGGAATGTCCCCATCCACGGCATGAAGGAGCGAGGTGGTTGATCGGTTTGTGGCGCGTGAGGCGAGCTTACCTGGGTATGCCCAGCAATCTGCCAGAGGCGCTGGCGCATCTCGCGGGCTGCTTTGTTAGTAAAGGTAACAGCCAAGACTTCATTGGGCCAGACACCTTGCTCTGTCAGGAGGTAGGCAATACGGTGCGTGAGTGTTTTTGTCTTGCCACTGCCCGCCCCTGCGAGAATCAAGACTGGGCCATCAGATGCGACCACTGCCGAGCGCTGAGCGTCATTTAATCCATCAAGTATATCCATAGTAGCCTATTATACCGGATGCCGCTGCACTGATGCTAGGTAAAGAGTGTGTAATAGACCGCGCCAAGGCCAGCACCAAGCGCTAACAGCATGACGATCCACAGCAGCCAAATCCAGCCAGCAGCTTGCTCGGGGCGGCGGCGCGACTTCTTTGGTGCGTGAGTAAATTCTTCAGCACTGTAGATTGGTGCAACGACATTGCCTTCGTTCTCTTCCTGGAGTGCTTGGTGAAGGGCGAGCGCAGTGTCGCCATTTTGGGTGGTGGCAGCTGCTTCCTCGATGGTATTAACGTGTGTCTGGTCGTCGACTTCAGACTCATCATTCCACTCATCAGCTGCTACTGTCATTGGTTCGGCCTCGACTCGCTCTGCTTCGCCGTAGTAGTCGATATCCGGCTCACCAGGGCCAGGCACAGGCAGGCTCAGGTCAATCTCATCTTCTGCAAACTGCGGCCCTATCTCATCGGCCGATACCGCACGAGAATCAGCCTGCTCATCTGGGTAGAGCGACTGGTCAGCGCCATAGTGATCCTCTAGCTGGTACGTGGGCTCATCATCCGCCGTAGCAGTCTCTGGTGTATCTTGCTCGGGTAGTGGGTAGTGATCATCGGTCGGATAAAGTGATGGCGCATTCTCACTCGTATCTGTCAGCGCATCGATGAATTGCTCAGCTGATGCATGCTCATCATGCGGTGCAAAAAGATGCTGCGGTATAGATGGCTCGTTATTATCAGCCGGAGCTATGCCGAATGCACTAGATTCATCATGATACATCCCCATCGGAGTAGTATCGGCCAAAGTTGGCACATCACCCACCAGCGTATCAGCACCACCCAGTGGGCGCTTATCGACCTTGGTCTCGGCATCAGGTAAGAATGGCGTGTAGCTTAGCGGCTTTTCATCGCCAGGCTGGAGGTCAAGCGCATCTGCAGATGGTGTTCCATCAGGCGTTACTACATCAGATGCTTTAGCTTCATCACTTGCCGAAGGACTCGATGCTGCTCCTGCGTAATGCTGCGCTGGCTCATGCCCAGGCGCAGGGCGAATATCCATGCCAACTACTGGCGCACTACTTGTCAGCGGCTCAACCACCGCACCTTGGCGGCGCACTCGTGGGCGGGCCGCTTGGGCGGCTGCAGCAACTGGAGCTGCCCCACCTACAATATCCATAAAGCGGCCACGCGGACGCTGAATAGATGGAGCAGCTGCTTGATCATCATTTTGCTCGGCTGATGCTGTCTCGTCTGCAGTATGCATAGCTGGTAGATCAGCAACCGATGGCTCAGTCTGTTGGTCGACTGACTGAGAAAGCGTGATTGGCACGACATCGGGCGCATTCTTTGGCGTGTCCTCTTCTTCTTGCGGAGGTGTTGGTGCATCATTGGTGGATGTCTCAGGGCGAGCAGCAATAATCTGCTGCGCCTTGGCTACGACATCATCGGCTGGGGCAAACAGTGGTGTAGCGGGTGCATATAGCTGCTCTGACTGGCTATCAGGAGTATCTGACAATTGCATTGCTGCCGTGCTTTGCCCGGTGTCATTCGTATTCTGATCGACATCAGCTACATCAATAGCATTCGCTTCCTCGTGCGAATCAGACAACGGTAGAGCATCAAAGTGTGACTCAGGAGCTGCTCGGTGCTCATTATACGTACTTAGCAGCGGCAACGGGCGATCGATGTGAGCTTCTGGCATAGCATCCTCAGTGCGCGCCTCCTCTGGCTGTGGCGATGGGTTGTCATTAGCCACTACTGCATCTGGTATGGCGCGCTCAGCCGTTAGTAATTCTGCTGGAGCGACATCATCTACGTGCGATTGAGTAGATGAAGCGGCGAGTTCATCCTGCCAGGGCATGCCCTCGTCACCAAACGACACGTGTTCACTCAGCATATCTGCATCAGCCACCTGAGCTGCCGTCTGGCTATCATCTGCAACGCTCGTACTGTCTGTTGCCGCCTCTGACCACACAGGTGTAGCGTGGTCTGTATCAGAGGCTTGCACACCTGGTATATTGCCCGATTCATCATATTGCAGCTCAGGCCATGCTGGCTGGTCAAGCGGCTGTACTACCTCACTATCAGAGGTATCATCACCACTCAGCGCTACTGGCATATCTGTGCTTGCAGATGTTTCTGGTGCATAGAGCAACTGGTCGTCATTGGCCTCATCGGTATCGCTCACACTGGTTGTATTATCTGGCTCATCCTGTGGTGCGACGACAGGTACATTATTAGCCGTATACGCATCATCCGCTGGCTCCACTACCACCTCGGCAGAGGGTAGCGAAGTATCACTCTCCTCCTCTGTTGGTGGTGGGATAACAAGTGGTTGCGGAGCAAAAGCATCATCAAGATCATCAACGACGGATGTTTGCGCTGGCTCAGTCTCATCATCTTGTGCTTGATTCACTTCATTGAGATGGCGAACGAGTGCTTCATCCTCGTCATCACCCTCGGTGTCTTCGCCTGCAAATTGGTACGGCATCGTTGGCGTCTCCGACTCAATTTGCTCAATTGTCGCTGGCGTCTCTTTCTCTGTAGCCGCAGCAGATGTTTCCTCGCTCGCTACGTTGTCGCTCGATATTGATGATGCTACATTATCTGTTTCTGCTGCAGATGCTGGTGTATCTGAATCTGTTGTAGATGCTACATCATCCACCGGCGTCGCCTCGCGGGCTGGCGATGCAACAAACGGCCGCGCTGCCGACCGGCCGAAGAACTGGGCTCGATCGGTATATGCGTCATCATCCTCGTCGTCGTCATCGCTGGCTGGGGTAATAATATCGTCAGGGTCAACTGTTACAACTGCTGCAGGCTGAGATTGAGACGGCATGTCATCTGTCGTCATATGCATTGGTGTTGCTGTATCAACAGAGGTCGCTTGAGTTGATTCTACATCATCCACCGCATCAGTTTGCTCTAGATTGGCAGGCATCGATGCCGGTTCGCGTTCTGATGCAACGACCGACTCCGACAGCGCTCGGGCACGGTCAACGGCTGGCTCAGGTTCAACTGGCTCATATGACTCCCCTGCTGGCTCTGCTTCGTCCGCTTGTTGCGACAGCGGCATGATCGTCACCCCGCGGCGACGTGTAGGCGTGCTGCCAGCCTCGGAATCAGAGGTGGTGTCAGTGACGGTAGTGCTATCATCAGTCTGCACCGTTTCATCATTACCATTAGTATTATCCTGAGGTACTGACGCAGGTGATTGTTTGGCTGACGCTATATCATCTGATGAGTCCACATGCTGCGCTGAGTCTGTTGAGGTGTTGTCATCCTGAGCACGTGGCGTGCTTGCATCTTGCGTGTCGTCGCTTTCCTCAGGACGAGCCGAATCTGCTGCTATTGTTTGCTGGGGCGCTGCAGTTTGGGTGCTTGATGAGGCCAAATCTTTGCTTGGTGTGGTGGCAGGTGCTTCAGACGGTTTGTCTGGCGTTGTTGGCAGCTGACCAGACTGGCGCATGAGGTCGTGCACCGCGCGGTCAAGTTCGTCGAAGTCTATATCTGGCATGAACGGTTTCCTTTGTTTGTTTTTATACAAGCGCTACAGTTTTTGTGTGGTGCACACCAGTCCACACCCTGATACAACGAACCGGAGCCTCGTATCGAGTTTTGGATACTACCTCGGTTGTTGATCAATCGTATGCCCACAATGTATCGCTTATGTTGTTTTCTCTAGTGTAGCTTATTTGACATTGTGGTGCAACTCACCTTGCTCATTTGGTGCGAAGTATCAATGCGCTGATTGCCCTATTCATACCATCGTGTTGCGCTCTCGGCAATAGTCTACCTCTGGTCGATTGGCTGATATTTTTGCAAAGGTACTCAGCCTACATGATGTTATTTTTACACTAATTTTTCATACACGCTGTATTATATACAACGATACAGTATGCGAAGTAAAAACAATTGCCTTGCCTCCACCAATAAAAACACCCACCGTAGCGAAGGTGGGTGCTTCTATAGGGTGTTCTAGCGGGTCTAGCGCTCGAAGGTGCGGACGCTCAGCGTATCCGTCCCACCAGTCGCGCCAGGCTGGCGACCACTGATAATGACGGCCGTAACCGACGATACATCACCAAAGGCACCTTGGCTCAGCAGCTCGCGCGTTAGGTCGCTGCCAAGCTGTTGGCTGTCAGGCCGGACGAAGCTACGCGTTGCATACGACAAGGCAAGCTGCTGCGCCACACGGGGGTCTGGTGCCACCGCAATAATTGGCAACTCCGGTCGACACGCAGCGATACGTGCTGCTGTCGCACCAGAATGCGTCTCGGCAACGATCACTGTTGCGTCAACCTTGTGCGCCACATCGACGGCAGCGTGGGCGATCGCATTGAGCCGGCGGTTGGTGCGGCCCTCCTCGATGGGCATGTCATTCATCGGCCAGCGCGACTGAGTGTAGCGCACGGTGTCGGCCATCATTTTAACGGCCTCAACTGGATAGTCGCCATTAGCCGTCTCGTCAGAAAGCATCACGACATCTGTCCCAAGGATAGCGGCAGTTGCAACGTCGCTCACCTCAGCCCGGGTTGGTTCGGGGTTATCGACCATACTGGCTAGCATCTGCGTGGCAACAATCGAGAGCTTGCCATACTTGCGGCAGAGGCGGATGATTTCGCGCTCGACGATTGGCACAATCTCTGGGCTCGTCTCGACCGCAAGGTCACCACGAGCAACCATCACACCATCGGCGGCCTTGACGATTGCCTTGAGTGTCTCTGGCTCGATAGCCGCCTTGGTCTCGACCTTGGCAATAATCTGCGCGGTCGAACCATGGCTCAGCAAAATCTGGCGTAGGTTGTTGATATCTTCCGCACTCTGGATAAAGCTCAGCGCTACAAAGTCAATATCTTTGTCTGCCCCAAATTCGACATCGGCCAAGTCCTTTGGCGTCAGAATGTCACCGCCAAAGTCGGTGTCGGGCAGGTTGAGCCCCTTGCGGCTCATCAAGAAGCCATCATTGCTCAGGCGCACCTTGATGGCGGTGTCGCTCACGCGCTCGGTCATCTCACCACGCAATTTACCGTCGAAGAGGTAGACAGGCTCGCCCACCTTGACCTTATCAGCAAGGTTGTACTGGATAGGCAGACGGTTGCTACCATCGTGCTCCTCCACTGCATGGTCGAGGATGATTTCATCACCTGCCGCAATGTCGAAGTGATTATCCTTTAGCACGCCAAGGCGAATCTTTGGCCCTTGCAAATCTTGCAAAATCGCGACGGTGCGACCAACAGTAGCACTTGCCTTGCGAATCCACGCAATCTGGTCAAGCCGCTCCTCGTACGAGCCATGGCTAAAGTTGAGGCGAAAGCCATTGGCGCCCGCCCGGATCAACGCTTCTATTTTCTCTGGTGTGTTGGTGGCTGGCCCCAGAGTGGCCAGTATCTTTGTACGTTTTGTAGAGTTATTCATTGCGTACATATTATAGCAGCATAATGCCAAATAGTGAAACACAAGCGGCATCACTTAGATGAGTATACATAAATTGATAAACCGAGTATTTTGGCTAATTTTACCCCTTTCATTGCCCTCTCAAGCATACCAATAGTCACTCTTTACTCATATTCGCCCCCCATCAGAGCTCAAAAATAAACTAGAGCAGCCTATTCTCATACACCGTTTGCAAAAATGGCGTGGAAAGTAGGATAAGCAAAAAAGCAGAGGCTATGGTATTTACCTATCAATCATTTGACAGCACCGTGCAATCACAGTATGCTAGGCTATAACATCACTTTACTATAAGGAGTCTCACACTATGGCACCATCCCTCTTACATCTCGCATTGGCACTCGACTGCTTTGGCGGTATTCTCTATCTCTTGTTTGCACCGCGCATACCACGAGCTTTCTTGCCGTGGCTGACGGCAGGGATCATCGCGCTTCATCTTGTGGCGGCTGGCATATTGTACTGGCTGAGGCAAGATGGTGAGCTCCTCGTCCTGCCTATGGCATTGTATGCTGTAGCACCAATTGTTCGGCGCTACCAGGGCAAGTAAAAACATCTACATCTCTTGCAAAAGAACTTCTCAGAGGTAAGGCCACTAGCGTAGATAGAGCAATACCGCAGCGTCATCGGCTGCGGTATCTTGCTAGCGAAAAAGGAAATAACGCTAAGCTTGGCTTAGAATAAGGCGCTTTCTCTCCGAGAGAAACGCAAACATAATGGCTCGCTCATGAGCAAAAGAGGAGGAATGATCACCCATCGCGCCTATCCACCTTGGTGGAGACCTCTGGCAAACCCATTGCCAACTGGCGATAGCGCCACGGCTGATCGCTGCACTAGTAGCCTAACCCATAGCTACCTCTGTGCTAACATGTGTTCGAAGTACCTTATCAGTACCCCCTACGACAGTGTAGCACTATATCGAACAATTAGCAAACGTTTGTTTCATTTTTTGAGAATTTTGTTCGAGATTGTTGCCGAATGTTATATATTTGTAACCAAACTGTGTATCGCACTACTCATTGCTTACAACCATAGCCATCATCTCATCTACTGCCTGACTTGCAGCAGAATATGACATTAAATACGCCCGGGTTTCTCGCAAAAACTACGAGTAGGTATACCCATTATGTCGTCATCAATCGTTCCTGGCAGTGCTCTTGCGTAATGATCGCCAGCGCATCATCCACGCGCAAAGCCCCACCCCCACCAGTGCCGCTATGCTGTCAATCATCACATCGCGCAGTTCACCACTGCGCCCTGGTACGAAGAGCTGATGAATCTCGTCTGTCACTGCATAGAGACTGCAGCTGAGCAAGGCAAAGCTCGCCACAGTGCGCGTTCGCCAGCGGCGTATAGTGATACGCAGTGCACGATACATCAATATACCAAGGATAAAATAAGCAATAATATGAGCACTCTTGCGCACAAGAAACGTTAAGAGAGCCGTGCTCACCCCTGGCATAGCCTGCTGCAAATGCCCAACAATCACCCCGCTCTGCCCGCTAGAGACAGCGGCAGGTTGATTGGAGAGGATGAAGATAACTAAGGCCCAGCCACAAACAATCACGTAATTAAGTATAGTGATTGTTTTCTGCTTTCTACTTATCATATAGCATATATTATTTATGATGGAGCATCTTGTCTAGGTTTTTGCGAAAGTATTTTTTGACGGGCATCTTTGCGAAGAGATCCTTTGTGCAAACAATACCGACGAGCATCGCAACCACACAGGCTACTATAGATACGATCTTTGGCACATGAGTATAGTAGATAATCCCCCCGGCTATTAATACAGCTCCAGAGCATATAATACTTTGCGCACGATAGCGCACCTTAACATAGCGCTGGACATGAATATGCCGTATCACTGCCATACAGGCAAAGGCAACAGCAGTCGAGAGTGCCGAGGCATACACACCAATAACGCCTACCAAAGCAAGATTAACGACAATATTGATCACTGCAGCTGCAAGGGAGCTATTGGCAACCTCTTTTGTTTTTTTCTTAGCAATGTATATCGCAGAGTAATTGCCAAGGATCGCCTGGAAAAAAGCCCCTATCGCCAAAATGGGTATTAAGCCATGCGCATCCGCATACTCTGCGCCAACGATTCGTGAATAAAATATATCTATCACTAACACATACACCACAGTTGCAAATGAGTATAGCCGCAAGCACATGTCGGACACCTTCGAAAAGAATGCATCTCTATCTCGCGAAGTAATATGAAGAGAGGCAGATTCGCTCCAACTCATACTAAATATGCCAAATAGTATGCTTGGGACAAATGCAAATTTATTCGCAATCGCATACATACCATTTGCGGCTGCACCAATAAACATCGAAATAATAGTCCTGTCCGAGACATTGAGCACCCACCATGCGATATTATTTGGCAAAAGTGGAATAGCATATCGCAGCATATCCGAACGCAGAGATCGGTGCGTCTCGCCGTGCAGCAGGCGAATCTGTTTCTTGCGCCGAATAATCACTAATAGGTAGCCTATGCCTACTAAATTCGCGAGCACTAACGATATCATCAAACTAAAGGCAGGTAGCCGCATGACCGCGACAAAGACAAAGGAGCATAGTGTACTCACCACACCAATGAGTATGCTGGCGATGGAAAAATGCTTTGCATCACCAACTCCTCGCGTAAATTGCAGTAGCACCGCAGATACGATAGAGAGAACAATATTGAGACACACAAGAATCAAATACGGGATAGCAACAAACAGCGACCCTATAGCTAACAAAGCAATAGCTAGTCCTGTTATAGGCAGAACTATTTTAAATATCGTTGATAGAATACTACTGAGCCTGTCCGCATCATTGCGCGAATCGATCGCAAACCGAAATGCTGCAAACTCCAGTTGAACCGATAATATTGGCGCAAACAAAGCAATATACGTCAAGATAAGGTCAACCTGCCCATAGTCACTTGCGGACAAATAAAATGTATACAGAGGAACAAGCAAGAACGCTACGGCCTGCGTCGTGATCTTGCTAATAGTGAGGAGGGCGGTGTTTTTTATGAGCTCGGCAGATCTGCTCATATGTTTTTTACCGCCTTGTCAAGAAACTCAAATGATTGCTGACGCCTCTTGGCAAGGTTTTTTTCGTAGGCTGTATAATCAACGGCAGATCGTAAATTCTTTTCTGTATCATCTTCTGGCAGAAGTCGATCTGACAATGCAAGACTATCCACGAGCGAAAGAATACGATCGTCTTTGTCATAATTCATTCCTTTATTGTACAAGATCCAGAAATTCTTTCTATACTGGGCACAAAATATCACACCATGGAAAGACGCCGTAAAGACATATTTGGCATGACGTATATACCATAAGTATTTCCCTGGGTTCTCATCTTTTGGTAGCATATAACCCTTTGCTGCCCCTTTCATTTTGAGCCACGTATCAGGCTGCCATATAACGATCTTGAGCCCTTCTTCTCGTGCGAGTTGCTGTATCCGTTGTTCAAACTTACGCGACACACTCACTGCGTAAATAAAGATATAGTCCTTCTTAATATACTCTGTGGGTGACTCTTCTCCATCGCGATAATCGCCCCTATCAATGAGTAGCGTTGGGTCGAGAACCACGGTGCTTTTGATTGCAAAATCTTCGGCTAGCCATTTTTGTCCATTTGGCTCTCTGACCGAGATGTAGCTGAAGTCCTGTATCATATCACGAATTATTTCAGGATGATTAGTGTTGCTACTTACTCGTCGTGCACCAAATGAGGCCGCGTATGATATCTTTGGCTTCTTTTTTTCAACAAAATTCAAGAAATAGGCAGGATCATAATCATCGATCATTATATTCCACACCTGGTCGCTCCCCGCAATGTACGCATCATACCCAAAATGAGCCTCTTGCAATTCTTTATTAGTGGTAAATGTGCGGTCAGACAACCTAAGGTACTTCTTTATATACGCATCGTAGCTTATCTGATTCTTCTTGAGCCTATTGTAGATAAATGCCCGCCCGATATTACGCAGCGCACCCTTTATGCTCTTATCTCCACTGAAAACTGAGTATAGTTTTTGTTGGCCAGAACTTGAGAAGTCGATAAATTCGGGCTCAATGCCGTATCGCGTCTGCAAGACTTTTTGCAGTGCGTATGCTTGCATAATAGACCCACAATTATGCGAGCGATGAAAGGTGATGATGCCGACTTTTTTCATAAGAATATCCTCATCTTTTAGATTTTTATCAATTTTCTAATTGCAATGAATCCAAGGTTGGCGCCAAGACAAATAACCAGTGCCGCCCGTATTCGACCACTGTACTTGACGTCTCGACTCAATAGTGTGCCCCACTTGAGCCGCCGGACGGTACGTTTAATTTCGTCAAACTCTCTTGGGAATTTTTTGCGGCTTGCATACATCAATGCACCGTATGATGCCGAGGCGACAAATAGGTTGTTATCCATCGCCTGAACGAGTTTCTTTGGTGGATTGCGGAGTGCTCTGCCTGTCTTTTGCATATTCTCAATCGCTTGGTAGTGCCGAATGTTAAATTCCTGATGAACGGCGCTTGTCGGGTTAGCTCGATAATAATAGAGTCTGCGATTGTCAACCGCAATACAGCGCGCCGATATAATTGCGCGGGCCAAGAAGTCGAAGTCCTCCCCTATCGCCATCTGAGAATCAAACCGGATATTATTACGCTTGATGATATCGGTTTTGTACAATTGGCAGCCATTGTTGCCCTTCTCGAGCCGTCCATTGTACAGCGCAGTCAATGCCTCGGTGCGCGTAAAGACCGACGCCGACGCAGCAACTGGGATAGTCGCATCCAAGAAGCCCTGCCGCTCTGCATCGCCAAGTAGGTGCTTTGGTGTGCTCACTATATCGGCATCAGTCGCCTGTGCATCGGCCAAGAGATTCTCAATATACGTTGGGTGGATTGAATCATCTGCATCAACGAAAGTAACGTAACTCCCCTGCATTCGCTTAATACCTTCGTTGCGGGCCGAGCTTACACCACCATTTGGCTTATCAATAACGATAATCCTCTGGTCTTTCTGGGCAAGATCATGAGCAATCTCAAGTGATCTATCTGATGAGCCATCATTGACGATGATAATTTCTAGTGCCCTATGCGTTTGGGCAATAATACTCTCAATGCATTGGCTGAGGTAGTGCTCCATGTTGTAGACAGGTACGACAATGCTAACGAGCGTTTTGCTGCTCATACAAAGCTCCTTTCTGAAATAGTGAAACCATGAGAATCGGCAAGATGAAGTTCTTTGCTGCAATATCGAAGAAGGCTTCTGCAAATCCATACAGGATGATGAATAAGAATAGGATATACATCTTCATCGAATACTCTCTTCGCATCCCCTGCCAAAAGACGAAGGCAAATATAATAAAGCCAATGATACCATAGCGAGCATATATATATACCGGGAAGTTATCGACCGGAGGTGTCCCGTACTGGGCTTTATTGTACACCTCGTCCGATCCAAATACCGACGGAGTGTACTCTGACTGTAGATATTGATCGATCAATTTGGGCCTGCCAGACATAACCCTATTTGCTAGATCATTATCGACGAGCACTGCCGCACCAATGCACGACACAAGAAGGCCGATCACAAACAAATATGGTGCTATGGTGCTTTTCTTGCGCTCACCATGCTTGTGGAGTAGCAGCCTATATGCTGGAATGAAGGCAAGGCTCAGCAAGAGGCCCATGCGACTACCAGTCAGAATACCAACAGCAATACAAGCAATCAAAGCAATACCCGTAAACACCCGGCGAGTACCATAGAGATACATACCACTGAGCAGTATTGGGAAGAACGACAACGATGCTTGGTTTGGCCCATCAAACCCAAGCGAGTATTTTGCAAATCCATACCGCTGCGATTCATTACCATCAAACCCAACATACACCATCGGCAACACCCCCAAGAGCGCCAAAGCAACCACGAGGAGATAAAACCCTACCGAGGTATAGAAAAATATCTTGATAAACTCATCCCGCTTGAGGATCAAAAGCGTACTCGAAGTTAGTGCGAGCCATGCAACATTCGGCCACTGGAAGATAACTGAGATTCCCAGTACCGCAATATAAAAGAGCAGATATTTGCAATGCCACCTAGTAAGCTTATTCGTGAGGGCGAAATCTATGAGGATAACCCCCGACAGAGCAATGCCGACCATCAGGATAAGCGGCAGCCATGCCGTCAACTGTGGCGATACCACGTAGAGATAGTAATACGCGATCATCACAAACACGAGCGTGGTCGCGAGTATCTTTTTTGGATTTATATGTAGCTTTTGTAGTGTTCTCATACGTCTCTACTTTTCTTCTAATTCCTTGAGGAGCCCTCTATAATAATTATATAATGTCATATCTTTGGCGGCTTTTTGGCCTGCTTTGCTCATGGCTTGCAATGTGTCGTCCTCTCTGAGAAGTTTTTCTATATTTTTTGCTATAGACTGCTCAAGGTTCTCATCTGTATCAAGGAGAATAGCTGCTTTGTCTGATGCATATTCTGGTATGCCACCTCTATTTGTCGTGATCATCGGCAAGCCTGCCGTAATCGATTCTATAACCGTTAGCGGCGCAGCATCATTACATACCGAGGGCAACACTGCAAAGTCACACCCGCGGTAGAGCAGCGGCATGTTGTCATAGTCAATATACCCGGTAAACGTTACGTGCTCCCGATGCGCTTCGGTGAGGTCGCGAAGCTCCTTCAAAAATGGGTTTTTGATATCAGTCCCAAAGAACGAGCTGCCAACCACAAGCAGCTGGTAATTTTGTTCTTTCACCCGATCAAGCGCTCGTAGCAACACATCAATCCCCTTCTCCGGCGTCAGCCTACCACTGAATAATACGATCTTTTTTGAATCATCGATGGTATATTGTTGATGCAATAGCTTCGACGCGCGCTTTCTCGTCATTGCAGTAAACCGGGTATTGTCAACTGCATTCTTGAGCACAGATACGTTTTGTAGTGGGCCGCTGTCTTCATTACCTTGCGCCGATTTAGCGATCAAGCTATCTTTGATGAACTTGCTCACGACGATAATTTTTGCACCTACTAGATACTTGTATGTCTTATAAAAGTTAGTTATTTCATTATGGATATGCACATAGACTCTGCCTTTGTATCGTTCCTGATTTTTGTGCCACCGTAGGATGTGCGTCTGGATAATCGCATTCTCAAACAGTATTTTGCGATGGTTTTTGCGAGCAATATGCTTTGACACCTTCCTCAAAAAATACAGCCGTTGCAGGATCGCCCGCAAAGACGCACTCTTATTTGTATCGACAAGGCGCCGGAAGATGCTATAGAGTATAGAGTCCGCTGCTCTGATGACCCATGGGGTGTGTATAAAGACAAAGTCTGTATGTGTGTACGCCTGAGCCTTTTCTATAGCACCTGGTGTTGCGGTGCTATATACCGTGAGATGAGAGCCGCCTTGCCGCTCGTTCTCATCGATAAAGTTCTGCACCAGATTCTCTACCGCACCCCCCATCACCGAAGGCACTGGCAAGAGGCCAGTCGTTATGATCGCTATAGTTCCTTCTTGGTTCATTGAGCAGCCTCTCCCTCGTATTCATACAGTTGGCGCATATTCTTCATAATATTTGGTGTCGTGTATCGTGATAGTGCGGATTGGATTGCGTCTTTCTCACGGTGCAAGGAGCGGTGCTTTTTGTGGTGCTGGACAGCCGCGCGAAATGTCTGCATATCACGCGCTGGCGTAGCACCCACCAACGAGAGGAGCTCAGCAACCCCTCGGCATTCCAGGGCGACAATTGGCATGCGGCCCATCATCGCCTCAAGAATATTAACAGGCAGCCCTTCTTGCTTTGACGTAGAGACGTACAAATCCGATGCCTGGAGCAGCTCTGGTATATCCTTTCTATACCCTAGAAAATGAACTTGACTCTGTATACCATAGCGAGCAGACTGCTTGTGGATCTTACCCTGCAGACTATCTGCACCAACCAGCAAAAGATGCATCGATGCGTCTTGCTGCAAGGTTGTCTTGAGCGCACTGAGGAGCCAAGACTGGTTCTTTCTTTTCGACAGCTCAGCGACGTAGATTATGACGAAATCACTTGGCTTAATGCCCAGCTTCGCACGTATTGCCTGCCGCGAGTCCTTGTTGATTGTAATATCAAACCGCTTTGGATCCACCCCCACCCCTGGCACATACACCACGCTGGTGGCAAAGTGACGGTTGGCTCGGGCGTAGTCCTCAGCATTGATCGTGATGAGGACGTCAGTGTAGTGCGCCATCAGGCGCTCGATGGGATAGTATACCAGCCAATTAAGCAGCGGCGCACCCGTAAAGAAGTGAAAGCCATGAGCAGTGTAGATCACCCGCGTGCCGCGCTGCCGAGCCTGCCGAGCGGCAAGACGCGTCACCACACTCCCCACCGGTGTGTGGGTATGGATGAGGTCGTACTGCTCGTGGTCGATAATCTCCTTGAGCTGGCGATAGGCCCGGATATTGCTCAGCGTGAAGGGGCTGCGCGTAAATGGCACAACGAACTGCTTGTCACAATCCTCAATATGCTCCTCACCCATCGAGGCATAATGCACCTCGTACCCCTGTTCGCGCAGCATCCGCATGAAGGGCCGGTTAAACTTCTGGAAGTTGGCAGTGTGTGAGGTGAAGAGGACTTTTTTCTTATTCGAGGGCATTATCGACTCCTGTTACTGCCCGCTCATTCCCCTCTGTATGGCCACTCATCATCAATACCGCTCCAATCGTCTTTATCATGATCTTGACGTCGGTCAGGAAGCTTAGCCGCTGCACATACTCACCGTCCATCTCGGCTTTGCGCTGGTCGTCTAGGTCGTCGCGGCCATTTACCTGCGCCCAGCCAGTGATGCCGGGCTTGACGGAATTAGCATGGTATTTTTGGCGCAGGTTAATAAGCTTTTTCTCTGTCTTGATGACAGGCCGCGGCCCAACGATACTCATCTCGCCTTTGATGACATTGAGTAGCTGTGGCAGTTCGTCGATGGATAGCTTGCGCAGCACCCCACCGAGTGGTGTGATATAGCTATCTGCGTTGGTAAAACTATTGGTTGGCATATTCTTTGGTGCTTTCGTAGACATAGTGCGAAATTTATAAACTGTAAATAGCTGCTTATCTTTGCCGAAGCGCTTCTGGCGGAACAAGGCCGGCCCTTTCGATGTGAGGCGAATCGCTGCTGCAACCAGCAGCATTGGCAGCCCTAGAATCACCAGCGCAGCCAGCGCAATGCTCACATCTTCGATGCGTTTTCCGTATTCCCGATACATGGTATACCCCCTTGTTACCCTGTGTTGTTATCGTGCCGCGTACCCATGCGGCTGTATACTTCAGCAAAATAAGTTTTGTGCAATGGTGTAGCTAGCGCTTGGCCTTGGCCGCTGTGTGTGCGGCTGCAGCGGCTGCTTCGGCCACGCGCTGCGACTGTGCGTAGTCGTAGGCAAAGAACAACCACACGATGGCAAGCAGCAGTGCACCGCCGCCGCCAAGTGCCATTGCCTGCCCAAGCCCTATGCTTGCTGGTGCGCTTGGCGTATTGACAGCGTCGACTGTTTTGATGCTAACTTTGGTTTTGCCATACAATGCTTTCGTCTGCTTTTCAAACTCGGTAATTGCCTGTTTGAGCAAGGTTTCGCTCATCTTGGGTTCGCCAGTGTTCATCGAGACAGTGATGATGTCGGTGTTCTTTACGTGCTTGGCAGTTGTGTTAGCCAGCAGTGTCTCGTAGCTCCCCTTGTATTGGGCGCGGTCGATTACCGGATCGAGCACCCGCCGTGAGGTAAAGAGCGTCGTATAGTTAGTAAGCGTAATGGTGTTTTGACCCTGCTCTACCCCTGTTAGGAGCAACGTTGCCGAGCTTTTGTACTGCGGCTGCTGGACAGACAGTACATAGGCTGCACCCAGCCCAATACCAACGAGAATGGCAACAATCATCATCGGCCACTTTCGTGCATAATATCGTGTTAGTTGGTAAAAGTTGATTGTTTCCACAATGCCCCCTGTGTGTTATGTTCTCATATTGTTTGTCCCACCTATGTTCGACTATAGCATACATTTTGCCGAGCTCCAAGCATATCTTGCAACATATGGCGATCATACATTTATAGAACAGAGGTCATACCATAAATTGTTGTGGAAAATTCAGCAGCACCTTGACTCAATTATAATGATATAATAGCGCTATAGAACAATAGTCTTGATATAATTCAAAACGTAAGGATCATCAATGACAAACTCAACACCAACTAAGCTAACTTTTCCAGAACTCTTGCATTGGATAAACCTCATCGCAATGCTTCCGTGGGATGCCGCAGGCGATCCTCAAGCCATCAATCATGCCGTCAAGGAAGTTCAAGACAACTACCCATTCAGACTAGAAACGGTTATTTCGGACAGTATAGATCCGTTTCTATGTCACGACGGGATAGACGTCAATCGTCTCAGTTCGACGCTAGCTGTTGTTGCACATTGCACTGAAACTGGCCAAGACCAAGAAATGGCCATCGACTTATTTGCAGAGTATGTTCAAAAGTTAAGAAGTACGTGGCCAAAATCACCGCTCCACCAGGAAACCGGAGACCGTTCATATGCACTATGGCAAGGTCCGCACAATTGCTTCGTCGAAATAGTCCACCCTCATGGTTGGCCTCCTCTGCTCATTGTGAGTCCACGACGCGCGCGACTTGAGCAGGGCGGAATAACGCTCAACGAGTTCATAGGAGACTATATCCTCAGCCGCGTATTTCCACTGCGCGATCTTGCCGTCATCAAGACTGCTATCCCAAGCAAAGCGTTTCAGAAGGATGGCAAAGACTATATCTTGCGTCGAGGTGACGATCTAACATGGGACGCGTTCGAAGAACAGCTAGCCCTCACATTCTCAAGGCTCCCCCGGCGTTCTTTCCTAATCATTGCTGATTCGCAGAGTCCAGACCATCTTCCTTTCGTCCAATTCTGCATCCACGACGATCTATCGCTCGACTATGCTGTAACTGCCGAGTTTACTGGAGAAGATATCGGAATACGCAAAGCATCATTCACCAGCGAACAGCGCCACACGCTCAATGGCCTCGGATTTGCTTACAACGATCCAGCAATACCAAATTGGGAACGCTATTGCCGATGGCCGCTCCACAGCAAAGCGATCACTGACATAGCACATGCTTGCGTTATACGGCTACGGGACATAGGGGCAGTCAAAGCGCCAAGCCAACTGCGTTACTGGGGGTGGGTAAACCCAGAAGACCCAAACCCCTACACACCTGATGATCAGTTGGATCCTGGTACTGATCGGTTGATACCCTACCGTCTTGGACTTGAGTACGAAGTGTTGGATTAGAGGTAACAAGTGGGGAGTATAGCGCCTCGCTCTACTCCCCACTCTCTCCACCCTGATACTCGCTCAGTGTCACGCGTACGACGCGCTCTTTGCCGTCACGGAGAATGGTGAGGGCGAGGACGTCGCCAGGCTGGTATTCGCCAATCAAACTCGAGACGTCGCCCTGCTTGCCCACAACGAGGCTATTGATCTTGGTAATGACGTCCTTCTCACGGAGGCCAGCTTTATCAGCTGGGCTACCTGCTACAATCGCGCTTTTGTCGCCACTTGTCATCACATACGCGCCTTCCTTCGCCGAAGCACCGACCTGCTTGGCAACATCCGGCGTGAGCATCACATAGCGCGCCCCAAGGTAGGCTCGGCGCACTCCCTTGCCAGCCAAGACCGACTTGAGCGTCCCCTTCATCGCATTGACGGGGATAGCAAAGCTAATGCCCTGAGCGTTAGTCGCCACTGCTACGTTAATGCCAATCACCTGCCCCGAGCGGTTGAGCAACGGCCCACCAGAATTACCAGAATTCACGGCAGCATCGGTTTGGATAAGATCGGTTAGGCTCTCCGTTCGCTGAGTGCTATTGCCCGATGTAGAGGCCGTGACAGGTCGCCCTTTACCAGAGATAATACCGCTGGTGACGGTGTTTTGGTAGCGGCCCAGTGCGTTGCCGATTGCCACAACCGACTGCCCCACTCGCACCGTTGCTGAGTCACCGAGTGACAGTGGCGTGAGCACCGTATTGCCTACCTCAAGCTTGAGGTAGGCAATGTCATTGAGTGGGTCCTCACCCACCACCCGAACGTCATCATACCGCGTGCCGTCCGAGGCAATGACGCGGATGGAGCTTGCCTTAGACACAACGTGCTTGTTTGTGACGATGTAGCCATCTTTGCTGACAATAATGCCAGTGCCTGCTGCAGCTGATTGGCGAGTGGTCGTGCGGAGCGATGATGATCCTTCGATATTAGTGATGATAGACACGACGCTCTTTGACGCTTTGTCGGCGACATTGGCCACCGCAGATTCGTCAGCGGTAGGAGCGAGG
>CALIXX010000056.1 GCA_938046115.1 uncultured Candidatus Saccharibacteria bacterium | reverse complement strand
ACGTACCTCTGGTGTACGGATTGTGGCCACCTGCTGCATTGTCCGGTAGCTATGTGCGGACCAGATAAGCGCTGAAAGCATATTAAGCGCGAAACTGACCTCAAGATGAGATTTCCCTATGAGGGCTGTGAAAGACGATCACGTTGATAGGTGCAAGGTAGAAGTGCAGTAATGCATGGAGCCGAAGCATACTAATCGCCCCATTGCCTTTTTATGTCCTTGTCTACGATGCTAATGCTTGCATTGGTGGCGTGGATGAGGTAGACTTAACTAGTGATTGGTGTATATCACCACTGTCAATCGTTGACACGTACATTACCATACCGTGCAGATGGACATCGAAGCAGGGGTTTGGCCCACCGAGGAAATATATCGGAACCAAGCGTCTAAACCCCCACTTCGGTGCCCATGGCGAGGAGGAAACACCTGTTCCCATTCCGAACACAGAAGTTAAGCTCCCCAGCGGCGATTATACTGCTTTTAGTGGGAAACTAGCACGGTGCCGAATTATATAAGAGCCATCCGAACAGGGTGGCTTTTATCTTTGGGGATGATTTTATTAATAACTTGATGCTTGCCAGTATGATTTGCTGAAATGTGATACTAATATACTTCGGACGATACTTTGGCCGCGCGTTACTACTTTCATTAACATGCTGGTGTCTTTTGTCGGTGAGACGTAACAGAGGTTGGGAAGTAACGGATTCGACAGTAGTTATAGGTGCGAAGTTTGCTACTTGCTTGCAAAATCCAGAGAGATTTATATGGAGCATCTAAGCAACAGAAACCAGGAGAAACAGTATGCTAGTCAGAAGCTCTTAGCGAATACAATACGGAGCGTGACCCGGAATACCTGGTGGCGCAAGCTAGCCAGAGCTATGAGAGCGGCAAGACGAACGAAGCGGCGCGAACACTGGGCTATATTGGCTGGACGCTGGAGGGGCTTGAGGCGCTGAAGTCGGCAGAAGAAGCCGAGCAAGGATAGCGTTATTTTAATTGAAACGAGCGCAAACCAGCCCATCAAAGAGGTGAGGCTGGTTTTTGATATATCAATCGCCAAAGTAGTGTGCATTTTCTATAAAATCCAGAACGTTTTTGGTACAAACGTACCATTCTATTGTATAATCGCTAGAGAGGGGTGCTTGCTCTGCAGCTTGGGGTATCTTGGATGAGTGAGGCACTACCGCTAGTAGGTCATGAATATCTTGATGGCAATGCAGTGATGATGTGATAACCATAACCAAAAAGGAGTGTTCTTATGACAGAACAACGACCACCATCAATCAAGTGCCGCTATGGTGAGCCACCAATTCATTCGGTAGGCGATGTATTGTATTATGACAGAGGGGAGATTGCGAGACGTCAGCGAATACTCGAGCCGCCAGTAGGAGATAACCCATACGGGCAAGAGATGCTTGTTGCGGGTGTAGCTGGTACGCAGATTGATGTCGCGCGAGAAGCAGCTTTACTGCCACAGCCCGATGAGAGTGTTGTCTATACAATGTATGATACGCAGTCACCCTATGCACTAACAGTGAGTACGCAGCACGATCGTGCACTTCTGTACCTCTGTGATGAGAGCGATAGCGGGCCTATACCACGCAAAGCAGAGGGTCATACACTCAAGATGAGCTTGATTGATATGTCGCACATCACAGATATGCGATTTATCACGTTGGGCGAGCCAGTCGTCTCGCTCTCCGACCCGCGGAATCGCCGAACTGCACTGACAATTACGCCGGATGCAATAGGGGTCTTTGGAGTGGGTACAGCAGTGGATGATGGCAGCAATGAGGCTCGACCAACCCAAGGCAATGCATCGCCATATTCTATGAATGTTATGAATATACTCCACCCACAGCTTGTGCGGCACGAAGCGTCTCAGCGGCATCATAGCCGCACTGAAAAGCGGCGTAATGATCCTTCTCGACCTCGTACTATTAGCCAGATTGGTCATGTGGCAGCTGTGCAGCATAGCAGTTGGATCTAAGAAAAACGAGGAACGCATACAGCGCCTATCCTCAAAGTGTCAAAAGGGTCGACGTGTGCAGTATCGACCCTTTTTGGCTAGGTAGAAGTCTGCTTAATACCTTCCTATATAAGCGAAGGCTCTGTCTCAAAAGAATAGAAAACCTGTACTAGATAACAAAATAACCCTGTATGCGCAGGGTTATTTTTCATTCTCGAATCTCGCAGCAAACGAGAATTGTTGTGGTGGACCTTGGTGGAAACGACCCAAACCAAAGCTAATACTTAGTATATAGCATAGGCGTCTTAAATGCAATACCAATAATGCAATCTGAAAATGCTCATGTAAACGTTGACAAAACATATACAGTATGCTATATTTAAATCATGATACATATCATATATGGTATGTAGCGAGGATTTGCTAGCCTACACTAGCAACGTACCTCTGGTAAATATATAAATAAGGAGTAACCCTATGGCGGGAACAAAAGCTGGCGGCCTGAAGGCTGCGCAAAAAAACATCTCTAAAGACCCTAACTTCTACGCCAAGATTGGCGCCAAGGGCGGCAAGAATGGTCGCACCGGCGGCTTTGCGGCCAACCCGCAACTCGCTCGCGTGGCTGGTGCCAAGGGCGGCCGAATCTCTCGCCGCACCAAAAAGGCCGATGATGATGCTGTCGCGGCTGCTCCGCAATCGGACGTTGCACTCGCCGCCTAGAGCTGGCGCAAGCGCTGCTCAAAACACCTCCCATATAGCTGGGAGGTGTTTTTGGGTGCTGGGGCTTTGCAGCTTTCTTGCGTGGTGGCTTTGCATTGCTGCTATGGCTGTCTGAGCGACACTCTCCCGCATTATGCTCGTGAGGACGAAGTGGCGAGCAGCGTGCAAGAATCACTGCGACAATAAGGCCGAGTTATATCATCGTGTCTTTTACAACATAACGCCGAAGTTGGCAGGTAGTGGCGCTGTTGGCGCGCCAGTGGGTGAAGCAGGCGAGGCAGGTGTATGTGCCGTCGCTGCGCTGCAAGCCAGTCGCGTTGCAGTGTGGGCAGCGCGAGCGGGCGTGGAGCCAGTCGCGGTAGGTGTCGAGCGAAGATTCGATGAGTTCGTCGTCGACCGTCACTTGCCAGCCAGCCCCAACTCGGCAGCCGGCATTCCACGCTGCGCGCTCCATAGCAACAAGCTGCACATCGCGCGCATAGCCGCAGTGCCCAAGGAGCGCATGGCCATACTCGTGGAGGAGGTAGGCAGTGGCCTGGGCATCGTGCGGATCGTAATAAACCGTGCGGCTTGGGTAGTGCCAATGAAAATGGCTGCTTGAGCGAAAAGAAAGTGGCGCAAGGCCTGACGCATGGGCATGCTGAGTGAGGTAGGGGATGAGCTGATCGAGTGGCATACGTGGTGGCGATATAGACACGTCTATCGGCATGCGAACCAGCGAGCGAAACAATGATTACTTCGCATGATTTGACAGAGGTAGAGATTATGATTTGTTCGTATATTGTACGTGTCATGATTAGTGTAGCACAGCGCGCTCGCGATGCCTAGTAGGTGGTGCGAAGTATCGATGTGTGGTGGGCTTTGAGAAGAGTGGAGCAAGAGGTGTGGCATAATAGGTGATTTGTACAGCCCGTGCGTTGCGTTTTGCGATCGATTACGGTATAATAGAAAGAGTAACGTAAACGAAGGTTTGGCAATGAAGCAGCAAGGATCAATTATCGGATACGTCGTCGTCGGGACAGTGCTAACACTCGCACTGGTTGGCGGGGTCTTAATCGTCAAAAATAGCCACAACAGCAGCGCCCAGCAAGTGGCAAGCACTACCACCACTGACGCTAAGAAAAAGGAATCAACCCAGAGCAATAAGAGCGCTAACGACAAGCTAGTCGATAGCCTCAACAGTAAATCAACAGAGACCAGCAAGAGCAAAGAGACGAAAGAAACTCAGTCGCAAGATAAGAAAAATACTACATCAACTGCAACCAATGGTGCAACCAGCGGCACATCGAGCACCACTACACAAAGCCAAAGCCAATCAACTCAGTCTCAAAGCTCAAGTACGCCTACCACAACGCCATCGACTAGCTCCAGTACTCCTTCGCAAACTCAATCTACCCAGCAGGTGAGCGCCTTGCCGCAAACTGGCCCGGCCGAGAGCCTGGCAGCCGTTGTGGCAGTGAGCAGCCTAGCTGGCGTGGCACTGGCCTATCGCAAGTCGCGCACACCCGCGCTGTAAGATATACAACATCGACGCTGTTTCATAGATAACACAATAATTACCCCTGTGCAGAGCAGGGGTAATTGTCATTTGAGAGAGGTAATATAGGTGTTGTGATTATAGCATCGTTGTGTATATAACTGCATGATAGTTTGTGCTATATATAACATGAGTGAGAGGAGCAGGCCGAGGCAGACAGCCTGGTATCCCCGGGCTGCTGAGCCGAAGCCGTTAAACCTTATCTATGATTTGGAGATACAACAGCAAACCTATCGCACAAGAGAATATCTAGAGGCCAGCGACTGTGGGGCGGCAAGTTCTGTGATTTACGAGTACTTTTGGTGCGATGAGTGTGCTGCGTGGGCTATCTGTTTGGATTGATTATTTATAGAGGTGAGGCTGAGAAGCTCCAGGTTTTGACGCTTGCAGCGACTTTGTGTATAATACAGAGGAATGGTGCGTCGCGATAAGGCGGCGTGTCTCATAATATAATTAATAAGAGGAGTCTGTACCAAGACTTATGGCAACACAAGCCTTAACAATGGATGATTTGCTCGCTGGCGACGGCGTCAAGCAACTAGTAACCGGCGAGGTCGTAACTGGCCGCGTATTATCGGTGCGCAAACGAGATGTATTAGTAGACCTAGGCCCGCAAGGGGTTGGCTATGTGCCACGGCGCGAGATTGGCCCGGCCAAGACGCTAGCAGTTGGTGATGAAGTAACAGCCAGTGTGGTAGATAGCGAGCTCGAGAATGGCTATAGCCTATTGAGCCTACGCAAAGCAGCCAAAGATCGTGGCTGGGAAGAAGCGATGGCTAAGCTGGATGCCGGCGAGATCATCGAGGTAGCGCCATACGACGCTAACCGCGGTGGTATGCTGGTTGAGTACGAAGGTGTGCGGGGCTTTTTGCCAGTGTCGCAACTGTCGGCCGAGCACTACCCACGGGTGGGTGGTGCCGATAAGGATGAGATCTTGGCACGGCTCAACACACTGGTGGGCCAGACGCTCAAGGTGCGCATCCTCGACTGCGACCGCAAGGCCAATAAACTGATCTTTAGCGAGAAGGAAGCCATCAAGGATGGCCTGGCTGCTCACTTTGAGAAGCTCAAGGTTGGCGACACCGTCAAGGGTGTCGTGACTGGTGTGGTGGACTTTGGCGTCTTCGTAAATGTCGAAGGGATCGAGGGGCTTATCCACATCTCAGAGATTAGTTGGGAGCGCGTCAACAACCCAGCCGACTACGTGAAGGTCGGTCAGAGCGTTGAGGCGAAGATCATTAGCATCGACAAAGATCGCCTAAGCCTAAGTATGAAGCAGCTCACCAAGGATCCATGGCTTGATGAGGTGGATCAATTCACCAAGGGCCAGACCATTGAGGGCACAGTCACGCGCATTACCCCATATGGTGCCTTTGTCCAGATTAGCCCAGCAGTCGAAGCGCTGGTGCACGTGAGCGAGCTGGGCAGCGGCGGTGCCGACCCAGAGAAGGTCTTTACCCTCAATGAGCGCAAGAGCTTTGTCATTCTCGACATCGACAAAGATGCGCACAAAGTGAGCCTAAGCCTCGCTGACAAGAAAAAATAACCAGTAAACTACAAAAGATGACCGGCTGTGGCCGGCAGAAAGGAGTGTGTATATGAGTCAGTCTGAAAAAGTGTTGGTCATTGCCGATTCGATCACCGTTGGTGAGCTGGCCCAAACCCTGAATCTGCCGGTCACGAAGCTGATTGGCGAGCTCTTCAAGAATGGCTTTACGGTAACGATCAATCAGCGGATTGATTTTGAGATTGCTGAGATTATCGTGGAGGAGCTTGGCCTGGCAGTGACGCTGCAGCGCAAAGCCGCCGAGCAGCATACTGTGCAGCATCTGCATAAACCGTCGAGCAATGCAGTACCACGCCCGCCAATTGTGGCGGTGATGGGGCATGTTGACCACGGCAAGACAACGCTGCTCGACACCATCCTCAAGATGAAGACAGTTGCTGGTGAGGCTGGTGGTATTACCCAGCACATTAGTGCCTACCAAGCCCAAAAGGGTGGCCGCACGATGACGTTACTCGACACTCCTGGCCACGAGGCCTTTGCGGCATTGCGTCAGCACGGTGCAGCACTGACCGATGTGGTGGTGATCGTTGTGGCGGCCGACGACGGCGTCAAGCCGCAGACGGTGGAGGCAATCCGCTTTGCGCGCGATGCCAATGCCAAGATTATCGTCGCCATCAACAAGATCGACAAAGACACGGCCAACCCTGATATGGTCAAAGCGCAGCTTGCTAGCGAGCACCACCTCAACCCTGAGGAGTGGGGTGGCGATACCATTATGGTGCCAATTAGTGCCAAGACTGGCCAAAATATCGATAAGCTGCTTGATACCATCCTGCTCGTAGCTGATATGGAAGAGCTCCGCGCCGATACGGACGTGCCGGCTGAGGGGCTCGTCATCGAGGCGCATATGGAGAAGGGTCGTGGCTCGGTGGTGAACTTGCTTATCGAGCAGGGCCGCTTGGCACCGGGGCATTTCCTCGTGGCAGGGCAGGCCTATGGCAAGGTGCGTACTTTGCTCGATTACACTGGCGTGGCTATCAAGGCAGCCACACCCGCTACGCCAGTAACAGTGACGGGCTTTAAAGAATTGCCGCAGTTTGGTGATATCTTCACAGTGGTCAAAAATGAGAAGGAAGCTCGCCTGGCCGTGCAAAAGGCTAAGCTCGACCAAGCGCGCAACGCCGCTACTACCAATGTGACTGGTGCTGACTTGCTCAAGCTTATGACGCAAAAGCATGATGCTCAGGAGTTCGATGTTATCGTCAAGGCCGATGTACAGGGGTCACTTACCTCAGTGATGGATAGCTTGCGCCTAGTGGAGACGGGCGGGGCGATCACGCTGCGGATCATTGGCCACGGCGTGGGCAATATTACTGAGAGTGATGTGCGCCTGGCGGGTAGTAGCAATGCAATTATCTACGGCTTTAATGTCGACCTGCCACCAGCCGTCAAGCGCCTGGCAATGCGCGATAAGGTGACGGTGCGCCGCTACCAAGTGATCTATGAGCTACTCGACGATGCACGCAGCAGCATGGAAGCACTGCTCGCACCAGAGGTGGTGGAGACGGAGATTGGCCAGCTGGAGATTAAGGGTGTCTTCCGGACGATGCGCGATGCGGTCATCGCCGGTGGGCAAGTGACAAAGGGTAAAGTGACGGCAGGGCTACTGGCCCGTGTGGTGCGCGGCGAGGAGCAAATCGCCGAAGTCACAGTGGCCAGCGTGCAGCGCCAGCAGCAAGAAGCCAAGGAAGTTTTTGAGGGTGAGCTCTGTGGCCTCAACCTCACGACCAGCAAGAAGCTCCAGCTCGAGATTGGCGATACCCTCGAGTTCTTCACCCGCGAGTTGGTGAAGCGTACGCTGCAGTAGCTGCGGTAACAGGCTTGGCGGTGGTGGGTGCTTCATCGTATAGAATCGCATTATAATTGAGTGGTAACTCTGCTCTTGCCGATTTTGCCCATGGTATACAAAACTCGCCGTGGTGATGGCGGGTTTTTTGAGATTGGGGTGTTTCGCTTATTGACACATTACCTCTGTTGTGGTAGGATGTGGGCAGAATATATAAGGGGAAATAGGACGGGTAGTATGATAAAAGGACGTGAAGTACCAGGAACAAGCACAACAACCTCGAATGAGTCACAAACATATCCTGGGTCAAGACGATTGGCGGGCCTGAAGGGTGCTTTTGAGGCGTTGAAGGAAGTTCCTCGTGCGTATAAAGAAGCAGTGGAGGCTCAGGATAAGATCAATGTGAATGATGGACGGTCGTTCGCAGAGCGTCAGATTGATCGACTAGGCAAAACACTTGCAGCACGCCAAGAAGTGACAAAGACGAAAAGACAAGAATTGGCGCAAGGTACAGGCAAGGAGGTGGGTCCACGCGCTACAGCAAGGTTGCTTGGCAGGCAGATTGTTGATTCTGTGATGCGTGGTGCATACGAAAAGGCAGTTGAGTATAATGCCGCTGTAGTTGAGGCTCGAGTAGAGCACTTGCCAAGAGGTACAGAAAAGACGCAGCAAGTTATTAGAGAAGCTGTCCCTGTTGAGACCCAGGACAACGGTGCTAGTCACATAGTAAGTATGCCAAATGGAGAGGCGCCAAAAGGTGCTATCTATAATATTGTTCCACCAGCACCTGCACCAACAGAGGCTGATTTGCGCACTGCTGCAGAGGATACTGCACGTAAAGAGCAAAAAGCAGCACTTATCGAGGCAAGAAACAGTGCACTGCGCAACATTGTCCACGCCGAGACTGATGACGATGCGAAGGCGATTAGAGACCAAGCTTACGACGGTATTGTTGCGATGGCTGGTGATGACGAAACACGCATTAGCATGCTCGATGCGATCGAGGCAACATATGCAAAGCGCGTCGCTCATCCCGAGGTGTATGAGTTTGCGCGGCGAAGTGCGCGTGGGGACTTCGCGCAAAGTGAACCTGTTCCAGTAGAAGTACCAAAAGTGGAGTCTGCAGAGTCACAAAATAGCAACTCCTCTCACGAACAAAGTGACAGTGCTGCGAACCGTACGGCCGCAGTTGAGGCGGCTCAAGCCGTGGAAGAGAAAAAAATAGGCTGGAAGGAGCGTATGCAGAAGATCAAGCAGGCTATCGGTGAGAAAGCTACGCGAACTAAGGAGCGTATGATAGCCTGGCTAGATTCGGAAGATTGGGGATCTGGAGAGCCAGAGTCACCCAAGACATCCTCAGAAAATCACTCCGAAAGCATGTCAAAAGCACCATCGCACGAGCAGTCACAAACTCAAGCAGCCACACCACAAGAAACTCAACCTACACCTGACTCTAAAGTAGCTGAAGTGATTGATCTTAATCATGCTGCAGGCATTCCAGATAGGAAAAAGCCAAAACCATCAGAGTTCGATTTATTTAGCGTCGATTTTCGTAACCATATAGCAGAGCTTGGTATGAGTATTACACAGGCGCAAACGCAAGAAGAAGCGACGAATAAAAAAGCTGATGCCTGGGAAGAAGTTAAGCATTTTGTAGAAGAAGCGAATAAGAAGTTCCCCGATAGACACTTTCAAATCTATCAAATAGCAATAGCGACAAAACAGAACCTACTCATAGCAGTGAAGCACAATGACGAGCTTCGCCGTCGGTTAGAGCATCGTGCAGCCTAAGCTGATTTTGTAGTAGTACTTAAATGAGTATAAAAAGTTAACACATAAAGATCGGTACGCTATCGAGCGTACGGTATACAAGAAAAGGATTCTATGCCGACCACTCAGCCTCAAACTACCCCTCTCATCACCCAACACGACCTCGATCGCCTTGGGATTACAACGCGCGACTCGGCAGCGCTGCTGCAAGAGGTGAATAACACGCTCTATGAGCGGGTGGGGCTGGAGGTCATTGGCCGCTTGTCGGATAATGACCTCGATGAGCTAGTGCGCCGCCAGGAGACGGACGATAGCGCAGCGCTATTTGCCTGGCTGTCGCAGCGGGTTGCGCACCTCGACGAGATCCTGAGCGACGAGCGCACCCTCATCCTTGGCGACCTAGCCAAGAAGGCTGATGAGCTGAACGATACAGCGTGAGTTCTGTGTGAGTGCTGTAGTCGCATTGGTGCGAATATGCTGATCGATGATTGCGCGAAGTATCTCAACGCCACCCTCGTAATGAATGATGAATGTCCAGTCCCTGCGATGCGCCGCATTGTGCATACTATTCTCTTTGGTGAATATCCGTGGCAGCCATGTCCAGACGAGCGTGATAGCCGCATCATCAGTTGCCCCGCCTGGCCAGCTGTTGAGCGCACAATAGCGCAAATCGCTCAGGGTGAGGCGGTGTAACAGAGGTAGACAACACTACTAAGGGACATTACACCATATTTTGCCATTTTTATTGTATGAGGGGTGGATTGTTTGGTATACTAAGGAGAAGGAGGAATTGAAAGAAATGATTCTAGATGATGATTTTTTGCAAGAAATTGGTGTAGCAGACTGGCCGTTAGAGGTGCAGCAACGGTTTCGCGAAGGTTATGTAAATGTTCTACAGCTGTGTGTTGGAACGATCCTGAGTGATGGCTTAAGCGAAGCGCAACTAAGAGAATTTGAGACGTTGATGGAGGATGACGCTGCTGCTATCACTGCATGGATTGACGACCACGCACTAGATTATGAGAATGATGAAGATTATCACAAGGCGCGAAGGAAACAAGAGAGAGAGGCTCGACAAGAAGGCAAAGAAGTTAGTCAGTTAGCAATCTTCTCTGAGTATGTACAAGGTAAATGGTTAAAGAAAAATCGACCAGATTACGAAAATGTCGTTACGCGGACTGCTGAGAACCTTAAGAAGTTAGCGGCTCAAGACCCAGAAAAATTCCTAACAAAAGAAGGTCTGACAAGTATATTTCAAAGTGTTGATGGTGTTAGCAGTGATACGCCAGACGAGCTTGAGGGAGGCCACCCCGACCCTGATGTAGCGCTTGCTGCGTAGTGATGGTGACGAAGTAAAAACACGTATGACCCCTGTGGATGCAGGGGTTATATTATGCAGAATCTGAATTATGAAACCTTGACCTTTTTCTCACGCTTACCCTCCCAACTCCCTCCTCCGGAACACTATAAGGGTCGATATCTCCCAGACATCGACCTCTTGCGTTGGGCTGCCAATCGGTTATTACAACCGATTGCCACACTCCATCGGATGAAGTGATGGGGAGGGAGATCTGGCGCAAAGAGAGCATAAGACCTTGAGGATTGAGAGTTTGGTGATTTGAGACTAATGCCTATACCACTTACTTACACCCGATACCCGCGCAAAAATGCTGCGGCGCTGAGTTCTTTGCCGCTAGGAGCGATGAGCTGGTCGATGACAAGATAGGTGTCGTCGCTGCAGCGCGGATCGAGCGTGGTGACAGGAGCCAGCGCGGTGTGTGCCTGAGTGATGATATACTGCCGCTCGCCCAGCTGGAGGCGGGCCCGTGGGTGGTGATGGTAGGCACGTACCATTGCTTCGGCCGCTGCAGCGGTGTGCTGGGTGGGGTCGATGATACCACTGGCTTTGGTGAGGAGCTGGCAGTAACTTGCAGTAGACTCGTCTTGTGGTGTGGGCTGCAGGCTACCACTCACGATGCGGGGCAGGAGCTGCACCAGTGCTTCGCTGCCAAGCTGGCCTAGTGTGTTGTAGAGCTCGAGCTGCTGCTCGTCACCGCGCAAGGGATGGGTGAGCTGCGCATAAACCGGCCCAGCGTCCATCGCGGCGCTGAGCTGCATAATGCTGATGCCAGTGGCGGTATCGCGATTGGCAATGGCACTCTCAATCGGTGAAGGGCCGCGATAGCGCGGCAGGAGTGATGGGTGGAGGTTGATAATCCCTGGAGAGAAGCAGTCGATCACCACCTGGGGGATAATCTTACCAAAGCTCACCAGTACGCCAACGGGCTGGCCGAGCGCTTGGATATCGGGGATAATATCGCGCAGTTTGGTGGGCTGTAACACTGGAATGTCGTGCGTCAGAGCAAGCTGCTTGACTGCTGGTTGGCACAGCTGCTTGCCGCGCCCACGCCGGCTGTCTGGCTTGGTGATGACCAGTCGAACAGGGAAGTTATGCTCCAGCAGTTGCGTGAGGCTGATGGCGCTAAAGTCTTCAGTCCCAAAGAATACGATTGGTCTTGATATGCTCGTCATAATCAACTGGCTGGAGCTCGCCCTTCTCATCGAGCTGATAAAATGCGCTGGTGTCATCGCGAATGTGGTCGATAAACACAATGCCATTACAGTGGTCAATCTCGTGCTGTAGCACCCGCGCTAAGAAGCCGTCGGCCTTGAGGCGGATGGTATTGCCATTGATATCAAGCGCCTTGACCCGGACGCGACTGTAGCGTGGCACCTTGCCATAGATTCGGCCGGATACACTGAGGCAGCCCTCATAGTCACTGATTAGCTCGCCCTCATATTTGACGATTTCTGGGTTGATGAGGGGGATGAAGGTGCGGTTGTCTTTGTCGTCGAAGTCTTCGCGCACAATGACGACTCGCTCCAGCCGATCGATCTGCACTGCCGCCAGCGCTGCGCTAATCTCGTGTGGGCGGGAATTCTCCCAGTCGATGCTGGCACTGGTCATGTCGGCCACCAGCTGGCGCGTCTCGTCGGTAATAACATGCACCCGCTGCGACTTCTGGCGCAGGTGCGGGTTGGGTAGGGTGATAATGGCGTCTTTTTTCATTAGCTTTTTCATTAGCTTTATTATAGCAGATGGTGGATGGGGTGGGCGAGTGGGGTGTGGCGAGAAATGCCAAAACCTCACGAATACTCCTGCAATAACTCACCGCACCGAAAATGTTCCGGCCAGATGGCAGAGAGAGCTTATCCGCTGGCTTTATCGCTGGCCTCCAGATATTTTCTTGTTCGGTGAGTTATTACAGGAGCTCAGAATGATGCATGGTTGCGAAATTTGATGGTAGATAATTGTGGTCAGATCTACCTACAGCAAAGACTGTGGGTCGATATCCACGTGCCAATGTTTGGCTGGCACGTCGGCAATGACGGCGAGGAGGTCGCGGCGCTGGGCAGCTTTGATGACGAGCTGCCAGCGGTAGGTGTCGCGCAGCCGCTCGTGGAAGGCGGGCGTGGGGCCAAGGATGCTGACCGCGGGGTGGTGCTGGCGAATCTGCCGAGCGAGTGCTTGGCTATTGCGGATGGCGGCTGCCTCCGTCTTGTAGACACACGTGAGCTTAAGCAGGTGGACGAAGGGCGGGAACTGCCCACGGCGGCGCTCGGCCAAGGCTTGGTGATAAAACGCGGTATAATCCTGAGCCAGGCCAGCCTGAATCACTGGGTGCTGCGGCTGATATGCTTGCACGACCACTGTAGTGGCGTGAGCAGAGCGCCCCACGCGCCCAACCACTTGAGCAAGCAGCTCGAAGATGCGCTCGTTGGTAGTGTAATCGGGCAAAGCCAGGCCGGCGTCGGCCTGCACTACTCCAACGGTGCGTAGCTGCGGCAGGTCGAGCCCCTTGGCCACCACCTGCGTGCCAATGATGATATTGGCTGTGCCATCATAGAGGGCTTGGTATTGCTGCTCGAGGCTGCTTGTGCTGCTGCTGTCGCCATCGAAGCGAACAATACGCGCCTGGGGCCAGCGCACTGCTACCTCTGCCTCGATGAGTTTCGTCCCAATCCCGCGGTGGACGATATCAGTGCTGTGGCAGGTGGGGCACATCGTTGGCACTGTGGTGTGGTAGCCACAGATATGGCACTGCAGCTGGTGGCGATCGGCGTGGAGGGTGAGCGGCACAAAGCAGCGTGGGCACTCGGCTGCCCAGCCGCAGTTGGTGCAGAGCGATACATTGGCGCTGCCACGGCGATTGTGAAAGAGAAGAATCTGCTGACCCGCTGCAAGTGTGGCATCGATGGCGGTGATAAGCTGATTCGACAAAAAGCGATGCTGGGTGAGGTTGCTCCGCTGGGTAAGGTCGACCAGCTGAATGGTGGGAGCGGTGGCCTCGGGCCGAGCTTTGCTCGGTAGGGTAGCGATCGGCCGCTGGGCGTTTTGCGCTAGATAATACTCGCTGACCAGTGGTGTGGCCGACCCTTGCACTACGGTCGCACCATGCTGTTGAGCCAGTACACTCGCGGCCCGCAGCGCCGAGTAGCGGGGGGATTTATCTTGTTTGTAGCTAGCCTCGTGTGCTTCGTCGATGATGATATACCCCAGCTGCTGCAGCGGTAAGAAGAGGGCAGAGCGTGGGCCAATTGCCACCCGAGGCTGCGGACTCGTCAGAGCAGCGAGCCAGGCACGGTGGCGCTCGGCCTCTGTCTGGCGTGAGTGAGTGAGGATGATATCGGCAAAGTGTTGCCGAAATTCCGCCACCAGCTGGGGCGTGAGGGCGATCTCTGGCACGAGGACAATCACCGACCGGCCTGCAGCCAAAGCGTGGCGTGCAAGCTCGATATACACTGCTGTTTTGCCGCTACCTGTCACACCGTGGAGGAGCACTGTGCCAGGGCTGGCTTGGCGAATGGTGCGAACGGCCTCCTCTTGCTGTGGATTGAGCGAGAAGGGGGGTGTGCGGCGCTGGGGTGGTGGGCTCGCAGAGCGGCGCGGCGTGCGGCGCTGCTTGGCAATGCCAGCTGGCAGCACCGTCTGTAGCACAGTGGCGAGGTGTGTGGCATAATAATCGCTCAGCCACTGGCTCGTCGCTAATAGGGGAGCAGGCAGCGGCGGTAGTGGCACAACGGCGTCAAGCGGCTTGGTCGTGTATGTCGGCTTTCTGGCGCGCGTCATGATGATGCCTACCACCTGCTGCGCACCAACGCTCACCTGCACCACCTGGCCCAGCGGCAGTGCTTCTGGCCAGTGGTAGGTGAAGCTCTTGCTGGTAGCGCGGATAATCTTGAGCGGCGCAACTTCGTAATAGTGCATAGGGCTTATTATACCCGACAGGAGGCAGCTGTGCAGAGGGGATCGCCTCTGCATGTGCTGCTTCGGCTGAGTGGCGTATAAAAACGTGCACATCAATCTTGCTCGCTTCGCCCAAAGCTGGTATGATAAAAAGCAGACACGTGTGTCGTGTGGATGGTTGATGAGTCGCAGTTGCGAGAGACGAAACGCACAATCAATTGGTGGGTGGTCTTGCCAAATTGCCATCAAAAAGTGTAGAATAAAAAGCAACAGTTGAGTAGAGGTAACGGAAGCGAGAATTCGCTAAGGGAAGCATGTTAGAAACGTTTATTACATCACGGGTGCGGCGCAAAATCATTGTGGTCTATGCTAAGTATCCGGAGTTCCACACCCATGTCCGCGGCTTGGCGAAGTTGATCAAAGAAGACCCGGGCAATATCCAGCGCGAGCTTAAGAATCTCGAGAAAGCTGGTTTTTTGATGGCCGAAAAACAGGGTAATACCAAAATGTATTATACGAACAAACAATATATCTTCTTCAAAGAATTGCAGAGCATGGTGATCAAATCCTCGCAGCAACAAAAGGGTCAACAAGCGGCGGATACTGTGCAGCTCTGATGAGTTTGTTTGCACAAATATTAGCAGCGCGGGGCTTGCATGGAGCAGCCGCTGAGGAGTTTTTACACCCCGATTATGACGCGAAGCCCGATCCATTCCTACTCTCCCAGATGCAGATGGCGGTAGATCGCTTAGTGCAGGCGCACCAGCGGCGCGAAACAATCGTGATTTATGGCGATTATGATATTGACGGCCTCAGTGCGACGGCACTGCTGCTTGATGCCTTTGCGAGCTTTGGCTTTGCTGCGGTGGAGGCCTTTATTCCTAATCGCTTCGTAGAGGGTTATGGCATGACTAAAGGTGCAGTAGATAAGGTGGCGGCGATGGGGGCGCAGCTCATCGTCACGGTGGACTGCGGCAGCCTCTGTCATGAGGAAATTGCCTATGCGAAGGAGCGCTACGGCATTGACACAGTGGTGACCGACCACCACAACATTGCACCAACTCGCCCACCCGCCATCGCCACGGTTAATCCGAAGTATGACGATCACCACTATCCCTTCCGCGACCTCTGTGGGGCAGGCGTGGCTTTCAAGCTTGTCCAGGCGCTGCAGACGGTACTGCCGGGCTTGCCAGCTGGCTATGAGAAGTGGCTGCTAGACTTAGTAGCGCTGGGTACGGTATGCGACATAGTATCGCTCCAGAATGAGAACCGCGCCAATGTGTACTGGGGGATCGAAGTGCTGAAGAAGCAGCGCCGCCCTGGCCTCAAGGCATTGCTGGCGGTGGCTGGTGTGCAGCCAGTCCAGATTACTGCTCGGACGCTCGGTTTTGGTCTTGGCCCGCGTATGAATGCGGCAGGACGATTGGCATCGGCTGAGTATGCCCTTGATATGCTGCGGGCGCGCGATGGTTTGGCGGCGCTTGAGGCAGCTCAGCGGCTCGATAGCTTCAATACCGAGCGCAAAGCCATCCAACAGGCCATCTACGACGAAGCTTGCCAGCAGGCCGAGCGCTATGCCGCCGACCCTGTCCTCGTCGTGAGTCAGCAGGGGTGGAACCATGGCGTGATTGGCATTGTGGCATCCAAGCTGGTAGAGGCGTATCACAAGCCAGTCTTCATCATTGGTGAGCGAGGTGAGACAGCAACGGGCAGTGCACGCAGCTTTGGCGATTTTAGCGCCGCCGATGCCGTGCGCGCTGCCGATGATGTCATTCTACGTGGTGGTGGCCATGCGGCCGCGGCCGGTGTGACGCTCGAGACACGGCAGATCGGCGCCTTTCGCCAGCGAGTGAACGACTACTACCGCTCGCTCCATCTCTCCGACCAAACGCACTACCTCTTGCCGCAGGCTGATGTGGTGATTGATGACCTATCAGAGGTAACAGAGCAGCTGGTGGCCGATATTGCCCGCCTTGAGCCCTTTGGCAATGGCAACCCAGAGCCTGTTTTGCAGCTGCGCCGCGGCACTGTCTCACAGGTACGCCACATGGGCAGCGACGGGCAGCACATCAAGCTTACTGTGCAGGATGGGCAAGGCACAGCGCTGCAACTATTAGCCTTCAACGCGCCACCGAACTTCGTACGCCAGCCGGGCGATGTTATCTCGGCTTGGTTTCAGCCAACTATCAACGACTGGCGTGGCATGCGCAGTGTAGAAGGGCGGCTGCTCCATGTAGAGCTGGTGGATGAGTAGCGTTACATAGCTGGTAATACTTGATAGACAGAATTTATAAAGCCAAAGATTCTAATTATTCTAAAGCACGCTCTCGTTTGAGGGTGTTTTTCTTGAGAGTTGGCGGTGAGGTTTTGAAGGCAGGGTAGCGTAGTTTGCAATAAAACCTCTCCCATTGCATAAATATATTGACAAATCGAGAGAGAGAGAGAGAGCAATATGGGTTCTTATCAATCATAACGATAGGAACACCACTCATGCACGAGCACATCACAGCATCGACACACGATGCCAAACCAGCTATACTACCACCAGAACTAACCCAGGAGACCGACGCAGTGCCACCCCTCTACCTCGATACCAGCGCACTCGATTTTAGCGCCATTACCGACACCTACACCAAAATTGCCGGCTCGAGCGTAGCGGTGCGGCCGGAGTTTGCCACCGAGCGGCAGGCCCTGACTACCAGCTTCCGGCGGGCGGATGGCCAGCAGTATGTGGAGACAGAGAACATTGCTGAGGTGGGCGATGCCATCATCACCGGGCCAGAAGGTGAGCGCTATAGCATTGCGGCAGCGGATTTTGCTGCCCTGTACGAGCCGCTGCGTGGTGAGGATGGTGCGGTGGTGCCCGGCGCGTATCTGCCGAAGAATCAGATCAAAGCCATGCCCAACCCCACTGGCCGCGAAATCGTCATCGATGCACCGTGGGGCGGCCAGCAGCACGGCGAAGCAGATTGCTGGCTGGTGGAAAGCCAGGTCAATGGCAGTCGCTACATCATCGAGGCAGCTGCCTTTGCTCAGACATATCGGCTGAGTGAACGGTAGAGAAGGCGCGCTCATTTATCGCTGGGTGAACCTGTTATTAACAGGGGTCAATAGTGACTGGCTCCTTTGGCTTGTGTAGCTTTGTTTTTAGTAATAACCGCTTGGTGGAGTTTGGCGCTGCGGGTCGTAAAGGTCGATATCTGAGTAGTAGGTGCGCTCAAGATAATTCATATTGTCCCAAGTGTTTGATGCTTCAAGTGTAATATTGATTTTCCACATTGCTGTCCAAAGTGTCACCTTGACGCCATTGTCAAAGTACCATTCGATGCATGCCATATCTTCCTCACGCTCTATTTCTGTTCCTTCGCCATACTGTGAGGTGAGAGCTGCTTCGTATGCGTCAAAGGTATTCCAGGGTAACTCATAATACTGATCGTCATAATATAGATCACCATCGCTATCATCACCGTTCTCAAGATCTGCAAGTGATATATCAACAGAGGTTAGAATATTATGAGTAAAGCTGAGTGTACTTTCGGGGTGGCCTGCCTGGCATGCTGTTATTTCGCTCTGTGACTGTGGCCACTTACTGGTCAAGTCAGTCACAGCTTGTAGCATCGTCTCAACAGATGCAGTGCGATATGTGTAGGGGTGTGGTAGAGTTGGTGTGTCATCTGGCATGGTATCTCCTTGCTTTAGATTCTTACCAGCTAGTGTACCAAATGCTCCGATTTGCGCCAACCCGATCATCTGTGCTATAGTAGGGGGCAAACAAACCATACCAACAGAACATCCACCACATAACCACGGGAGACCCCATGGAAAAACCTCGTTCGATAACATTAGAATCGCAAAAACCAGAAAAAGCACTGCAGCCACTTGCTGTTGCATTGCTAGAGAGTGCTCAGTGGTGGCAGCTGAATAAAGCCGAGGAAATGACTGCTAAGGACGCCCAAAAGCTAGCCAGTGCCCAGGCTGCCCGAGCGGAGCAATTAGTGCCATTCTTGCAAGAGTATGGTTATGATGCGGATAATAAACCACAGCCAGCGAGTGAACAACTGGCTGACCGAGAGAGTGCGCTCTACCGCGACGCGCTTGCGGCGAGCTATATCCAAGAGCTTGAGGCTCAAGGGCTAGATCTGAGTGATGACGAATTAGTTGCAAACGGTGTACCTCTGTCGGATGAACTCTCTAAGAGCGAACAGCGCCGCTTACTGCTGCCGATTGAGTATGCTTTGCGGGCAGCTGAGCACGAGCAGCAAGAGGATAAGAAAAACGAAGAACCTGAAGAGAATGAAGAGAATAGTATATCAGCATCGACGGCAGCGTTTGTTGGCAAAACGGCTATCGGGAGCGATGGTGATGGAACCCAAAAAGTTATGTGGGGTAATCGGTATGAAGTCGGTGTAACGAGCTCGTCAGACAAGAGTGCATGGGCAGCATGAGAACCTTGTAGAAGTAAAGAATAAAACCAGCTACAAAGGCTGGTTTTTAACTATTTGCATCGCTTGCTTATTGTACAAAAATACTTGAGAAAGTTAGTGGATGAGAGGGGATAGACAGGAAGAATCTGAGCCAGTATATATGTCGTGAAATGCTGGTGATGCTATTTTTAGCTAGAATACACCCATACTTCGCATCTTTTTATTATATATCAACCTCTGTAATTACGCACACAAATGTACTATGTTCCAAAATTAGACAAAATGGTTGTATAACTTTGGCAAGTACGCTACAATGGAGGCATGATGCAACAGGAAGGACCAAATCGCAATGAGTTTTGAGGCAAGTATTAGGCAACTGCGTGGCAATGCGGGGCTTTCGCAGCAGGCGGTGGCCGATGCAGTTGGGATTGCCCGCGCGACGTATATCAAGCTAGAGAATGGTGGCCGCGAGCCAAAGCTTGGCGAGCTGACGAAGATTAGCCAATACTACGAAGTTGGCGTGCAGGAGCTCATCAGCGGCATTACCATAACGGACACTGTTGCACAGCAAGCTCAGCACAGCCCGTGGCGCGTGGCAGACGATGCAGCACTGTATGTGGGCGATGCACCGGCCGAGTACCACCACGATGATGCGCAGGGTGCCCAGCCCGCAGCTGCTCAGTCGCGCGATGCTATCCCGCGGCTCCATACCACCAAGCTGCGCCAGGTGTTACTCTATACGCTGGGCAAGATTGGTGCGCGGCCCAATGTGGGCGAGGCGGTGCTGCATCGGCTGCTATACTTTATCGATTTTGATTATTACGAGCGCACAGGCAAGAGCATTACTGGCTTGGCGTATCTGCACGAGACCTATGGGCCCGCGCCGGCTGCAGATTTGCAAGTCTTGGTCGATGAGATGCGGGCGCATGATGAGCTGGATGTCATTGAGACGAAGCACTTTAGCCACAAGCAGCGCAAGTTCCTTCCGCTAAGGAACGCCGAGCTGAGCGAGCTCAGTGCCAACGAGATTAAGCACATCGATGCCGAGCTAGAGCGCCTCGGGAGCAAGAGCGCTGCCGAGCTAAGTAATCTTGCCTACAAAGATGCGCCATGGGTGATTGCGAAATATGGACAGACGATTGATTACCGCGACACGTTTTATCGGACGGACGTTACCTCTGTAATCGAGTCAGATGATGATCTATAGGCAGGCAACAGAATTTTCAAGTGATCTCCAGACGCTGGCACAGCGCATTCCCACACTGCCAGCCGATATCGAGCGCGTTAAGCCGCGGCTGGTGCGTATCTTTGCTGAGTCAAGTGAGACGACGGTGGCAGATTTTCGCCAGCAGCTCTTTGCGTGCGGCAAGGCGGCCATTATACAGCAAACTGCTCAGTGTACAGTAGTGCAGCTCTGCCTCGATACCGACACAGCAGCCTATCGACGGGCGGTGTGGCTGGTGTTTGCGGTGGTGCGAGCACTGCCTCGTAGTGCACCATCGCGGGCGGCTCGAGCTGCCAGCACGATTATCCTTATCGAAGTCTATGCCACCCCTAGCAAAGCGCATGGGGATGAGCGGCGTATCAAGCGAATTATGAACAAATTGGAGGAAGCATAATGTAGAGCAACAGGGTACTCACACTGGTCGAAAATAAGCTGCGTAGAAGAGAAGAGAGCCACGCATGGCTGATGGGGTTGACAAACAAGACGCGATTTGCTAGAGTAGTGTCCTTGGGTCTGGGGTATAGACAATGCTACTCTTGTCCGGTTTGCTGTCTTGTGACTGTGTGATACCACTGTTTTTTGCGCTCCGCTTTCTACCGCTTATGCTTCCTCCGACCAAATACTCGCTCTAGGCTCCCAATATTAGAGCGAGTATTTGGGCTGAGGCATCCATACCTCTCGAGATGCGAGAGGCGCTCCATCGATGTGGTGCGCGGCGTAGCTACAAACAAAGCACCCGTCACAAACTGTTCATAACAGTGTAGCACATTTGTTGCAATTCTGTGCAAAATAGGCAAATAAGTACCAGTCGCTAGCGATACATACCACGCTTGCGATTTTGCAAAAATAGCACAAGACTAACGACAAAGGCGATGGCATATACAGTGATGAAGAGGGCATAGAGGCATAATGAGATAATTGCCTCATGAGAAGGGACATTCCAGAGGTTTGGTGCTATCGCATGGGTTGGCGTGGTATAGTCTCCTCCAAGCATCCCGATTGTGGCGTGGGCAATCATCTCAAATAGGCTAATAATGAGCATACCACCAGTAACAAATAAACCTTGCGACATACTGCTATCACCCTCCGTTTGCTCTGGTGCAACAATGAGCAGAATCGGCAGTATACCAAGATTTACATAAATAATGTAGCTGTACGCTGCGCCAAGAATACCAAAAATAGCGGCAATGACAATGTATAGCACCAACAGCGCAAATAATAGCCCAGCAGACACCCAGCGAATAACTGCACCAAATGATGAGCCAGTGCGCGGCATAGCTGTGGGCGAATAAGCTGGTGGCATTGGTGCTGGCGCGCTTTGTGGTGGCTGAGGTGACTGAGGTGGATATTGTGGGTATTGTCCGTATGGCTGTGGTGGTTGTTGCTGCTGCTGGGGATATGGTTGCTGGACGTATGGCTGAGGCTGCTGGGGTGGCTGTTGTGGGTATGGTGAGGAAGGTGTCATAGTAGATTGATTATAATACAGAGATGAGCTATATACCAAGCATAGCACAATAACTCATCTCTCGTGTTTCGCCGCTTCTCATACCCCTCG
>CALIXX010000055.1 GCA_938046115.1 uncultured Candidatus Saccharibacteria bacterium | reverse complement strand
GCTGTAGCTCAGTTGGTAGAGCGGCGCTTTCGTAAAGCGTAGGTCACCGGTTCGAGTCCGGTCAGCGGCTCCATTTGTTTATGACCAAAGAGAAGAAGGATTTTCTGCGCACCCCTCTCCGCACGATCGCAGCCGATCGGCCATTCTTTGCGGCGCTGATTGGTGTATTTGTCGCGGGTATCATCTATATGCTGGTGATGGGCTTCACGCTGCAGGTGCGCGATGTGCAGGTCTACGTGCGCTACACCGCCTTTGGCGAGGCGCATTTTTATAAGAGTTATTGGTATTATTTACTCAGTTTCGTGTTGTTTGGTGCGCTGGTAATGGTGGTGCACATCGGCCTGATGGTTAAGCTGTACAGCCTGCAGCGCCGCCAGACAGCGCTTTTTGTGGGGGCGGCAGCAGTATTGGTGCTGCTGGTTGCTGCCTCGTATGGATTAGCAGTAATGCACCTGGCGTATCGATAAATGAATCACAACGATCTCGAGCTGCCCATGGGCAAGCGCACTCTCCTCTACCGATTATTTGAAATTCTCCCAGCATTCTTGAGCTATGGGATGCTAATACTCTTCATCATCTTATCTTTGATCAATCCACTGTGGGCGTCTATCTACCTTCTTGTCTTGGTGATGAGTGTGATTGTCCGCTCGATTGGCATTGCCTACCGTACACTGACAGGCCACCACCAGCTGGAGAAGGCGCAGATAGTTAACTGGCGGCAGCGCCTAGAGCAGCTCGAAGACCCAGTAGCAAGCTATGCTGCCATTCAGCAGCAGCCACTACCGAAGCGGCATCAGCGCGAGTTCCATGCCCAAGAGCACCGCGAGAATCTCCGCCTCATGGCGGCCGACCCAGCGAGCTTCCCGCGGCCATCGCAGCTCTACCAAGCAGTGATTGTAGCGGCGTACAACGAGTCGTATGATGTCTTGCAGCCTACCATCGAGTCGGTCAAGAATACAACGTACAACAATAAGCAGATCATCCTCGTCCTTGCCTACGAGGAGCGTGGTGGGGTGGATATTGCCCGCACAGCCGCTCGCCTCCAGCAGGAGTATGGCGATGTATTCTTCACCTTCCAGACTATCATGCACCCTAAGGACATGCCTGATGAGGTGATTGGTAAGGGTGGTAACATCACTTATGCTGGTAAGCAGCTCCAGCGCTATTGTGACGAGCAGGGGATTGCCTACAGTGATGTGATGATCACCACGCTCGACAGCGACAACCGCCCGTATCCATCATACTTCGACTATGTGGCGTATGAATATATTGTTCACCCCGAGCGCAAGCGTTTGTCGTACCAGCCGATTGCACTATACTTCGGTAACATCTGGGATGCCCCAGCGCCGATGCGGGTGATTGCGACGGGTAACTCCTTCTGGACGATCATCAGCAGCATGCGCCCCCACACGTTGCGCAACTTTGCCTCGCACTCACAGCCAATGGACGCGCTGGTGGAGATGAACTTCTGGAGTACGCGCAGCATTGTGGAAGATGGCCACCAGTACTGGCGCAGCTACTTCTACTTTGCGGGAGACTACAGTGTTTTGCCCATTCATGTGCCGATCTACCAAGATGCCGTGATGGACAACACCTTCTGGGGGACAGTGGTGGCGCAGTTTAAGCAGCTTCGGCGCTGGAGCTATGGTGCATCGGATATCCCATATGTGGCAATACGTACCTTTACGCGGCGGCGCAATGTGCCGTTTGCTGAAGTGTTTGCCCGCTTCATGCGCTTGCTCGATGGGCACGTGACCCTGGCTGTGATGGCCTTTTTGGTCACCTTTGGTGGGTGGGTGCCACTATTGATCAACCAAGAATCATCGCGCAGCTATGCAGTGCACATGCTGCCCGAGGTGATTAGCAATTTGCAGCGCTTTGCGATGATCGGTATATTCATCACCGTCTTCTTGATGCTCAAGATGCTGCCACCCCGCCCCGAGCGCTACAAGCGCCGACGTAGCTTTGCCATGGTGGCACAGTGGATCCTTATGCCTGTCACATCCATTTGCTTTAGTGCAATTGGTGCCTTTAATGCGCAGACACACCTGGCGTTTGGTCGCTATCTCGATAAATTTGATGTAACCGTCAAAGCCACTACTGGCTCACGTGACCGCGCTAAAGCCGCCAAACAAGCCCAAAAAGCCGCCAAAAAGCAGCGTAAAAAAGAATAATTCGCGCTTTTGTAGCGGCATATATAACCATATAACCGGCCAAGAATGGCCGGTTTTTGTATTGGTGAGGACTGGAGTGTAGAGTACTAGCTATCTTATATTCTCTGCCGTCCTTGGCTGGGGGCTATAAGAGCTGCGGTGCTTAGAGTAGAATTTCTCATGTTGACGGGTGGTCTGGCAGGACTTTGCGGCAGATTTATGCCCCGCTGAAGACTGAGAGAGGAGGGTGGTACTGAGGAGTAGGTAAGACTCTGGCGCTAGAAGGCCGTTCATTAGTGGTATTTCGTTCACATCTCTTATATCTATTCTTTGGCCTGTAGAGGCCAATTAAAGTATCGTTCATTAATCGTGTGAGAGAGCTGGCATGAGTATTATTGACGCCGCTGAGGCTGTTGGTTCGCTAGATAGCTCAGAGCAAGGCCGCCTTGAGGCTGTAGCGCCATGAATGAGTGGCTCGTAGGGTTTATAGTGGCAATGCGAGTAGGGTACTCTGGCAGATTTTACAGAGGCCAGCTTATCAAAATACATGTTATGCTACAAAAATATCAAAATACAAATGCAAAATGCGCGTGTATTATATCACCAAATGCATATGATGCGCAGCAAAATGACCATAGGTAATGTGGATAACTAATGAAGTGGTGTGGATGAATAATAGGCAAGAAACCACAGCTATGCCTGCTAGGTGGTGCTGTGAGGAGGGTGGGGTGCTCGAAAAAAGTGGTGACATGCCAGGTTTCTTTATGCCGCTCAGGGTGCGATAGTCTGGAGCGGGTGAACTTGTGATAATTTAGCGATTGGCTGCTGGAGTGATGTGAATATGTATGCCGATTATTCATGTGCAGGCGCTGTTTTTACTGCTTCATTCGTAGAGATAATGGAGAGGAGTATACAGATAGTATGTAATATTGATAAGCATATGCTTTATATTGCATAGTTGATGCGTGAATTTGATGATTGTGTGAGTGACTTCTTGGGCTGGGCAGGTGGTCTGGGTGAGTGTTGCGCAGCGTGTGAACCTGCGTGTGTTTTGTTCATGATAAACCAGCAAATAGGCTGCAACACAGCTCGTCATTTTGCTTGTAATGTGCAAGCGATATGATGGGCTGAGGGGCTGTAGTCATGGTCGATCGCGACGGTAACAAGGCGCTTGTGAGCGAAGGATAGGTGGCGACAAGAAGACGCCATTATGTGAATATTTTTTGTTATAATTCATACAATGTGAATTTGTGGGAGTGCGATAGGTAGGCTTATGAGGAGAAGCAGCTATACTAAGGAGGGCAAATTACTTGCAATTTGCAACTAAAATATAGTACATGTTTTTACTATGTATCAATTTTTGCGAGAGGCTCTACCCCTGTATGCCCATGGTGTTGTGGTAGTAGTCGACGAAGGTGCCGGTTTTTGCGGCAAGCATGATTTCTTGTTTGAGCAAATCTTTTTCGTGGGCGATGGTGGCACGATAGTCGTCGCTCACAGCTGCGTGCGGGTCGGCGCAGGCGCCCCAAAAGAGCAGTTCGACGAGCAGTGGCAAGAGCTGCCAGCTGCTGTCTGTTGGGCTGTAAATGTATTGATTGCCTTGGAGTGGATCGCGCTGTTTATCAAGCAAGCCAGCCGATTCTAACCGCGCCAAGCGATCGGCCAAAATATTGCTCGCAATGCGCTCGTCGCGTGCAAACTCGCGGAAGTAGCAGCGCCCAAAGAGCAGCACGTCACGCATGATGAGGAGTGTCCATTTGTCGCCAAAAAGGTCGAGGCTGTAGCTAATGGGGCAGGCTGAGCGTTTGTGAGCTGTTCGTGTCATGCCTTTAGCGTAGCATCAAGGCTTGCGTTTTGCAAGTTTGTGGTGTGAGCTGGTAGCGAAGTAATGTTACCAGGCTTTGCCATAACAAAAAGCACTTACTGTAGTAGTAAGTGCTTTCGCGCCAGCGCACCTTACAGACCGACATGGTGCACTGGCAAATAGACCGAAATGGTGGGCAATAGAGGATTCGAACCTCTCACCTCTTCAACGTCAATGAAGCGC
>CALIXX010000054.1 GCA_938046115.1 uncultured Candidatus Saccharibacteria bacterium | reverse complement strand
ATGCAGGGCAAGCGCCATATCTTGGTGGCAAGATCTTTTACAAAATAGCACTGCGAGAGGCAAGCCCGGTGAGCGGGGTGATCATCGCGCTTGGTGTGAATGATGCACAAAATGAAAGCGCTTCTGGTGAGCAAATCGCGGCTGATTTACAGTGGTATAGCGCCTATACCCAAGCTTATGCGGCTGATAGCGAGAATGACATGGCTGGTGGTGTCAGTGTGCGGCATATTGAGCCTGCTATTGCGCCAGTTCAGTACCACGCGCCGCTTGCCAGCAAGCTACATTACATCAACGAAAAGCTCCGCGCTACTCATACAACTATTAGCAATCCACTTGATGATCATAACGACTATGCGCCTGATGGCATCCATTTCTCACAGCACGGGCATCGGCGAGTGGCGCAGGCAATATATGATGCAATAAAGCAGATAGAAAATCCGCACAAATATACAGTAACCCACACTAAGCAAGGAGGAAGTGTATGACAAAAATAACTTATTTCGTCCACGGTACGACGACGGATAATGAAGCTGGTAAGGCGACTGGCTGGTTGCCTGGTGAGTTGTCAGCAGTGGGGGTTCAGCAAGCGCAGGCGCTACCAGAGCAAGCGGCCAATACCAGCTTTACTGTGGTATTTTGCTCGGATCTTGGTCGAGCGATCGATTCAGCCCGACTTGCTTTTGGTGTGACGCATCAGATTGTTATTGATAAACGGCTGCGCGAGGCAAATTATGGTGATAATAATGGCACGGATGGGGCCTTTAAGGTCAGCTTGCTCCCCTTTGTCGATGCACCATTTCCGCACGGCGAGAGCTACCGCGATGTAGAGGCGCGCATGCGTGACTTTGTGGCGATGCTGCAGCGCGACTATGCTGGCCAGCACATTGCCATCGTGGCGCACGAAGCACCGCAGCTTGCGCTGGACGTTATTCTTGGTGGTAAGACCTGGCCAGAGGCAATAACAACCAACTGGCGCGAAGTTGGCTCGTGGCAGCCCGGGTGGGTGTATGATGCAGAGGCAGTAGCATAAGTACATTACTCATGGAGAAAGATATGACTGATCAACAGCAAGAATGGCTTGATTTTGCAAAAAGTGTAGCACACGAAGCGGGTGATATTATGCGAAAATATTTTGGCAAAAAGCCAGACGCTCACCTCAAAGCAGACAACACAATTGTGACTATCGCCGATGAGGAAGTCAACCAGCTTGTTATCCGACGCGTGACAGAGCAGTATCCAACCCACGATATTGATGGAGAAGAAGCGAGCGACCGCCGTGGCTCGGACTATGTGTGGGTATGTGACCCGATCGACGGCACGGTGCCCTTTGCAATGGAGCTACCGGTATCGGTGTTTTCTTTGGCATTAGTGATTGACGGCCAACCGGAAGTCGGTGTGATTTATGCGCCGTTTAGTGACCATTTGTATTGGGCGGTGCGCGACTATGGTGCATATCTGAACAATCAGCCAATTCATGTTAGCCAGAATAGCCTTGACGATCGTGTGGAGATGAATGTTGATTGGTGGTCGAGTGCCCAGTGGGATGTAATGCAGGTTGTCCATGATATTGCTTGCGAAAAGGGTGTCTATGTGATGTCGCCGTGCAGCACGACGCATGCAGCAGCATTGGTGGCGCGTGGTGAATTTGTCGCATCGGTCTTTGCTGGCACGAAGGGTAAAAATGTTGACATTGCGGCAGCAAAAGTCATTGTCGAGGAAGCTGGCGGCAAGGTGACTGACCTTTTCGGCCGGGAGCAGCGGTATGATCAGGATATTTGCGGAGCGGTACTAAGCAATGGAATTGTTCATGAGGAGATAGTGGAGGCGATGAGGAAACTATGAGCAATGATATAAAGCAGCAACGTGCGAGCTCTGTCGTAAAAATCTGTAACGCTCTCTCAACTAACTGGTCGGGTGAGACATCCTACTGTGATGATTGGTCGCCGAGTAACCCAAGCAGCGGGCAGTGTGCCGTTTCGGCTCTGGTGCTGCAGGATTACTGTGGTGGTGAGATCCGCCGCTGCGTGGTGGCGGGCACGCCGCATTATTTCAACCGCATTGATGATCAGGTAGTGGATAGCACGGCCGGGCAGTTTGGCACGGTGGCGATTGATTACGATACCTCTACCGCGCACAGCCGCCAGCACATCTTGCGCCACGCCGACACTCGCCAGCGGTACGAACTGCTGAAGGGACGGGTGGAGCGGTTTTTGGTTGAGCTGGACGGAGGGTGAGGGTGTCTGAAACGAAAAGACCCCGCAGGGACCGTAACCGCAGCGAGGGATTTTCACTATTGAATACCTGCATTGTACGACACAATTGATAATAAATCAAGGAGGAAACCAATGAAATTCACACACGGAACACGCCGCCGAGCGGCAGAATAC
>CALIXX010000053.1 GCA_938046115.1 uncultured Candidatus Saccharibacteria bacterium | reverse complement strand
AAGCTCGTAACAGCCCAGCTGATTACCTCGGCGAGGGGTGCGGGTGGTGGCTTTCGCCTGGCGCGGGCTAGTACAGAGCTAACGCTGTGGGATATCGTGGCGGCAGTCGAGGGGACGGAGAGCTTCGTCCAGTACCAAGGAGTAGCCGAGCGGATGTTTGCCTGCCAGGCAGATGATAGCAAGATCAAACGCGGTGAGGTGAGCATCCTTGGTGCCTTCGATCGGGCTCAGGCACGCTGGATTGAGACGCTACAGGGTGTGACATTGCAAGATATTATTCGGGAGTTAATGAACAATGGGTGAGAAAATAAAACAAGCTATCCAGCGTCGCCGCAGCGTGATGGTCCAGGCCGAATGGCGGCACTTACTACACAGTAAGACGCTGTTGGTGGCAGTGATAGCAATAGCCTTTGTGCCGGTAATATATGCGGCGTTTTTCCTGAGCTCGGTGTGGGACCCGTATGGGCATACCGACCGACTGCCGATTGCCTTTGTGAATGAGGATAAGGGGGCGCAGATCAATGGTAAGGAGTTGCAGATCGGCCGGACAATGACAGAGTCTCTGCATAAGAGCAAGGCGCTTAAGTGGGAATTCGTCTCCAAGCAGCAAGCCGATGATGGCGTACGCCGTGGCTACTACTATGCAGTAGTGACGGTACCAAAGGATTTCTCACAGCGTGCGGCGTCACTTCGGCAGGACAAGCCACAGCAAGCAGTGGTGTCGTATCAGCTGACGCCAGCCAAAAACTACATTGGTGCAGTCATTAGCCGCCAAGCCGCGCAAAAAGTGAAGGAAACAGTAGCCGAGCAAGTGACCCAAACCTACCTCAAGGAGGTGGCAGCGGGCATTGGTGCAGTGGGTAATGGCATGGCGCAGGCTGGTGATGGTGCTGGGCGCTTACACCAGGGGTCGGCACGGCTCCAAGCGGGTCTTACTCACTATACCAATGGCGTTAGCCAACTGGCGAGCAAGCAGCAGACGCTGACAGCGGGCTTAGGGCGATTGCAGGCCGGTGCAGTGCAGGTCCAGCAAGGCACAGCGCAGCTGACTGGCCAACTGCCAACGGCGGCCCAAGTGGCCCAGCTAACGGCTGGTATGCAGCAGATCAAACAAGGGATGCAGACACTCAATGCCCAAGTGGCTCAACCATCACCAGCGGTAGCGACTCAACAGGCGGCCGTCGTCCAAGATGCGCAGCGGGTGGTGGGCGCGCTCCAGGCAATGCAAGCACCAACCGCATCAGCCGGGGCGATCCTCCAAAAGACTAGTGCGCAGGCGGCTGCATCTGGCGGTAGCACGACCATCACACTGCCCGAGCTGCAGACCATAGCGAGTGCTCTGCAGCAGACCAAAGCTATTGCCGAGCAAACGCAGAGCTTGCTGGCCAACCTCGATACTCTTACCAAAACACTTACTACTCAGCAGCAAACACTCAAGAATGGTGTGGCGGCACTCAACACTGGCGTGGAGCAATTCGCCCCACAAGCCACCACTGCCTTTGCGGGTTACAACACGGTGCGGGCTGGTAGCGAGCGGCTCCAGGCTGGTGCAGCACAGGTGGCGGGTAATCTCGCAACAGCTCAGCAGGGCAGTGGGCAGCTGGCTCAGGGCGCAGCCACCTTGCAGCAGCACTCTAGCACGCTGGTGCAGGCAAGCAACCAGCTGGTGGATGGCTCGGGCACACTAGCGCACAAACTGCAGACTGGTGCTGCTCAGGTAAAGCTCTTGCCAACCAGCCCAGCGGCTCAGCAGCAGATGGCCGCGCCTGTGGCGAGTAGCGAGCACAGTACTGGCAGTGTGCCAAATTATGGCTATGCCATGGCACCATATATGCTCTCGCTAGCGCTCTTCGTTGGTGGATTGGCTCTGACGACGATGTACCCAGTGCGCAAGACCTTCTCGCGCCAAGAAAATGCCTGGCGCTGGTGGCTGGCTAAGATGTCGGTCTTGGGGCTGGCTGCACTGGTGCAAGCAACGATTATGATGCTGGTGCTGGTCTATGTGGTGGGCTTGCAGCCCGACCACCCGTGGCTATTTGCTGCCACAAGCTACCTTGCCTCGCTTGCCTTTATGTCGCTCATTACGCTGCTGGTAATGGTGCTTGATAATCCTGGCCGGCTGGTGGTAATGATTATCATGGTGCTCCAGCTGGCAGCGAGCGAAGGGATATTCCCCATCCAAACAGCCTCTGGTTTCTTCCAAGCCATCAACCCCTGGCTGCCCATGACGCATTCCATCATTGCCTATCGTCATGCGATCTCGGGTGGGGTAGATAGCGCGCTCTATACGCAGCACATGCTCATC
>CALIXX010000052.1 GCA_938046115.1 uncultured Candidatus Saccharibacteria bacterium | reverse complement strand
TTCGAGAGACGTGGAAATAACCTTACCCCGCACAATACTCACCCAGCAGCCGCACAGTATGGTCGCTTTGCTCAATGGCGCGCAGGGCGTGCCGGAGTGGGGCGCCAGCGCTGTCGACGACGAGGAAGAATTTGTATTGCCACGGCTGGCCGACGATCGGTTGAGACTGCAGGCTGCTGATATTGATGCCTGCCGCGGCGAAGATACGCAATACCTCAAGGAGTGCACCAGGCTGGTGGTTAGTCGTGACGACGAGCGTAGCGCGGTTGGCACGGGCTGGTGCGTGGCCTGGTGCGAGGACGATGAAGCGGGTGATGTTATCGTGGCTATCTTGGATGCTACGGCGCAGGATAGGTAGGTGATGGAGAGTAGCAGCAGCCTGGCCAGCGATGGCGGCTTTGTGCGGGTCACCAGCTGCTTTGATATAGGCGACCGCTCCCGCTGTGTCGAAAAATTCATTCTGCACCACATGCGGCAGCTCGGCAGCAAGAAAGCGCTGGCACTGCGCAAGTGCGACGGGATGCGAATACACCTCGGTAATATCAGCTAGGCGAGCGCCAGGTAGTGTAATGAGCATCTGCTCAATGGTAAGACGTACCTCACCAATGATGGGTAGTGGGCATGCCTCGAGGTAGTGGTATGGCTCGTTGATCGTCCCGTAGAGCGTGTTCTCCACCGCCACAACGATGCCCTCGGCTTGGCCAGTTGCGTGTGCATGGAAAACATCGCGAAACGTCGTGCACGGTACGGTATCGACCTGCGGCCCAAACCACTGCTGCGCTGCCTGCTCATGAAACGACCCTGCTTGACCTTGGATGGCAATATGCATGAGATTAGTATAGCATGAGGTGGGGACGACAAGGATTATCTATCCAACGTGTGGTATGATATCGCGCCTTGCGTTTTCTCCACATCGCGATGATTGTGAATATATTTTGACGATATCCATTATTTGGGATTAGAGTGAAAGAATATATTATAGAGGAGTTTGCTATTGAAAAGTGGGCTCTAGGGTTCAAAGATTATCGGCTACGTGTGTAGCGGTGAGAGAGCCATAGACTGATGCCAATCAACATAGACAACACTCCAAACCAAGCGAAGACTGCCAGCCCTCGAGCGCCCAACCACGAAAACAGCTGCAAAGCATACGGTGCACTGCCACCACCGAGATTGCATCCAACGAGGACAATTGCTGTGGCTGTGCTGCGCGATTGTGCGGAGACTTCGTCTGACAATTGGTGGAATATTGTTGAGAGAATGATGCTATAGACGAAGCCAACCCCAAAGGACGAAAGGCCAAGCAGCCAAATCGTTGGCGATAGCGACAAGCCAAGCAAAACGATACCAATGAGCAGAGCAGACAATGCCAAGAGCCGCTGCTTGTACCGACTCACGGCATAGACAAATACTGCACCAGCGATAATCCCCATGATTTGCTTGAGGCTGAGGATGATGCTTGCGTCTGTGGCCGAGCCAAAACCCGCTGCAATAGTGATCTCGGGCAGGCGCAGCGCCAGTGATACATCAATACAAACAAACCATACCCCGCACAGCGTTAATCCAATGACTGTGCTAAGCTGTTGGCGGCTCAGCGAGTGAACGGCTGGCGAAGCACCCTCTGTTTTGATGGGCTCGGTAGGCATACGCGGTTGTCGTCGCGGGGCGCAGGTGAGGAAGATAGCAAGGATGACGAGCCCGGCTGTATAGATTAAGAAGGCGTGCATCCAGCTAATTTTGATCAACTGCCCAGCCAGCAGGGTGAGCAGCGCGCAGCCAATGATTTCGGCAGAGACGCGCCAGCCCAATACTTGTGCACGCTCTCGGCCAGTGTAATAATCGCTGAGGATGGTAATGGCAACTGCGTTGATGAGCCCCGTCCCAATACCGAAGGCTGCGCGCGAAGCCAGCACTAACCAATACTCCTGAACAAAAAACGGCACTACGCCAGCCAGCGGAATGAGAATGAGGCTGATAATAATGATGTGTCGCTCAGACAGTACGCGGCGAATTGCATGATTAGCCAGCAGCGTCACGACGACAAACAGCGACGGAATAGACAAGATTAGCTCAACCTGTGTACTCGAAAATTGGTGATAAAATGCCTTCATTGCAGGGATAGCTGGGGCAATGGCACTAGACGATGTAAGTATAAGTGACAGGCTAAGTAAGCCCACCTTTTCGATAGTTTGTTTCATAATAATGAGTGTAACACATTCGCTGATTACTGCTGTAGTAATGGTGGAAGCAGGGAGGGCTTATAGACTTAAATTCATTTCTTCAGAGTATTACGGGCATTACACTAACGACACTACATAGTTGTGCTACTATTGGCAATGCTTGTAAGTGTATTTATAATGAAAGTATATGAGAAATATACACAATCAAGAATATTCTACATATGTCTATATTGATGAATCTTGTCACATTGGGCATGGCTCTGGCAAGATGCTTCTTGGTGCAGTTTGGCTAAATACTAAACAGCTGCCAATGCTCCTTAGAGAAGTTAAGTGTATTAAAAAGAAACATAAGATATCTTCACACCGTGAGATTAAGTGGACTAAGGTGAGCCCATCAAAAATTGAATACTATAAAGATTTGTTATTGTTGTTGCACCAAACTGATCAAGTCAGCTACAGAGCAGTAGTGATTGATAAAAATAAGGTTAATTATGAAGCTCACAACGAGACAAGCGATGATTTTTATTATAAAATGCAATACTACTTGGTGCGTAATATTGCTGAAAAGAGTACATCTACGCACAGTTTGCGGTTATTTTTAGACTATAAAGATACCTGGTCTGGGCATAGGTCACATGAGTTAGCAAGATACTTGAGAAATACAGCGAAGTTCCAAGATAAAGATTTTACAGCACAACCATTGCGTTCACATGAGGTGATAGGTTTACAATTGGCCGACCTTGTGACTGGTGCAGTAATGTATGCAAATAAACCAAGTAACCAACAGAAATCAGAAGCAAAAAAGGAGTTAGTAGCATTTCTAAAAAAAATTACTCAGCAAGAGCTGACAAGTGGTACACCGCCTAGCACTGAAAAGTTCAATTTATTCTTTTGGGAACCGCGCGAGTGATGATACCAGAATGGCTACCGCTAGAGTTAGAGCTCTCTAGTAATTCATATGAGGCTGATATAAAAAAATTGTTTGCTGTGTATGAGCATGATTTTCTTAAGACAACACCACCGATTGTTGATGGATTACCTGTTTATACAAATTCACACCCCGATCCATCCTGGGGAGGTTTTTACCCAAAGGGTTTTACTCACATTATTACATGCGGTAAGAAGCTTCGAAAGATTGACTATGATAGAGCGACGCGGCTTCCTTGGGTGCGTGCAATACTAGAGAACTATAAAGAACCAGAAGTAAGGGCTTTTTGGGACAAGCACCCAAAAGGGGATACATTGTATTTATGGCTTGCAGATATAGATTTTGTTGTAATATTGCGACGGATGCGTAGTAAAACAAGGCCAGTAGCGGGAATTATGGTGACTGCGTATACACTAAATCGTAGCTATTGCAAGAAAGATATGCAGAGACGGTACAATCGATCATATAAACGACTCTAAGATACGCAAAAAGCGCCCATAAGAGACGCTTCTTGAGTTAATTGTACATCATGGTACGTTAACATTTAGTATTGTATCACGCGCGCGCAATTGATTCAACATAATTATCTGTGCTATAATACTCACGAGTTTCCTCTTCTCGGGGTGGGGCGCTGGTGTGAGTGCTCTACCTGGCGGAGAAGGTACAGACACGAGGCGGAGGTGCTGCTCCATAATCGTACACACAGATGCTGGGCTACTATAACCCAGCGACAGGTGCTCTATGCTCACACTACTAATCCAATAGTGGGGTGGACGATAGAAGCCGAACAATAAGCAATAAGGAGAATTGCATGCCAACCATCAACCAATTGGTGCGCAAGCCACGCAAGACGGCGGCTCGGAAGTCGAAGTCGCCAGCGCTGGGGCGCATCCACAACGCACTCAAGGTGCGCTACTACGACCAAAATGCACCGCTCAAGCGTGGCGTCTGCGTCAAGGTAACGACCAAGACCCCCAAGAAGCCAAACTCCGCTATGCGCAAGGTGGCTCGTGTCCGCCTCACTAACGGCCACGAAGTCTGGGCATACATTGGCGGCGAAGGCCACAACCTGCAGGAGCACGCGGTGGTGCTCGTCCGTGGTGGCCGTGTGCCGGATCTCCCGGGTGTGCGCTACCACATCGTCCGTGGCGCGCTCGACCTACAAGGGGTATCGAAGCGTAAGCAAGGCCGCAGCAAGTACGGCGCCAAGAAGGAGGGTAACTAACCATGCCTCGTAAAGTCACGAAAAAACTCCAGCGCACCATCAAGCCAGACCGCAAGTACCAGTCGGTGCTGGTGCAGCGCTTGATTAACAAATCGATGCTAGACGGCAAAAAGCAAGTTGCTGAGCGGGCTGTCTATAGTGCACTCGAGCAAGCCGCCCGCAGCCTCAAGAGTGAGGACCCACTGGAAGTGTTTGAGACCTGCATCAAGAACATCAGCCCCAGCTTTGAGGTAAAGAGCCGCCGCGTTGGTGGTGCCAACTACCAGATTCCATTCCCCATTCAGGGTCATCGCCAGCAGCACTTTGCCTTTATGTGGCTAGTGCAGGCTGCCCGATCCAAGAGTGGCATGCCATATAGCAAGCGCCTGGCAACAGAGATCGTTGATGCGTGCAACCAAACTGGTGTCGCCTTCAAGAAAAAGGAAGACACCCACAAGATGGCCGAGGCCAACCGCGCCTTTGCCCACTTTGCTCGCGGCTAAGTTCTGCAGCGCAGTGTACACAGCCGCCCGAGGTATATCCTTGGGCGGTTTTGCTATGGCTGCATGATGAGTGGCTGTGATAGTGGATGGTGTGCTGTGGTTTGCCGCAGAGCCTGGCATAACAGGGGTATGCTATGCATGTTGATTTGCCTTTGGTGGAGCATGAGAGGCCGCTAAGCATTGGTTTGGATAAGATCTAGACTCTAGGCTACACAGCAGAATCTGCATACAGCGCCTTAGAACTGGGCAGCTTCGCTAGTAGCTAGCTCTTCATCACCATAAGAGTTATTTCAGCGCTGGAGTGGGGTAGTATCATCATGCTGATATTTGCGCTACACACATGCAACGACAGAGCAGGAGCAGGTAGGCGGTGAGGGTGTTATTTGTGAAGGAGAAAAACGCGTAATTAAGGCCAAAATGCTTGCGAAAAATATATATTTATCGTCCAGATAGCTACCACTGGTACGACAGGGGTACATATGGGGAAAATAATGCGAAAATAAGGCCAAAAATATCTTTGCAGGCGCTGCTTTTGTGCTATAATGCAAGTTGATACGATTACTTACTACCACGCTGCCAGCGCCACAACGTACGCAGCAGGGAGGAATCGGCAGAAAGGAGCCAATGCCGTTAACCAAAATCATAGTGCGGAGTATAAAAAACTATGAGTGAGTATACCAACGATAATACAAGAGAAGAGTCGTTTACTAAAAGCGGCAAACCGCCAGTGGGCGAAACAAAGCATTCGAAATACGACACAGTAAACGATGGACTTGTGTCGATGGTCGAGGAGTTTAATAATCGGTATGGTAAGCCGAATGCTTTCGAGCTGCCATCTGTTCAAGAGGTCCGAGGCTGGTTGCAGCGTGAGCTTGGGCCGCTGTTTGCGCTGTCGATGGCAGAAATGACAGACCAGCACATCGATACCATTCATAATAAATTATCCGAGCTGCGCGATGAGCTTGGCTTGGCAATTGGTGATGTTATTGAGATTAATGATGTCCCGTATGTCGTGCCTATTGTTAGCGACTTTAAGAGCCCTAAGGACGCCCAAGGCGATATATCATCGCTGTATTCCGCAATTGAGTCGTCGCTATCCCACCAAGAAGCGGCGATTTCTTTAGGCGAAGATGGTGGAGCGGAAGAAGGGGTAATCGGCTCATTGATTGGGTTTTATGTTGGGAAGCGCCCAGATCAAGAGATGGTCGATAGTGCCCCTGTTGTGTATGGCATTATTCAGGGCGAGCCAGGCGAAGGCCCGCAGATGATCACAGACCAAGGTGATGTGATTGATGGCGAGCTTAGCACTGCAAGTGGTATTGTGCTGGTTCCGACTACAGAGTCGCAACGGCTTGAGTATAGTGATGAGCTTGGTTTGGTTCAAGGAGACTTCTCACTCGCTGCATAAAGGCTAGTTATAGACGAGAGAAAGCCAGTGTGATGAGCACTGGTTTTTCTGTGCAAAAAATTTATGGTGATTGAACAAACAAGCGCGCGTGCTATGCCATTGAATTTTTAAGGATCGCGTGTATTGGTTGGTGTAATGTGCGCGTTGTGGTAAGAAAATGACGTAGCATTTATGTCATACGGGTATTTGTGTGCTATATGGATTTTCTTTATGTATTATAAATTGCTCGAAAACAAGCGAGGGAATGTCTGAATATAATAAGAATATATTCAGAGTAGTAAATGGTAAATTAAGCGGGTATAGATGCGCTCATGTACTATACATAGGGCATGGTGATGAGTATTTTGTGTGCAAAGTGAGTCGATTACTTCATCGAATATATCTTTTTTGTATATGATGCCACACATAACACAAGCAAGGAGACAGTAAGAGAGCATGAATAATGCAAGAATTCGTTCATGATATTTATTGCCGCTATATTGATGAAAATTTGAGTGGGCACGAAGTAGATGAGTGACGAGTGCAGTATGAATTGAAATATAAAAAGTAAAAAATGAGAAAACGGCAAAGTATAATGCAGAGCGACAAGCAGTTTTTGCAGTAGCTGAGACACTTTTGCAAAATGATTTGCAAAAATATGAGTGAGCACTACATTATTAATAATTATTCTGTAGTAGAATATTATTTTTGTCCGTTCTAATTGGTGTGCGATGTATATGCTGCGATATTTTCGCATACAGAAAGAGTGATAGAAGTGTGATATTGCAAAAAAATGATTTTTCAACGACTAGAGTAGCAAGCGAATACAACATACGTGACAAAAAATAATGACGCATTGCGGCGCTGTAATAAAAAACGCTGATGTACTATTTGTTATTGATAAAAAATTAGTGATGTCTAGCAAAAACGTTCGCAACTTTGCAACATAATGCGCGTGCAAAATATTTTTTGCTACTATGCGAGTGATGAATGATGCAAGAATGGATTGTTTGGTAGTAAATATAAAATGAGTATCATAGTAATATGTACATTTGCGTGCAAATTTGTGAATGAGTATGTAAAAATTGGTACAGCTAGATAGAAAGATAGAGACGATGTACAATATGTGTGATGAAAAATGAAATGCGTACTGTAGCAGTGCAAAATTTTCACATTGCGATTATAGAAATGTGCAAAAAATGAATGTGAGGCGGTGAGATGAAATAGGGAGTGAGTTCGCTTGAGTAAATAGCTGCCATGTTTTGGCTAAAATCTGTGTGGTGTATGCGAACACAAGAGGCTTGGGTGCGATGCAAGAAGCAAATTAGGTATACGGTTTTTTCGCTAAAGCTCATGAACGGAATATAATGATGTTCATAATAAAAATTTGAGAATAACAAGACTTAGTCTGGCAAATTGGTGAAAAAATATAGTGCCAAGAAGCAATGATGGTTCGTGCGTGCCAAAATAATGTGATGATTTTGGTGAGATGTGTGTGATATGCGAAGCATGTGTGGCAGCAGCTGATTGACTGCAAACAAAAAATGATGATTTTTGAAGTAGCGTGATGCGAGGATGGCGTGAGAGGTGATATTTTTGTGTACCGCGAGGTATGACGATGTACAATTGGTACGGAGGGGTATATGAAAACAGTAGAAAATTATTCAACGATAGGCTCAGTAGTAAAATTTGCATAATCAAGCAGATGGGTGTGATGGGGGTTAGAAATAGGAAATATTGGTGAGTCAAAATATGCGGTAAGTGCAAGTAACTTTGTGGCTAGGAGGGTGCTTTGTGAGGATGTGGTGACAGCTGGATTTGCGTCTGCACTACATCAATATGATATAGCCATAAATTTTCACAATTGGTTGCATAATGCAAGTAAATGATAGTTGATGGTGAGATAGGCATAATTAGTATAGCAAAGCATAAGGTGTATAAAACAGCTTCAGAGTCTGAGTGCGAAGTTAAAAAATGGATGGAGTGTGATGTGTATGATCTAGTGAGTGGGTTAGTATAGTGATATTTTCGTGTTTTTGAGCGTAGGTGGCTAATTGTGTATTGAGTGTAGGCGAATGTATGGTAAGCACAAGCAGTACATAGTGGTCGTAGTTATTAAATATACACGATCTAATAGTATGCGATGTATGATTTGTGTAGAAAATAATGATGCGTCGTGGATGGTACGAATGAAGGTTTCAAAATTTTCACGTTTTGCATTATATAGTACTTTATGGTATGGAAACAAATGGCAAAATATCGACCTGCATGTGCGATGTATGGAGGCGGGGCAGCTGGCTCTATATAAGTAGTGTGCAAAAATGAGATGGACATAATGGCTCCATGGAGTGCCATAGGTGGCTCTGACAAAAATGCGCAAAGAGACAGCAAAACGACACTTCGCTTTAGGCAGAAGCGATAGTAAAATAAGCACAAGCGAAAACTTGCTCGATAATTTTTGCAGATACATCGCATCATTAAAAAAGCTAAAAGAGCGAAAGACAAAGTAATATATACACGATAAATAAGGACGGTTCATTTTTTCATATTTTGACATATAACGAGTATTATTTTCTAGACGCGATAGCGTTCAAAGGGTGCTTTGCTGAGCTTATATATAATATATGGGCATAATATATTAAGTATAGCGATGGGGTGAAGCAAGCGAATTTTAGCGCCATAATGTAATTATCTTTTTTGTGAAATATGGACGGAATGTATAATCACGCCGTGCCGCCTCTTGATCTATGGCAAGATGGATAAGTGCTTGCAAGACATGGCGCAATCATGCGGCGAATGAGGCAACTAACAACTTATAATTACACAGAGTATGTGACCATTCAAAAAATAGAAAAATCGAAAAGTACAACACCTCCACACCCCTGTACTTCGCTAGACTTTGCATGCTGTCTCGCGTATAATATAATGCGTTATTAACCTAAGTTTATCGTCCGGATAAACATCCATATGGATCCCAAAGGAGGTTTACATATGAAACAATATGAACTAACGGTTTTGATTCGGCCAGATCTAGAATCAAACCTTGAGGCACCACTTGCTAAAGTACGTGAGCTGGTGCTCGGCGCTGGTGGCTCTATTACTAGCGAAGACAACTGGGGCAAGAAAAAGCTGCAGTATAGTATTAAGAAGGAAGACTTTGCGGTGTATGTCTACTTTGAGGTGGCGCTGCCTGCCGATGCACCGCTGAAGATCAGCAATGCGCTGAATATTTCTGATGATGTGATCCGCTACCTGCTCGTCAAAGTGGACGAGAAGGGTCGCAAGCTGATGGCAGAGGCTAAAGCACGCGAAGCCAGCCGCCAAACAGAAGAGTAAAAATTACCACAATAACTAATAACCACAGTAAAGAATCGAGGAGGATATATGGCTCGAGGATTTAGCAAAGTTATTTTGATGGGCAATTTGACGCGCGATATAGAGGTGCGCACCACAGCCAGTGGGCAGAACGTTGCGAATTTTACACTAGCGGTCACTCGCACATGGCGCAACCAAAATGGCCAAAACCAAGACCAAACCAGCTTCATTAACTGTGTAGCCTGGGGGCGGACTGGCGAAACCATTGCACAATATGTGAAGAAGGGTAGCCCGCTGCTCGTTAGTGGTCGCCTCGACCAGCGCAGTTACGACGATAAGGATGGCAACAAGCGCTCTGTT
>CALIXX010000051.1 GCA_938046115.1 uncultured Candidatus Saccharibacteria bacterium | reverse complement strand
GTGAGTATTGTGCGGGGTGATACATATAACCATGCTTATCTCCAGCGCACAAGAATATATTTAGATTGAGCCACTAGAGCAATTCATCATCATCTTGAAGGGTCGAAAGATATTCCTCAGCTGTTGACCGGTCAAGGCCTCCAGCGATAAGCCCTCTACCATAGTACTTGAGCCACCAAGTAGGAAAAGCATCAAGCAAGCAGCGTGTCATTTGGCGGTTATCGTTGTTGATGTGCGCCAATGTATTAAGGTTATCAAGAATGGTTTTTCTCTCCATATATTCAAGGTCAGACTGCACGACGTCGTGCATAATGCGCTGCCGTGTTGCATCATCACACGGTAGCTCACCTACTGTATTAGTCATATACTGGAGCCAATTGTCAAAATCTCGTTGGTCCAGGATTCGCTCTGGAGCCTTCGGCTCGCTGTGGTAACCAATAGGGTCATTGCGTATCACTTTCAAGAGGCCATTCGTATACTCAGCATCAGCCCCTGCTGCAATGAGCCGATCTGCTATAGCGTTGCCATCATCAACCACTCGATAAGGATATGGATACTGACAAACAAATCGACGATCCAATATCGTTATAACCTCTACACCTTGCTGATACAAATGCCTGGCACGCATGGCAGTCTTAATATTATCAAGGTATTTATCATACTCCATTGTTTTGATAAGATCATCGCGGCTTTCATCACTCAGTCGGTCAATTCTATCAACGAAATAATTTTTACTCATATTCCATACACGACCTTCGTCACCCTCAACCACCGTCCAGTACAACTCATCATAACCAATCATCTCTGCAATTCGGTCAAAGTCTGCCACATAATCGCGCCCCTCTAGCAGCTGACTAGCTCGCGGATCAACATCCAAGCCAAAGCCTTCAATTCTCTCATTCAACCACAAGAATTCTAGGTCTTCTGTTGTCAGCTCCTCACCTGCGTGCACCCGTCGCTCCATGTCTGTGAGGCGTCTCGTATTTTCCCCAGCATCATTGGTGTAGTTGGGGCTATGTTGGCTAGCAATTCGCTCGTACTTCGTCCACGAACCAGTCGTTGCTTGGTATGCCTCTTGCTTCGTCTCATTATCAGCGCTATCAGCAAGAGCTGCAGCATAGAGCGCAGCAAAGTCCCCCCTGCCTAGCAGTGGTGCCAGCTGGTCGTCCACTTTACGCTCGCCACGAATCACCCCTTGGTCAATGGCATCATACACCTGCGCCAGCGCCTCAGCATTGAGCTCCGGCCAAGGTGCAGTAGTCGAGCCAGTACGCTCCTTGAATTCTCCCTTGGCTTTGTCGTACTCGCCCATCGTCTTGAGCGATTCCCAGACATATACCTTAAACCAGTCTGGATATACATGCTCATTCTCATCGCTGCGTAGATATGTTGACCACTGCGTGAGGCTCTCAGCTTGGTCAGCTTGGACGGTATCCACCAGACGCTGCTTTTCTTCTAGGCTTAGCACTACCTCACCTTGGCCACGCTTGCGGGCAATCCGCTCTTGCAGCGCAAAATACGCTTCTGGCACCGCCTCTTCTTTAATAAGTAAATCAGCAATCTCCTCTTGCGCGAACCGAGCGTCTGGGTGTGTAATGCTGCAGTAGCCACTCTCCAGCACCGCCGCTATCTTGGCTTCGTGATTACCCAGCCTGCGATGGGTTGGCTGGTGAACGTGGTGGTTATGCTCATTGTGCGTGTCATCACTACGATGAGCTGGCTGCTCATGTGTGATTATTCTCGCGATGCGCAGTGCTCCGTCGCCAAGGTTGTGATGGAACATACCAAGGAGTTTCTCTCCAGTTGGTGATGATGCAATAAATTGTTCTGGTGATTTTGGCTTTGGCATAGACGATTCCCCGTGTATTACTGCAATAATTATGATTATACCATCGCCTATGATGCAAGTAAAATTCAGCCGAGACTCTCCGTTCTCACCTTTTAAGACTCACCGTAAATCTGCGTGCAAACTGCTCGCTGCCTTATCCCAATTCGTCCATACTGCCTATCAGCACATCGCGCGGGCGTGAGCCGTCGGCTGGGCCAATGATGCCTTGCTCTTCCATCTCTTCCATGATACGGGCCGCTCGGGCATAGCCCACGCGGAGCTTGCGCTGGAGGAGCGAGGTCGAAGCTTTGCGAGTCTCTACCACCACCCGGACGGCATCGCGGAACATATCATCATTGCCTTCGCCGCCGCCATCCATATCCATCACTACGCCACCTTTGCCATTGAGCTGGACAGGCTGGCTGACGATCTCGTCATTATACTGCGGTGCCGACTGCATGCGCAGGTGGTCAGTCACCTTAGCGACTTCTTCGTCCATCACCCAGGCACCTTGGATACGCTTGGGCTTGGGCATGCTAGCGGTTTTCATCAGCATGTCGCCCTGACCAAGGAGCTTCTCGGCACCAATTTGGTCGAGAATAGTGCGGCTATCTACCTGGCTCGCCACCGTAAAGGCGATGCGGGCTGGCACGTTGGCCTTGATGAGGCCGGTAATCACATCCACGCTTGGCCGCTGCGTCGCCAGCACTAGGTGAATACCAACTGCTCGAGCCTTCTGGGCCAGGCGGACGATCAGCGCCTCCACATCGCGCGCTGCTACCATCATCAGGTCGGCTAGCTCGTCTACCACAATGACGACGTACGGCATGCGGCCTTCGTCTACCTTTTGCATGTGGCCTTGCTCATCGGCCACAGCGATCTGCTTGCCGCGCGTTTTGATCTTTTCGTTATACGTCTTGATGTCGCGCACCTTCTCCTCAGCCAGGAGGCTATAGCGCCGCTCCATTTCATTGACGGCCCACTTGAGGGCACTAATGGTCTTCTCCGGCTCAACAATAACAGGGGTCAGGAGGTGCGGAATATCGGCATATGGCGCCATCTCCACCTGCTTGGGGTCGACGAGGATGAGCTTCATTTCGCTGGGGCTGTTGCGGTAGAGCAAGCTAGTGAGGAGTGTGTTGATCATCACCGACTTACCCGAGCCCGTCTGCCCCGCTACCAAGAGGTGCGGCATCTTATTGAGCTCACCGACGAAGGGCCGGCCCGAGATATCCTTACCAATCGCAAACGCCAGCGGCTCCTTGGCGTGCTGCCACTCGGGGCTATCTAATACCCCGCGCAGGCGCACATCAGCCGCCTTGCGGTTTGGCACTTCGATGCCCACGGCCTTCTTGCCGGGGATGGGTGCCTCAATGCGAAGGCTCGATGCCGCGAGGTTGAGCGCGATGTTCGTCTCCAGCGCAGTGATGCGGTTGAGCTTAACACCAACAGGCGGCTTGAGCGTGTATTGCGTCACCTTCGGGCCAATGTTTGCCCCCTCCATCTCGACATTGATATTAAATTCGTGCAGCGTATCTTGAATGATGTGGGCATTTTGCTCAATGTCGCCGGCATCAGCCGGGCTCTGACGCTTCTCCAGCAGCTCCAGGCTGGGCGGCTGCCAGTTGGGGTCATTGACGGCAAGCATAGCAGACCGATCTTCGGCTGCTTTATCTACAGAGGTAGGCGGTGTGCTGTCGCGCAAGGTCGCCCGTGGTTTTTTGTCTGGCTTTGGCTCGGCCGGGCCATCGCCTGAGAGGGTTGGGACGCCCGCGTTGAGCTTGAAGTCGCTCATGGCGGCAGGCTTGTCTTGGGTTTTCTCGTCCTTATTGCGCTTGGCCTTTTTGTTGGTGTCTGGTGTTTGATTGTCAGCTGCACGACGGGCCACTGCCACATTGGCAGCATCATCTGCCTCAGCCTCGCTGCGCACCATGTTTTGCAGGCCACGCCACAACGCCATAGGCGAAACACGCAAGACGAAGAGTAGCGTCAGGCCAATCAATAATACATACACAAAAACCCCTACTGGCCGGTCGACCAGCGCCAGCATGGCACGGTTGAGGAGGTCACCCATCACACCGCCTGTCGCAGCTGAACCTCGCCGCAGTAGGCCAAATAGCCCCGCAAACCACAACACCATCAGCACCGCTGCAAGCTTCAGCGCCACTGGTAAGCGGTTGTTCTCCGCCCGAAAGATCGCCACCGCCACATACACCGCCACTACTGGGACAACATACACCGCATAGCCAATAATATGCAGCATTGTCGCATCAAGCCACTTGAGAATTGGCCCACCCGAGCCAAACCACGACACCACCAGCAATACCGAAAATGCCAGCAGTAGCACCGCCGACACCTGCACCCAAAACCCCGCTGGCAACGTATGCTGCGGCGCGGCCTGCTTGGCTTTGCTCTTGCTCGGGCTGCGCCGACGAGCAGCGCTTGAGCGAGTAGACGAACGAGTGCGAGTGGTTTTTCTTTTTGTAGCCATATCCTTTTTATTGTACTCTGTTTATGCTTGGTTTGATAGCGTATATTGTAGCATAATTTACTACATTAGGCAATCGGTATGGGATTGTGGGCACAGTCTTTGTTTTCTCAGCGTTAGCTTCATCGTCTCATCGCCTTCTCAGATAGAGCATGAGGGCAGATTGTCATAATCTTTGCGTTCAACATCAAGCGGTCAACATTTAGGAAGTAGAGACTCTTACAGTGTTCCTGAGGAGGGATGAGCAAGAATACAAAGCGTGAAACTCAAAAAATCGCCATTTTGTCCATTCTATGTCACAATAGAAGCAAGGAGGTCGTATGCAGCAGATGGTATGGAATATAGTAACGATGATTGCAGCCTTTGCGGTGATTGCCTTTGTCTTGGTGGTGCTGGCCGAATATTTGCGCATGCAGCAGCGCATCAAGCACCTGGAGGAGATGGTGCACGAGCTGCAGCAGCGAGTTAAGTCGGATACGTAGCCCACGGTTTGCACGCAAAAAGCCAGCTATATAGCGCTGGCTTTTTTGCTTTTTGATATCGTGGGCAATCCCCTAGTAGCTTCGGCGCTCCGAGCGATCCTTTGGCATGGCTACCTCAGTGTCGGGCTCTTGCCGCGGTGGGAACTTTTTGCGCGGCAGGCCAGCGAAGGCGTCGTTGCTGGGCTGCTTGCTGCGGGCGGTCGTGCGATTATTGGCCGAGCGGCGCTTGCGCGCGCTAGCCGAGCGAGTTGGTGCTTTCTCATCCGTGGTGGCAGGCAATGCACCAGCTGTTTTGCGGGCAGCAATAGCGGCTGCTTTGGCGGCGGCACCACCCTTAGCAATGCGCGGTGGCGTGTGTGGCTGAGTTGGCACAGCGAGGCTCTGACGCGAGCGCCCAGCTGGGACTTCACGGCCTACACGGGTAGTGCGACTCGACGCCTTTTGTGGCGCACCCACTTCGTTGATGACTGGGATAATAATGGGCATGCGGCGTGTTTGGTCGTACAAAACGCGGGCGATGTCGTCTTTGATTTCCTTCTTTACGACATCAAGGTCATACGAACCCACCAGGCTGCGCGCCGCTTTTTGTTTGAGGTAGGCGCGGATCATCCCCATCAGCTCTTCATTATCGCGCAGATAGATGAAACCCCGGCTGATGATATCTGGGCTGGTGAGGAGGCGGCCCGTCCCACGCTGGACGGTGAGCACCACAACAAACATCCCCTCCAGGCTCATGTGGATGCGATCCTTCAGCACGACATCGCTCACCACTGCACCAGCGTCGTCATACATTGTGCCGCCCGAGTGCGGAATGCGCCCGATCTTGTGCGCACCATCGGTCGTAAACTCCACGATATCCCCTGGGTCGCAGACAAAGATATGACTGCGTGGAATACCACACTCCTTCTCGGCCAGGCGAGCATTGTGCACCAGCATGTGGAATTCGCCGTGGTTGGGTAAGTAGTATGTGGGCTTGACAGCACTAATAAGCCGCACGTGGTCATCATAATAACCATGGCCAGATAGGTGGAGTGGCCCCACCCCGGTCAGGTGTGTCTTGCCATTTTGCACCACGTCGCCACCTTCGCGCATCAAGCCATCGACGGTACGTACGACGTACTTCTCGTTGCCTGGGATAGGGTTGGAGCTAAAGACCACCACATCGCTTCCCTTGATCTTGACGAACTTATGCGCCCCCGTTGCCATGCGGTTGAGCACGGCACTAAACTCCCCCTGGCTACCCGTACAGACGATGGTGATCTTGTGGTCGGGCAGCTTTACGAGGTCTTCCATCTTTACTACCGTATCTTTGGGGATCTTGATAGCACCAGTGCGCAGTGCTACCTCCAGGTTTTGGATCATACTAAAGCCAGCAAAGGCTACCTTGCGCCCATGCTTCTCTGCCTCCTCAAGGATGAGCTGAATGCGGTGCAGCTGACTAGAGAAACTACTGATGATGATGCGGCTCTTGGCCCACTTGTCCATCACCTCACCCATGCTGTGCTGGATGTCGTGCTCACCGTGGGTGTGAGTGCCAGCGCTCTCGCAGTTGGTCGATTCGTTCATCATGAGGAGAAAGCCCTCGGTGTGCGCAATATCTTGCAGCCGCTCGAAGTCGAACTTGCGGCCATCCACCGGGTTCTCCTCGATACGCCAGTCGCCACTACTAAGGATGTTCCCCACTGGCGTGCGCACCACCACTGCAGCCGAATCAGGAATGGAGTGGTTCACCCGCACCAGTTCCACACTAAAGGAGTCGCACAGCTGGACGATCTCATGCTCCTCAGGCTTGAGCTCATGATACTCTGGCTGGTAGCTACCATCGGTCTCTGCCATGGTGCGCTGCAGCATACCCAATGTAAAGGCTGTACCATAGACTGGCGCAGGCAGCTTGGGGATGATATGCCGAAAGGCACCGATATGATCGAGGTGCCCGTGGGTAAAGATATGCGCCCGAATCTTGTGCTTATTCTCCTCCAGCCACTGCGTATCGGGGATGATGTAGTTGATGCCTGGGTAGTCACTACCTGGGAAGAGGAAGCCCATGTCGATGATGATGATGTCGTTGTCGTACTCGATGGCCGTCATATTCTTGCCAATGCCCATCTCGCCCACCCCACCAATCGGGATGACCTTGAGCGTTGGGCGCGGAGCACGGGGCCGCTTGGGCTGCATATTGAGAGTAAACTGCTTGCCACCATAGCCATTGTAGACCGACTTATTGACCGGCACATTAATGACGTGCTGCGAGGCCTGGGCATTGACCCCCTCGCTGGTGCGGCGCTGCGCTCGAAAGACCTCGCCTTTGCGCGTGGTGGTGGCACTGAGCACCGTGTTGGTTGTCACTGGTTGTTTGCTTGCGTGTGGACGCTTCTTGGCGTCATCTGCCTGGGGTGTGGCCACTCGTCGTTGACCCATTGTATCTCACTCCTTCTAATACATTATTCTGGTTCTACTAATAAGAGACAGGCTAAGAGCCTCAATAAGTGGTTGTATTATAGCAGATGATGGTAAGGTGTGTCAAAGCCACCCGTGAGGGGTGGCCTTTGCTTCGTGTCGCAACGAATTGATAGTGTATCTATGCACACCAAAATCGCAGCATATCGCTCAAATTTTCGCCTGTTTCCGCTTGGGGAGCTGGCTGCCATGATGCGCTATCACTTGGGCTGCTGTCATCAGGGTTCTCTGTGCTAGCTGATGCTTCTTCGATGGCAAACGTTGGTGCGCCATTCTCGTCAGTGGTTCGCGTCATCCGTATGTAGTACAGCTTCTCATTTGGGTCAGTATTGGCACTTGGACGGAAGCTACTTGCCAGTGTGACCTCTGTGGCAGGGTTGCCTGTGATCTGCAGCAGCTCTGCTGTCGTCAGCTCGCCAACTGGCTGGGCAGCCCCTGACTCTTGTGGCGTCTCCAGCGTCACCTCCTCCCGCGTGGTTGTTTTGCCGGTGGTTGTGTCTTTTTGTTTGTGAGCCACCGTCGTTACGACGACATTTTGCCCATCATGGCTGACGGTAGTTCGCTTCGCTGTAATAATCTCCTTAATAGCCCTACTCTTATCAGTCTGGTGCACTGCAAGGGAGTCACCCATATAACGATCTGTCTTCGTCTTGCCCTGCAGCTCGGTATAGCGTGTCGTAATGCCATGCAAAACTTCTCTGTCGACCTTCTTCACATCAATCTCACCATCGGGAGTTGTAAATTCTACCTCACGACCCGATTGCCCAAATGGCTCAGCCGTTGCAGTTGTTTCACTATGAGTTGGGGCATCTGCGTGGTTGCTGCAATATGCCGCACCATTTATACCAATAAGTAGGGCAACAAGAGCCGCTGCTTTTTGTCCAAGCGAGAACCGTGGCGCACCTATCTTGTCTATATCATCGGTAGCACTCTCATTACTTAACCTAATGCGCGAGTTGGTCTCGCTCAAAATCGGTTTTCGTGCAAAGCTCCCTTCCATACTGCTTGTTTTCTGCCAAGGTTTCTTCATTGCCATCGCCTCCTGCTTTATTTACTACTGTCCATTTACCGTTATAGTACTTTGTATTTGCTATACCTGTCAAATGTGTTCTATTCGAGTCCCAAAGCTAGCAGGTAAAAAGCCGGCTACCCCACCATAGCTGGCTCTGTGTTATGCCTTGCAGTACATTAATCTCCATCCACTGTCGTATGGGCAAACTGCCGCGTGCCACGCCAGGCCAAGAAGCCGATGAGAAGCGCGTTTGCCACTAGCGCAAAGCCAGCCAAGATGAGCATGTGCTGCGTATAGAGCGCGCTATCTACCCCACCCGAGATCGCATGA
>CALIXX010000050.1 GCA_938046115.1 uncultured Candidatus Saccharibacteria bacterium | reverse complement strand
ATTATTTCTCGCGCGAGAAGCTTGCCGAGCAGCCCGACGCATACCTTGCCTGCCTCGAGGCTTTGCGCACGCTGCGCAGCCGCACGCAGGAGCATCGTGGTGATGACGAGACACTCCGGCTTGCCGATATGCTCGACCTCCTCAGCTTGCACCGGCAGTTCAAGACACCCATCACCACCATCCGCCAGCGCACCGAGGCACATACCGGCCGCATTAATCTCATGACGGCGCACAAGGCCAAGGGGCTGGAGTTTGGCCATGTCTATATCATGGGCGCTGTCGATAGCACTTGGGGACGGCGTGTGCGCTCGCCGGTGTCGCTTATCACGTATCCAGATAACCTTGCTATTGCTCCCGCTGGTAACACGTACGACGAGCGCCTCCGCCTCTTTTTTGTCGCCATGACGCGGGCGCGCGACTACCTGACTATCAGCTACAGCACCCAAGATGATGCTGGCAAAGCAACGCTGCCGGCCAGCTTCCTCGACGGCGTCGACCTCACTGCAACCACTGTTGATATGCCCAACGACGTGCCAAGCCTCACCACCCAGCTCACTACCGACTGGCAGCGCCGCCTTGCGCCAGTTGGCACGCCCGAGCCCGATTTGCAGCAGCTTCTCCAGCCTATGCTCGAGCAGTATAAGCTCTCTAGTACCCATCTTACTACCTTCTTAGACGTGTCGCGGGGTGGGCCAGCGGCCTTCTTGACCAACTACCTGCTGCGCTTCCCGCAAGCACCCAGCCCGCATGCCATCTATGGTAATGCTATCCACCACGTGCTGCAGCGTGCTCACACCCATCTTGCTGCCACTGGCAAGGTGCGACCGGCCGAGGATATCCTCGGCGACTTCGAGCAAGAGCTTAATCGCCAGCCGCTGAGGCCAGAGGACTTCGCATACTTTAGCCGCAAGGGGCTGGATTCACTGAGCGCCTTCTTGCAGGCCAAGGCGCACACCTTCCGCCCCGAGCAAAAGACCGAGCTGAGCTTTGCCGGCCAAGGAGTCGTGCTAGGTGATGCTCGCCTCACTGGCACGCTCGATCTTGTCAATATTGACCACGCTGCCAATACCATCGCCGTTACAGATTACAAAACGGGCAAGCCCGCCCGCAGCTGGCAGGGCCGCACCGATGCCGAGAAGATCAAGCTGCACAAATACCGCCAGCAGCTGATGTTCTACGAGCTCCTTGTGCGCCACTCGCGCGACTATGCCCGCTACGACTTTGCCGGGGCCACGCTGCAGTTCGTCGAGCCAGATAAGGATACGGGCGATATCCACCAGCTCAGCACCAGCTTTTCTCAGGCCGAGCTGGATGAGTTTACCCAGCTCATTGCCGCCGTGTGGCGCTGCATTACTCAGCTCCAGCTGCCCGACACCAGCCACTACCCAGCCACCTACAAAGGCATTCTCGCCTTCGAGGAGGATCTGCTGCGGCGTATAGAAGAGCGAGAATAGCGCGGCTCGCGCGGCCATTGTGTCGTCGCAGCGAACCTCGAAAGACTGGTTGGCCATCAATATGGCTGACCAGGCCACCAGGAATGCCGACGCGGAGGCGCGTCGCACTGAGAGGATACACGGTAAAAAGAAGTCTTGATTTCTTTTTACTATGTGTCTGACGGTCAGCCTCACGTGCGAGGCTGAGAGAATAGGTGTAAGTCACGACAGAATAAGGTCGTGCACCTATCCGTCACTGGAGATGAATGGCCCCTTTTCCCTTTGTGTGTTAACTCACATAGAGGTGCAGGTTCAATTCCTGCTATCTCCGCTATATAGCAATGCTCCGCTTTCCCGCGTTGAGCACTGCTATAGCAACCGCCGCAGGCTACCCTTGTTGGACACGAAGGAGGGTAGGCGGTATCGTTGTCATTCGGGAGACAACGATCGAGAAGTCTCATGCTGCGTTTTATACCGCGCACCGTGCACCTGCCACGGAGACTTCTTTAAAACACGTGGACTCGCGAGATTCACTCGCGCCCCGGCTACCAGCCAGGACGAGCAGAACCGCTTGTAGTCTCTCCCGAGCTCCTGCATCCGCATCATGCGTTGAGGCAGGAGCTTCTTCCTTTTCTTGAGAACATATAATTGCACGTGTGCAAAGCTGATTGAGTATACCATCACAAGGGGAATGGAGCACACCAACGCAAGACTGCGATACGCCAGCCAGCTTTAGTGAGCTACCACTTGACAGCCTCGCCCAAGTAGATTACAATTATCTCTACCCTTGCAAAGAACTCGCCGGCGCTGCTCCGGCTTGAGTTTTTGTGAGGAAAGTCGGTCGATGGTGACCGACCTGGGATGGCCCGCGTGGTTGCGGGGTACGAGAGGCTTGCTTGTCAATGGAGACAAGCATTCGTGGGAACTCTCGTAGCAGGTTCGACTCCTGCCATCCCAGCTGTGAGTAAGTATACCCTCCAAGGAACTGCCTTGGAGAGTTGACCCCAGAAAGGGGGTGGTCTATAAGACTATATGCTCACAACCAGCCCCACGTCCGCGCACCCATCTACGCATGCGGGCGTGGGGTCTCTCCCCTGATACATTGTGTTATAATAGCTTGATATGATGTCGTTTTGGAATGATTTACCGCAGCCGTTTTTTGTTTTGGCACCGATGGAGGCGGTGACGGATGTGGTGTTTCGCCACGTGGTGGAGCGGGCTGGTGCGCCCGATGTGTTTTTTACTGAGTTTGCTAATGCGACGGGCTGGGTACACGCTGGTGACAGAGCAATTGCTGGGCGGCTCATTAAGACGGACGACGAATACCCTCTGGTGGCGCAGATTTGGGGTGGCGAGCCAGGCGATATGGAGCAATTTGCCCAGCACTGCGCGCGCCTAGGCTTTGCAGGGATCGATATCAACATGGGCTGCCCCGCCAAGAGCGCTATCAAGAGTGGGGGAGCGGCGCTGATTCGTAATCCAGACGTTGCAGTAGCTGCTATCGCTGCGGCCAAGACAGCTGGCCTGCCAGTCAGCGTCAAGACCCGCCTTGGCTACAGCACTGTGGATGAGTGGCGGGTGTGGCTCACGACGCTGCTCCAGCAAGATATCGTCAATCTGACTATCCACCTGCGCACCAAGAAGGAGATGAGCAAGGTAGCAGCACACTATGAGCTGATTGATGATATCGTTGCGCTGCGCGATGCGATCGCACCGCAGACGCTGCTCACCATCAATGGTGATATTCGTGATCGGGCGCATGGCATGGCACTGGTGGCAGCCCACCCAGGCGTTAATGGTGTGATGATTGGCCGTGGGGTGTTTGCCGATCCATTTTGCTTTGCACCGCACGCCGACGATACAGTGCAGAGTGCTGGCTCTCTGGTGCAGCGCAACTTCGCCCTCCTTCGCTACCACCTCGACCTCTTCGATCACTGGCAGCCACAGCTCGGCCGGCCATACGAGACGCTCAAACGCTTCTACAAGATCTACATTCGCGACTTCGACGGCGCCAAGGAGCTGCGCGACCAGCTGATGCACACCACCAGTACGGATGAAGCGCGGCAGATTATCCATCAGTGGCACGAAGCGATGTCTGCGTCTGAGTAGCTGGCGTTCTTGCTATGCTCGATCCTCATATTGTATTGCATGAGGATCACCTAGAACGATGGTTCTCCATCGGTGTGGGTAGGGTAGTGGTGCTTGCGATGTCTTTATCTGCGAAGAAAGAAACGCTTATTATAATTACTGTTGCCGCGCAAGAAAAAGAGGTACTAGGAAGAGACCTCTTAACTGACCCAAGCGGTTGGTTTAATTTACTTATTACTTGATGTTGTGCTCCTTTAGAGGCTATGTAAGCACCGTCACCGTCATGCGTGGGCCGCATAGCGCCATAATAGCAGCAAGGTTGTAGTAGAGCATGGCAACGGCAGCCTGCTGCTGGGCAGTTGGGTCGCCCGGGTAGAGCGCCTCGGCTGAGGGTGCAAAGGCCCATGTATCGATATTGAAGGCCTGGTGATGCGCGGATGCGCGGTCGAATTCCCGCGCCAAGGCCTGGCGGTCGAGCGTCGTCCCTGTGCGTTGATTCATTACCACTGCCGCCTCATGGTGGTTGCCGCGCAATATATCGGTGTGAGCACCAGTGGGCTCAGCACTCTTTGCTAACTGCGCGTCGACCATTGCCACAAGATCGTTGCCACTAGCCATAACAAGCTTGGACTCATCTGCTGCATGGCGAATGATCTGCTGGTGTGTTTCGTCGCTACTATCGCTACCAAAGCCAAGCTCAGTGGCTAGGCTGCGCAATTGCTCGCCATGCTGAGCAATGATGGTAAAGATCGCACCCACTTTGTCAGCCGCTGCGCAGCCAGCTTGCTCGCCATGAGCATGGTCATCCCGATGGACGTGCACCGTCGCCGGTATCTGGCCAATCCGCCCCAAGACGCGCGCATTTGCTTCATCAATACCATCGCTATTACCACGCACCAGTCGATCCGTCACTAGGTAGAGCAAGCCACCGCCTGCACCATTTGGCACTGCTTCCGCTGTGCCGCCGGGTCGGCCATCCATACACGCGCCAATGATGTTCTGCGTTGCTGGCACATAGTATTCACCGAGCTCATGAATAAACTCTGCTCTGCGAGGCCACTCTGGTGTGGTAAGATCACCAAGACCATACTCATCACCGAGCTCGTAGGATACAACAGGCCGTTCCATAGCAATCACCCGTAGCTTCGCCATCACGCCGATAATCATACGTCCCATCTGGTAATGATGGATGATGGGGAGGATAAAATTCCGTCATTATACTGCTGTCGCTCTACGGTCGTCTCTGTTACCCTAATATTATACGCGGTGCTTGTTGTGGCGTCGGCGCAGGCCAGCTACCTTGAGGCGCACGGCATGGCGGTCGACCAGCTGGTGAGCTTTCTCGAGCTCTACCTGAGTACTAGCGTTGTCGCGCTGCTTGAGAGCACGTTCAAGGGCGGCTTTACTCTCGGCCTCAATGATGTCGTCGCCATGCTCGGCTTCGTCGACCAAGATACGTACCTTTGTCTGGCTAATTTCGACCACCCCACCAGAGATAGCGAAGTATTCCAGCTGGTCGTCACTGTCGTCTTTGGCTCGACGTACCGCTACAACACCTGGCACTGCCAGAGTTACGAGTGGTTCGTGCCCTGGGAAGACCGCAATCTGCCCATCCGGCGTCGGCAGCATCACCTCATACACAGTCTCGTGCAGCTTGCTACCAGTCAGTGTCACAAGTTCTAAATCCATAGCCCTACTATAGCAGAGTAGCAGAGAAAAAGCGAGGTAGAAGACGAGGTGATTTTACTCCAAGCAAGAGAAAAGGGCGGGGAGCAGCAGGCCACATGGGTGCTGCTCAACCCGCCCTTAGTGGGTAAGGGGCGACCTGCGAAGCTAAATAGAAAGCCCCCAGGCAAGGAGGGAGACAAAAATCCCTCCAACGGCGGCCGCCGCAATCAGCAGCAGCCCCAGCGCCTTCGGCAGGCGTTGGCCTACCACGATGACCCCTCCGAAGAGAAGCCACGTGATATACATCACGAGCCAGGGCAGCTCGTGAGCACGAAATGCCGTTCCACCGAAGTGGAACAGCAACAGGTAACTGCCGAGCGGTACACCCGCCCAGGAGGCTACTCCAATCATCCAGAATGGCGCAACCGTGCGCGCCTTTCTGGCTTCTCTTTGCATGGAACGATCGTCCCATGCGTTCTTCCTATTGTGCATGGCATCTCCTTCCATGCGGTCTGGGAGCGCTGGTCGCCCCACCACCCTCAAGTGTGCCATATTTGATCGGGTAAGTCAAAGTGTGTCTATTTGAAGCTGAGCGCTTTACTCCTTTCTCATACTGTACACAGTATAATACGCTGCAATAAGCATATTTCTATTTACCAATATATCTCGATACTATATCTATTCTCTGTGTATCGATATATTTATACCCATCTCTCTTTATCTCTATAACTCTCTTTCTCTCATATTTCTATATTTCTATCCTTATTTCTCTATCTCTATTTATCTATCTTTATCTACATCTCTATCTTTATTTATTCTCTTTATCTATTTTTATCTTTCTCTCTATTTACTTTATCTTTATATTTCTTTATTTATTTATCTTTATCTCTATTCTCTATCTTTACCTATATCTCCATACATCCATATACCCATATAGATTTCTCTCCTATTATATATAAATATATATAATAGGAGAGAAAAGAGAACCCGCTGTAACAGAGAAAAAACAGGGTAAAAAAGGCGAATTTCGAAATTCGCCTGGTTTGAAGGAAGAAAACGGTTAAAATAAGGGTATTGTAAGGATGGATAGGGTGCTAGAAAGCAAGAGATAGAGACGCTAATAAGTACGATGTAAGGGGATGTAGCTTAAGCTGAGAAGCGGGGTGAGGAGGAAGGCCAGGCTGTGAGGTGCCAGGAAGAATAGCAGAGCTTATCTTATGGCTACGATATCTCATTACGGTATACGTTTCATGGCGTATACACCAGCGTATTGTTTATTAGGTGAGTTTGGATAGCTCTAAGAGTGTTAAGCGAGCTAAGGCTTGTTTTGTATATAGAGTATAGTTTCTTGTCCCAGGTGCGCTTCAGCAAGCTCGACACAAACAACTGGCTACCCCTGCTCGCCTTCCGCAAGCGTCTCATGGCGGGTGAGGTAGCTCCAAAGCCGAGCACGGCTAGCGTAGCGTCTGTGGCAGAAGCGAGCGAAACCGCGACGGTCCGTAGTATCCGCAACATGGCCTGCCGCCGATCAGCGCGGCGAAGAAGTAGCAGATCCTCGACTTGGCCCGCAATAGGCATCATTGATGGGGGATCGGAGAAACAACGCGACCTTCTTATGGATTTTTAATCTCTTGGTGCTTGAATCGATAGTCAAGAAATTTGCGTGAAACATGACTAACGGCCTCTCTTAGGTAAGTTTCCTATCCTTACATTTGGTTTAGTCAAGAATATTGTAAAATTCTTGACTAAGGAGTATACTAAAACTAACCTAGATTACAACGTAATAGCGAGAAGATCATCCATTTATGTCGAATCGGCCATTCACACCATTACCGCTTCCACCTACTCTTGATTTAGCGCCATTGCTTCCTATCCTGGTGCAAGCACATGAGGCCATTGCCCGCTACGACGAAGCTGTTATTCACCTGCCGAATCCGCGTCTTGTTAGGCGATCGTTCGAAACGCAAGAAGCAGTGCGCAGTTCGAGCATTGAGGGGACGCAGGCCACACTAACTGATGTGTTGGAGCTCGATGCGGCCGATGTGCGAGGAGATACAACTCGCTTACACGGAGATTATCGTGAGATTGCTAACTACCGGCGGGCGATCGCACATGGCCAGGAGCTTTTAGAGAAGCGACCACTTGCCGAGGTAGTGATCAAAGAACTGCATCGGATCTTGCTAAACTCGTCACGTGGTATGCATCGCTCACCAGGAGAATTCCGACGTCATCAGGTGCATATTGGGCCGCCAGGTGCCACGATTGATGAAGCTCGGTTTATACCACCAGAGCCACACAAGATTCCTGAGCTATTTTCTGATCTCATGAAATATCTGCATGATGATAGTCAGCCCGATCGGCTTATTCAAGCTGCCGTCGCACACTACCAGTTTGAAGCAATCCATCCGTTTGCTGATGGTAATGGCCGAGTTGGGCGTATCATGATTCCATTGTATTTGTATGAGAAGAGATTAACCTCTTATCCAAATCTCTATCTCTCTGAGTTTCTTGAGCAGCATCGTCGAGACTACTATGAAGCACTTAGCGGTGTGAGTCGAGGAGACTGGCATACATGGATAGCGCTATTTTTGCGAGCTGTTCGTACACAAGCGCTCATTACGAAGCGGCGAGTTGATGAAATCGATGCACTCTATCGTGAGATCCATGCGACGCTGCCTAGCTTTCAAAGTCGGTATGCGCCATCATTTTTGGATGCTTTGTTCATAACGCCAATCTTTACGCGGGCAAGTATCCTCAACCAGGCAGAATTGCCGAGCAAACAGTTGGCTTCCGCGCTGGTCGATAAGTTTTGTCAGGCTGGCCTCATTGTCGATGCAGCACCGCACCGGCAGCGCAACAAAACTTTTGTTTTTCGGCGGTTGCTGCAGATTGTTGATGCCTAGAAACGAACGTCAATAACTTATTCCGAACTACTACTCAATATTGGACTAATCGAGCTCATCCTTGTGTTGTCGCGAGAGACGGTGTGTTTACTTGTCATCAATGCGTGGATTGACCAAGGTGTGTTGAGGGAGCACCTTTGAGTAGCTTCCGAAGGAATAAAGCAAATTGCCCACATGCATATTGCATAGACTAGTTGACTATTTTATAAATAGCAACCATTATGAGCGAAAGACTACAATTCACAAATGAACCGCAATCCCCTGGTGTGTCGGGAAAAACCATGAGCCTTCAGCTCCAAAACATGAACGTGTAAATCTATTCAAAAGGCCGATAGAAATGTTGAAGAAACTGGGTAATGCAGCACTCGGGGGTGGCGTTAATTCGGGAAAAGGCAAGTACAGCCACTTGCGAGCTCGTATTATTATCAAACCTATGTCCACTACCCCAGCTTCAATTACTGAACTGAAGGTTGCCTACAGAGAGGAGCAAGAAAAAGAGAAAGAAGCTCGTTATCTAGGAAAGGGAGTAGAGGCGTCTATATAGATTCAGCTGGTAACTCCTGATGCTGTGCTTCTAAGATAATCTTATGCCGCTTCCTTGCATATTTCTACGGCAAGAGCAATACTTTTCGTTTACTCTCATTGGTCTGGTAGAGAGGTATAGCTAAACAAGAGGTAGTGATATGCAGTCTCCATAAGTAAGTCGTATGAGATGATTTATAAAGCACGCGAGAAAGACTGAAGAACGTTACAAAAGACATGAAATGCCACAAATCTTCAGTAAGAGAAATAAGATAGTTGTTACTTCGCCCAACTCAGCTCCTCCCAATCAGCCCTTGCCAGTGTATACACCCTCCAT
>CALIXX010000049.1 GCA_938046115.1 uncultured Candidatus Saccharibacteria bacterium | reverse complement strand
CCACCACCTGCCACTGGCTCGTGCGGCCAAAGCCATGCTGCGCCAAGCCACTCGCTCCGCCCGGGCCAAAGTTGGGTAGGCAAACATGGCAGCCACCGCGCGTTTTACGCTCGCCATCAGAGGTCGTGAGCTGCTGCAGTGGGTAGAATACATCCCCATGCTCATCAGCCAGGCTGGTGATATACGCGCCGCTTGTGGTGATAGTTGCAGTGGTTGTGCCAGTGTGTAGCGTGATGTTCATCGGTTGCTCCTCGCTTCTTTATTTATTGTGTATGGCTAATCAACAATTCCAAAATCCTGCAGCCGCTGCGCCTCTGCTACTGACCAATCGGCAATTGCCGTACGCCGCAGCGCCGCGCAGTACGCCCCCGTGCCAAGCTGCCTGCCAATATCCACCGCCAGGCTGCGAATGTATGTACCACTACTCACCCGCGTGCGAATGACGAGCCGCGGATACTGATACTCCAGCACCTCCAGCGAGTGGATCGTAATGGTGCGCTCTGGCAACTCCACCTCTTTACCATCACGCGCGAGCTTATAGGCCCGTTGACCGTTGATCTTGATAGCACTAAAGATTGGTGGCCGCTGGCGAATCTGGCCAATGAAGTGCTGCAGCACCGTATCGAGCTGCTGACGTGATGGCGGTGTGATAGGCGCTTTAGCATCTTCTGGCAGATAGGGCGTAATCTCCCCTTCTGGGTCGCCCGTGGTGCTAGTTTGACCCAGGATAATCGTCGCTTCGTACGTCTTGTCGAGCTTAGTGTAGCGCATGGCATTACGGCACTCCGTACCCGTCACCAGCAGCAAAAGGCCCGTCGCAAAGGGGTCAAGCGTGCCACAGTGCCCCACCTTCACCTTCTTGCCAGCCTGCTGGCTCAGCACCCGCCGCACCCGCGCCACCACCCCAAAGCTCGTCATACCAGCTGGCTTGTCGATGTGGAGAATGCGATTGTATGATGAATCAGATGTTTGGTGCGTCATGTGGTTAGTATAGCATGACGGAGCAAAAAACCAGCCGCGAGGGGCTGGTCTTTTGGGCTACCTAGGCTTCGATACTTCCTGCTGGTGTGAAAGATTGTCCTTTGTGGTGATTATGCTCACCCTGTCTCACCTGCATAAACGTATTAAGCTCTTCGGTCAACTCAAGAATTTCATCGTAGTGCGATGGATCGTCATAGGATAGCTGTTTGGTTCTTAGCATAAATTTGTCTCCCTCAAACTTAAGCCAAGTTATGCCATCCTTGGTTGCAAGACCACCATACGAGCAATTATAGCCAAACTTCAGGTCGCGTGCTGTTGATGCCGCTTGCGCCTCTCCTGCCATCGCACCAGAGAGCTTGAATAGTATAAGTACGCCATCGCAGCCCTCACCCGCAGTGCCTTCCGACTCAAATGCAACAACAGATGTCGCAAGGTCGATATTTTCTTCTCCCATTTCTGTCGTATATATTTGGTGTGGTTCAAATAAACGAGCTTGTGCGTGAGCACTGCGATTAATATAAATACCCAATCTGTTAAGACTCGCACTGACGGTAGTAATATTAGCAGTACCCCGAGCATGTACATCAACCTCTTCTGTTGCATCAGGCTTATCAAGAACATCCAAGAGAGCAATGAGTCGTTGCCGCTCTGCGTCTCTCTTGTATGCTTCTTGCTGGACGCCTGTAACGTTATAGTTTTTAAGTAGATTGGGTTTGCTGCTGTCCATAATGGACTATATAATAACTCTCTCTCTGGCCTGTCAAGAAATCTACATATACAAATCTTATGATCTTACGGTTTTTACCCTTTCTCTACCATAAACCGGCCAAATCATGGCCGGTTTATCGTGTCATCTCTCATTTAACAGCAGAAGCCAGCAACCCCTACTTCTCCGGTACGTGGAATTGCGATGGGTTGGCTTGGTCTTTTTTGGCCTTAGCCTCAGATTGGAGCGCAGCATCGAGCTGGGCCATGGGGTTATCGGCATCAGTGCCAGGCAGCGGTGGCACACCTGGTGGCAGCGGTGGCAAGCTAGAGAAATCTGGCATTGGTGGCAGTGGCGGCAGAGCCGGCCCTTCGGCATCATCAGCTGGCGCGGCACGGTGCTTGGCATCAAGGTCGGCCAGGGTTTCTTTGCCCGTTGGCGGCGGAAGGATGTCGTCGTTGTGAGCCATCGGCACACGCGGCATGTCATTCACATTGGGGACGGTTGGCTCATGGTCGAGTGCTGCCGTGGCAGCATTGAGCGGCGCTTGGCTACCCGGTGTGTCGTCGCTGTCGAGGTAGCGCCCACCCTTGTGCGAGAGGATAGTCTTGTTGCGGCCATTCTCGCGCTCGCGGCGTTTGTCATCAGCCGCTTGCTTGGTGGTAGCATTAAGCGTGCCACCTAGGCTCGGCTCACTCAGCGGCGTCTCAATGGGCTGACGCCATGGCTCGGCGCTGCTGTTGCGCCCCGATGAGCGCCGTGGAGCTGGTGCGGGCTCGGGCTGTGGATTGTTCTTGGCTAGTTGCTGGGCTAGCTCAGCTTCGTCGGCGTCGGTCTGGCTTAACTTTTTTTTTCCAGTCTCAGCGTTGTGCGAGATAACGAGTGACTTATCTTTGTTATTTGCCTGAGCAGGCTTCTTGCTGGCAGGCTTGGCAGGCATTGGGCCTGCAGCCAGCTGCTTAGCCTCGGCGAGCTTGGCTGCAATCAGCTGCTGGTCGCCGCCAGCACTCATCAATTGTGCGGCGAGGGTCATAACACGCGAAGTGGTCTTTTCGTTACTAAAGCGCTCGGTGGCCGCTACAATGCCGGTCAAAAAGGCCGTGGCAATATGCTTGTCGAGGAGCGGCTGTTCATCATCCGTATTATCAAAGCCCTGAGCGAGGCTTGCCGCCAGCTCACTATAGCTGCTGGCTTGCGGATCCGTCCAGACGATATTGCCCAGCGTACCTGGCGCATCAATGTGCAGCGCTGCCACTGGCGACTCGCGCAGGATGCGGCCATGCCCTTTGAGCGCTGGGTCGAGGTCATCCTCGCTGCGCACACCGATCGTCACGACAAACTGCACATTGTAATCGCCCTGGCTAAATTCCAAATCACTCTGGCTAATCGTCGCGCGGTATGGCGTAATGAAAATCTTGACGAGGTCGCCATCGAGCTTGTAGCGCAAATGGTCGGCCTTTTCCTTATCAAGGGCAATGATGAAATCTCGCAGACTATCCACCGTGCTCTCAAAGGTACGCTCTGGCTCCAAAAAGCCCACTGCCGTTGGTACATCCCCGCTAAAGACGGCTGTGGCGTGCTTGTCGAGCTTGTTGAGCAAAAGCGTCAACCCCAGTGCTGCACTCAGCTCATCTACCGTGGGGTGGGCGTTGACCGCCACCAAAATATTATTACTCTCACCTAGTTTGTCGATGATTTGTTGCCGCACCTTTATCTCGTCCATAGCTCCTACTTTTGCCTTACCCAAAACTCCATCTATCCTACCATAAGTAATTTCCTTTCGTCAATGGCAAGTCGCGATTAACAGAGGTAGCCATGCGAAGTATAGCAAAGAAAAACACCTCTCCTTCGAGGTGTTTTGGTGTATGCTCTTGCTGCTTCTGTGTTACGCAAGTTTGACGCCAGCGGCCTTGGCAGCCTTGGCGAGCGATGCCTTGCGGCGGCTGGCGGTGTTTTTCTTGAGCAAACCCTTCTTGACGGCTTTGTCGAGCTCGCTCTGGGCCTGGCTCAGGGCGGCAGCGCTTGGCTCGGCGGCGAAGGCCTTAGTGCTGGCCTTGATGGCGCGCTTGGTAGCAATGTTGCGCTGGCGGCGAGTAGCCGTTTGCTTCATGCGTTTGACAGCTGATTTGATGATGGGCATTAATTTCCTCTATCGCTTGTTATTATGGGTTAGTACTACAATCAAGCGCTCATTATAAGGCATGGCGCAGGATTTGTAAAGAGCCACCACAGGAGAGAATATCGATTACACGCTACCATCCCATAACAATTATCGCGAGGTAGCTGCACACTACCGCCCCGCCACCGCAAACAAAAAACTCTCCACCGTATCCCACGGCGATATACCCGTCGTCTTCATATCGGCATCAAGCTGAGCAGCGCGCTGGGTGAGGGTGCGGATGTCGGCCAGCGAGACTTGCCTGGTGAGCGGCTTGGTTTTTTTGACGACGTAGGGGTGGAGTGAGAGCTCGCGCGCAATCTCTGCCTCCCCTGCCTCGCCATAGCATGCAATCGCCGCCAGCTGAGTCCACTGCGCCCAAATAAGCGCTGCGGTTTGGTATGGGTCGTGGCTCAGGCGTAGCTCATCCAGGGCAGCGCGCAAAGCTGGGCCTCGGCGCTCTACTGCGAGGGTCACAATATCAAAGACTGAGAACTCACGGGCTGGTGGCAACACGGTGGCAATTGCATCATCGGTAACGGCTTCAAGCTGAGCCAACGCGTCGATGGCGTGTGCCAACTGCAGCTGGTCGATCGACCCACCATACCCCTTTTCATCCGGCACCAGAGCACGCTCCACCATGCTGCGCAGCTGGGCTGAGCTCAGCGACACGCCGCGTCTATTAGCTAGCTGGCGCAGCCACCGCTCGGCAGCAGGGCGCTGCCGGTCGGTTAGCGGGTCAGCAGCGATAATAGTCGCGGCTTTGTGCAGTGCTTTGTACGTTTTGGTGCGTTTATCGACCCCTGGCTCTACCAGCACAAGCGTCGTCTCGTCAGGAATATCATGGGCCCACTGGCCAAGTTGCTCCCAGAGGTCCGGGCGCTCAGACAGGCGCCGCAGCACAATGAGCCGCTGCGCCGCAAAGAGCGACACGCCGCGCACCAGTTCAGCTAAGCCTGCCGCATCAAGCTGCTGAGTATCGATATGCTCCGCTGGTACTGATGCATGCTGAACAATCTTCGCCAATTCTTGCTCTGCTACGTAGCTATTCTTCCCCACGATGAGATAGAGCATGAGCTTACTCCCCCACTTTCACCTGGCACACTGGGCAAATATGCGTCCCGCGGCCTGCCACGCGAATCTTCATAATCTCTACATCAGGGTGGCGCGGGCAGGGCTGCCCCTCACGCCGAAATACCTGCGCAAAGGCCAGGTAGCTCCCCTTCTTACCTTCAGCATCGACGTAATTGCGGTCGGTGCTGCCACCTTTGTCGATACTGAGCTGTAGCACTTGCCGAATATGGGTAAAGAGCGCGACAAGCTGCTCATCATCCACCATACGCACCCGCGTGGCGGGGTGGAGCTGCGTCATCCACAGCGATTCGTCGGCATAGATATTGCCCACGCCAGCGATGGTCGTTTGGTCGAGGATGGCTGCCTTGATGGTCGTGCCATTGCGCCGGCGAATGCGCGTGATGAACTGCGCTGCCGTCGTATGCGGGTCGAGCGGCTCGGGCCCGACTTTTTGCATAAAGGGCAGCTGCGCTACCTCTGGTGTGGGGTAGAGCTTCATCCAGCCAAATTTGCGCAGGTCATTAAAGTACAAATGCGCGCCATCCGCAAAGGTCAGCGCTACCCGCGTTAAGCGGTCGGGTAGTTCGTGAAGAAAGCTATCGTTTGGATGGCCGCCGCCCCAGCGCTCCTCACCAACAAAGAGCAGCTGGCCCGTCATCTTGAGGTGCACCACCAGTGTGTAGTTGGTATTCAGGCGAATCAGCAGCACTTTAGCGCGGCGCTCCACCGCCGTGATCGTTGCACCATGGAGAAAGTACGCCACCGCCGCAGGGTCGTTGGGAAAACTCTTGGGTGAGTCATACACCGTGCTTGCCACAATCTGCCTCCCCACCACCAAGCGAGCTAAGCTCGTACGAATCGTCTCAACTTCAGGGAGCTCAGGCATGGGCATACTCCATCGCCCAGACGATCGCCACAAAAAGCGAAAAATAAATCGCCTGCCCCACCAACATAATATAGCGATGCCACGACTTAGCGAAGAAATAGCAGCCAAGAACAATAGCCTGGCACACCATAGCGCCACTCGTCACCACCCGCACCACCAGATGAGTATCGCTCAGCAGGACAAGCGCCTCAATGATCGTTATAACTGGTATGCAGCCCCACGCTGCAATGTTGTGGATCAGCGTGCGCCGCTGGCTCACGCCAAATGGCACTAACCCCATCACACAAAAATTAAGACTCACGACAAGAAGGAGTAGCTGCACCGCTCGTGGTGACGCCGACTGCACAGCCCACAGCGCAAGACTCAGGCCAGCCAGTGGCAAGAGGATTTTGCCCGCAATCACCGTCCTCGTCCGCTGCTCAATATGCATACTGAGCGTCTTGCCAAGCTGCGGCGGCACCATCCACAGTGTATAGACAAACAGCACAAGCAAACAACCGGCCATCAGCCCAAGCCACACCGTCGTCATCACTCCCTCACCAGCTCCTCAAGCTCAGCCATTGTGCGGCGATTGGCTGTGTGGAGAATAGCACGCATACCAGCGGCTTCGGCCCCAGAGCAGTTGTCCAGCCGGTCATCAATCATCACACATTGGCCAGGCGACACGCCGAGCCGATCTGCTGCTAGCTCGAAGGCTTCGCGGCTTGGCTTAGCAACATGCTCGGCATACGAGAGCACTACAGCATCAAAGAGCTCGCGCAGCTCATCAGGAGTAAACAGCCGCTCGATCGTATCACTCCCCACATTGCTTAGCAGTCCTACTTTGATGGCTGGGTAACGCTGGCGCAGCGTGTGAATCATAGCGATCAGCTCGCTATTGCGCACATGCACCTGCTCGAGCAATGCCGCTATCTGAGCTGGCGTCTGCTCCGAGAGCCGTGCCACCTCTGTAATAAATTCCTGCCGTGAGATATAGCCATAGTCCGACTGCTTGTTAATATCCTCTAGCTCGGCCCGGCGATCCGGCGGGCACTGCGCCATCAGCACCTCGATGCTCCCACCATAGAGCACACCAAAACAATCAAAAATTACTGCACGAATCATACGCTCGATTATACCATTGGCAGTGGGGTGTGGCTAGCATGAGCATCAGACAATCCGCGCAGAGTCATCGCACAATCGATACCTCAAAGCCATCTTTATCCGCGTATAAGCTCCTCCCCCGCTTCTTCATTGGATGGAGTGTGAGGAGTTGTAATAATTTTTTTGATCTTACGCAAGAGAACCGTGCTCTGGAGAGAACTAACTGTCACGGTATTTCATAAGAGGGTGCGCAAAACCACAGTAGGTTATGTAAGCTTCGAGAGCGAGCCACGCAGCGCCTTTTTATTGCGTCTTATCAAACATCGGTGCAAAGCCAGGGATCTGGTTGGCAAAGAGTGCATGAATCTTAGGTACATCGGCCTTCATCGAGCCAGGCGAGCCTTGACAGCTCGATGTCCAGATGCGCGTCTTCGTCGTGCCGCTGTCCATCGTCTCGAAGGTGTAGAGCCGCCCAGCAGTCGCACACACCCCACGCACGTCGTCATCATCCACACTGCGCGTATCTTGGATCTGCGCCTTGCTCAGGGCATACACGAGCTGCTCATAGGCCTGCTGGTTGTTCTCAAACTCTTTGCGGTCAAGCTGCTTATCTAAGTAGCCTTGATACACCGTATACGTCCGCTTATTGGGCGAAATCTCAATCTGGTACGAGCGGAAGGTCTCATCTGCCACAATCGGCCCGCGCACCGTCCAGCGCACACTGTTGGTTGCATTATGCGCCACCACTTGGTCATAGAAGCTCTCGGTCGATTGCTGTGTATTGGTGTTATTCGACTCCTGGCGAGTCGCCACCATACGGATGACCGACGCCACCGCTGCTACCACCAACGAAATCACCAAGATAGTGACAATAATCGGAAAAACTTTTGGCCGCTCGCCTTTATACATGAGAGTACAATACCACAAAGCCTACGAAAACTCAATAGATCCGAGAGTATAATGCGGAAAAATCCCTGTGATTATGCCGCGAGATCGAAGCCAAAGTGCTCGGCAATAGATTGCTGTTGTTTGGTGTTTTGCGTGTTCTCGGGAGATGGCACTGCAGCGAGCTTTTGCTCTTGCATCTGCTGCATGAGCTGCATAGCAGGCTCCGACTGCTCAAGACGGCGACCCAGCTCGGCGAGGTTCTTATTCGTCTCGCTCTCAATATTGCGATCAGAGAAAAAGTTCCCATAGCCACTAACAAAACGTGCGAGTGATGGGTCAACTGCTGCAAGCGCATCATATGAAATATCGCCATTTTTGACGCACAGCAAGAACTCCTCTGCTGCAACAGCTCGCACTGCTTCACGCGCTTTTTCGGTATTGAGAATATCACCATGTGCCCCAGTATTCATTTGGTCTTTGCCCATCACATACTCACCAGTGTCACCCACGCCAGCTTCCAGCACTTCTGTAGTGACGCGGGTTTTTATGCGCTGTTGGACATCACCATCGTGCATATCAAGATGCTCGTCAATGCCAAGCTTTTCAAACTGCTGCTGCACCTTGGTCTCGGTCTTATGTGTTTGCTTATCAAACTTCCCCTTCTGGTTGACATGGATCGAGTCGCCCAAGCCATCGATCACATCAAGCGCCGCAAGCCGCGAGTCACCCTCTCCAGCCAAACGATCGGCTGTCGATGCATCAAGCTGACTATACACCTTGCGTGCACTCGTCCGGCGGCCATTCAATATGTGATCGCCTTCATCCTCAGGAGTAAGTGGCTCATACTGCTTAGCTGGCAGAGCACTATCCTTCTCTGCCTCATTAGGTTCGCCAGTCTTACTCACGTCCCAGTAGAAGCGATTTGTCGCCATCTTATCAGGGTTCTCTCGCTTATGGGCTTGGGGAGTGCCATACAGCGCACCCACCTGCGCGGCAAGGTCATTCATCCGCGGGTCGCTATTCTCTTGCGTAGCAGTATCTGTTTTGTCAAAGGTACTGCTGGGCGCGCTGTTGCCGCCAAGGCCGGCGTAGAGACTATCTGCCGCGGCTTTATTATTCTCAAACTGCGCAGAATCTGCCACTTGAGTGATACCATACTTCTCACGAAGTCTTTTTCGTTCGTCTGGTGGAAGCTCGTAATAATTACCAGGTAATTTGTTTGTTGTCTGGGGGTACATCTGGTTTTCTCCGCTTGTAGGGCTGTTGTTATTCGTTTGTTACACAATAGAACCTCCAGCAAGAAAAGTCAAGCTAGCTGCCTGTGTATAGATATATGTTTTCTCTTCTTTACATTTTATACAGTCGATGAAAAAGAAGTGTATGGGTGTAGAAGATTAGTGACTTTGCTCGCGCGCCGCACCTACGCTGCGCGAACAAGCGCATTATCACCTTGTGGCAGGTCACTACTACCCACGTCTGCTCCGTCTGGTGCAGCACTAATCTGGTTCCAGTCTTCTAAATATGGTGCCACCGTGCGGTCACCACCCTCAATCGGTGTTTCAACCGCCACAACCAAAGGCGGCCTCCCTTCATAACAGTCAATAACGTATTGCGTTGTTCCCTGCTCACTCGTTGTTGTCACAACCATCCGAGCTGTTGCATCATCTGGCACAAGACCAGTTGTGCCAAATGTATCACGAGTAAATTGGCATGCATCGGTCACTCGCGCCTCATACGGTTCTCCACCCACATCACAGCAGACCACTCGCCAATCGGCCGGGTTCATCGAGTCAAACCGAGAGTGGTCAAATGCAATCATATCCCCCTGTGGACTATACAAAAAGCCAAAGGTCGGCACTGTTTTTTCTTCTAACTTTTGCAGTGCAGTGCGGGTTTTTGCTGCAGGCAGATTTCGTCCATAGATCTCAGCCCGTCTTGCTTCTCGCAAGAGATGCTCAACCTTTGCCTCCTGCTGCGCCCGCCGCTCCATCTCCGCCTCAGTCAGGGGCTGCAATTCGCCACTCACCTGGGCCGCTTCGATGATGGCACTGCGCATGGCGTGGTAGCTGGTGGGAAGTTGCTCGGGGGTGTAGTGGTCTACGCTATCAACGTACTCCGGTAGCTCATTTGGGTTAGGCAGCTCAACGCCAGCCCGCTCTTCACCATTAGAAAATGATGGATATACTACTTCACGCTGTGCCATGCCCAACCTCTATTCTGTTTTGCTTGTGATGGCCCAGATTATACACCACTACCAGTGATTTGTCTATAGCCTGACCTCTGTTCGGTCGGTGTTCTTAGACCTGTCCCCAATTATCACCAATCGAGACGTCAACTTTGAGCTTAACACCAAGCTGCGGATAAATATGCTCCATTGTCTCGCGCAGGATATGGCTCACCTGCTCGGCATGGGCACGCGGGCACTCAACCATAATACTGTCGTGAATCTGCACCACCTGCCAACCGAGTGGCTGGCCATCGCCGTCGGCTAGCTGCTCTCCAGCCTGGGCCAGCTTGTCTTCCACCGCCAGCATGGCGAGCTTCATCAGGTCGGCCTCGGTACCTTGGATGGGCATATTGGCAGCCGCTCGCTCGGCAGCGCTGCGCACCGCAAAGTTGCGCGATGCAACATCCGGCGTCCAGCGGCGGCGACCAAACAGCGTCTGGACGAAACCCGCGTCATGCGCCTGCTGGATAGTCTGCGCCATATAGGCTTTGAGCTTCGGCCGAAGGCGATAATACTCATCAATAAAGTGCTGCGCCTCAGCATAGCTCATCTGCGCGGCAGCAGCCAAGCCATGCTGGCTCATCCCATACAGCACACCAAAGTTCACCACCTTGGCCCGGCGGCGCTGCTCCTTTGTCACCACGTCGAGTGGCACTCCATACACCTGGGCGGCCGTGTTCGCGTGGATATCGATATCGGTATTAAAATCGCGAATCATCGCCTCCTCCCCCGACAGCACCGCCGCTAGGCGCAGCTCAAACTGCGAATAGTCGGCATTGACAAACACATTGCCCGGCGCTGGCACAAAGGCATCGCGAACGTGCCGCCCCAGCTCACTGCGAATCGGGATGTTTTGCAAATTTGGGTCGGTACTACTGAGCCGGCCCGTCGCCACCACATCTTGGTTGAAAGTAGTGTGGATATAGCCCGCGTCATCGGTCAGCTGCGGCAGCGCCTCAACATACGTGTTTTGCAGCTTCGTCAGCTCGCGGTAGCGCTCTATGAGCCCAATAATCGGGTGATGCGGCCGGAGCTTATCCAGCTCCTTCTGGCTCGTCGAGTAACCCGTCTTGCCCTTCTTAATACCCGCCGTTGGCAGCTGGAGTTTCATAAAGAGCGCCTCGGCTAGCTGGGCCGGGCTGCCAATATTAAGCTCATACCCCACCATGCCATAAATCTGCTGCTGCAACTCAGCGATCTCACTGCTCAAGGTGCGCTGCATCGCCGCAAGCGTGCGGCTATCAAGCCGGATACCGCGCCACTCCATTCGCGCTAGCACAGGAATAAGCGGAAAGTCCATCGTCCGTGCCACCCGGGCAAGCTCGGGCAGCGCATCAAGCGCCTGAGTTTGCTCATCGTATACCGCCCACAGCGCACTAATAGCGAGGCGTGGGTCATCAAGCGACTCCAGCCCCGCGAGATCAGCCAGCGCCCGCGACGTGCGCAGTGGATTGAGCAAAAACGACCCCTGGGCAGTATCATGCTTCACGACTGGCAGCTGCCGCACGCCACGAGCCAGTAAGCGGCGTAATAATTCCTTCGTGCGGTGCCCAACGATCGGCACATGCGGGATAACATCAATCGCATCACGCCAGCTCAGGCGAGCTGCCTTACCTCGCTCGTGGCTCACCCAGACGCCGCCCTCGACTGGCCAGACCAGCAGCTCCTTGGCCATCAGGAAGAGCGCCTTAGCCTGGTGAGCAGGTAGCTCAGTCGCATGCTGCACCACTGGTACATCAGGCGACTGAGTGTTCTCTGCCGCCTGCATCTGCGGCGGTAATTGGCGCAGCAAACTACGAAACTCCAGCCGCCGCAACATCGCCCGCACCGCCGCTGGGTCGCAGTTATCCATCGCCATCGCTGCTCGATCAAGCGTCACTGGCGCATCAGTATACAGCCGGGCTAACTCGCGGCTCATATAGGCCGAATCTTTACCCTGCTCCAGCTTACGCCGCAAGGTGTCTTTGACCTGCCAGAGGTTGTCATAGAGGTTGTCAAGCGTGTCGAATTGCTGCAGCAGCTTGACCGCCGTCTTCTCCCCCACCCCTGGCACGCCCGGGATATTATCCGACGCATCGCCCTTCAGGCTCTTGAAGTCGAGGAACTGGCCAATCCGAATACCATAGCGTTGCTCGAAGGCGGGGATGTCGAATTTATCGATGTTGGTCAAGCCTTTTTTGAGGGCATAGAGGTAGGTATTTTGGTCGAGTATTTGCAAGGCATCAAGATCGCTCGTAATAAGATACGTCTCTATATCCCCCTCCTGCTCAGCCTGGGCGTCGAGCGTCGCCATAATATCGTCTGCCTCATAGTCATCAAACTCATACAGCGGCCAGCCAAATGCCTGCAAAAGCTCATGGAGTAGCGGTATCTGGGCGTAAAAATCTGGCGGAGCCGGCTTACGACCAGCCTTGTATTGGCCGTAAATAGCAAGACGGCGGCGGATATTCGTCTTTGGCTTATCCCACGCCACGCACACATAGTCTGGCTGGAGGCGCTTGATCAGCTCTAGGCTCAGCGCCGCAAAGCCATACACCCCGCCAGTTGGCGTCCCATCGGCCGTCGAAAGGTTGGGCATGGCATAGTACCCACGGTAGAACACACTTTTGCCATCGATAATCACTAGGCGCTTCATCATAGTTCTAGTATAGCATTGGTGCTGTGCAGCGTAGCACCAAAGCGTATCACAAACACCCCCTACTCCCTGCCCTCCAGCTACGGCGTAGGCGGAGTGTGGTGGTGGTGGCGACGCCACCACCACACTAGCCAGCCAGCTAGTGCGATAAGCAGTAAGCACAGGCTTATCAGCAGTGCCGGCACAAAGTTGCTCATCAGCTCAGCCAGTGGACCCTGGGCAGTAAACGTATCCTTTTTCTTCTTCACTGTCATCCGTTTGGTACCCGGCTTTTTATCTTTCTTGTCGTCCTTTTTCTCTGGTGAAGTAGCCGGTGGTTTTTCGCTAGTGGTTGGAGTGCCGCTTTGGTATATCTTGACATAGTCGATAAGGAAGGTCTGGTTGGCAAACTTCTTCGATGAGTCGGGCGGGTGCTCCTCACTCTTCCACTCCACATAATCGTTGAGGATAACATACCACGTATCGTCAAAGACCTGCCTAAATTGATTCACATCCATGCCCATTTTTGCTGGTTTTTCTGCTGGAACCCGAGCGGTTGGATGACTCTTCTCATCGCCCACTCGATAGTTATACACCAGCACCGGCTGGTTATCAACAAAGAATTTGACCGTCTCACCATCATATTCCGTCGCCCAGACATGCCAGTTGTTTGCCAACGTCACTGGGGACGGTATGAGGTTCTCTCGGCTATGTCCTAACCCCTTCGTCTTCCATATCTGTGATGACGGGCTGTGGTAGCAGCGAATATGCGTTGTCGACCATGTGTAGGTCGGCGTCCATGAATACCACTCTAGCATGTCGAGCTCACCATAGGGGTCGTTCGCTTGCTTGTTGTTGCTGCAGTTGGCAAGCGTCACACTATTGCGCAGCCAAATAGCTGGGCGTGTCCCATTCTCGCCATTCCAATTAATCTTCGCTCGTACCTCGACGCGGAATGGCTTATGTCCATCGAGCACCCGACCCGACTCCACTCGCCCACTCTGGTAGCGTGTCATCTTGCCAGACGGGCACGGCTCTTGGCTGGCATTGCTATCGCCCAGTGGCTCAGCCACGCTCGACACACAGTGACGCCGGGTCGTAATCTGCAAAGCGCCGTTAGTCACAGCAACGTTATTGGCGCTATATGCCAAATGCTCCTTGCCATAATTATCCTTATTTTGCTGAAGAACCTTCCAATTCGATAGTGACGTCGTAAACTCCTCGTTATACACCATCTGCCACTGCTGCGCCTGGGCGGCCCCACCAAACATCACCGACAGAGCACCCGCAACAAGGACACTCACTACTCCATACATCAGCCCACCTTGTCGCTGCACTCCTATCTCCTCAGCCTGCACTATCCGCGCTTATATACGTTATTATATAAGTGTACACGTTTTGTCGGATTTTTCAATTGTTATAGCATGAGCGGTGTCTTGCAGGATAAAACGCGGCGTTGCGTCGCAAGACGAACCACACCCACGCCGCCCCATCTCTACTACTCAATAGCACCCTTTGCTGCGCGCTAAGAGGGGTGCTATTTTGCTATAAAACGTATTGTTTGTGCGAGTGTGGCGGTTGGTGTTTTTATAATCAATTTCACAAACTTTAAGGTAGCAAAAGCATCTACCAACAGAGAATGCTTTAATAGTTATATAGAGTCATGAAGCCTTCTATTTGGTCGTCTGATAATGATCTAGAGTGTACTGTAAGTAGACAGATGTATGTACGCCTATTCTTAATAGGCCTTTTTGCCTATATTCTTTAGCTGCGTTGCTGCACTCTTCGCACCCTGCCATACGTGGGGCTCTATTCCACCCCATATACCCGGCACCGGATTACCTTTCCTCGCAAGCAAAGCACGGAGCACAGCACATTTACCCACAGCCGAGCATGTCCCACACTGCTTTAGTGCTCTGATATATTCGGGCGATCGGGGATTCTCACTAAAATGATCACCCTTTTCATAACGACACGCGGCTTCATTCATCCAATCCCAAGATAGTGGTAGTGCACCGATGTGCTGTATTGCCCATATCGCGCGTGCTCTTTGCCCGCTTGGTACCTCGTCCTCATCAAGTTTACCCTGTGGTATTCGTGATTGCTCTGTCATAGCTTCTGCATTATTCCACACGCCTGTTATTTTGCCAAGCATAAGCAGAGTAGTGCGCTGCTTATCGCCCTACCCCCATTGCTCAGCGCCGCCGGACGTGCCGCCGCTTGGGTTTGGGCGCACCCCACTGCTGGCGATCGGTCTTGGCTGTACCACCCCGTATATTGCCAGTAGGAATGATGCGCTGGTACCCCCGCAGCGCAAAGAGCAAACACTCAGCTGCCACTGGGCACTCAGCACAGTCTTCGCGCCGCTCGGGTTCTAGCCGTTGCCCTGTCTCGGCATCGATACACAGCGCTAAGCGAGCAAAAGCCTGCGGCGTGGGAATGTGCCCAATGTGCCGCCGCTCGGCCATGCACTGCTCTGCCCAGGCAATGCGTGCCCGAGGCGTGTCATTAGCATGAACAGCGTGGTGCATAGCACCCGTGAGCATCGTGGACTGGCTCGGAAGGTCCACCGGTACGGATTCGTCCGTTAGTTGCTCCCGCTGCTTCGCTGTGAGGCCAGCACAGATCCCCGACACTCCTTCTCTCACCGCATATGCCGCACACACATCAATCACCGCACAACCAATGCAGCGCTGCAGCGCCAGTGCCGTGTCTTCTGGTTTGCCACTAAAATATTCTTCACTTGTGGCCGGGCTGCAGGCAGCATCGCGCATCCATTGCGGTGGGAGTGCCGCTCCCCTTTGCTGCCGCACGCGTATCCGCAAATAGAAGATACGCAACGCAAGGTCAGTTGGTGCGTAGCGTGGGAGTCGCTCTGGTCGTGATGGCTGTGCAGCTGGCTGCTCTTCCATATTATCTTTATTGTACCATTCCCCGCGCCGCCAACCATAAGCGTCATCATCTGCTATACTAGAAACATGAATCATCCATCTCACCCGACGACAATCCTTGCCTTCGTTGGCCTCTCAGGCGCAGGCAAGAGCGAGGCAGTCAACCACGTGGCACGCCTTGGCATCCCCAAGGTCTACGCTGGTGGCATACTCTACGACGAAATGCGCCGCCGCGGCATCGCCATCACCCCGCAATCGCAAGCCGAATTTCGCAAAGCCTGGCGCGAAGAGGCTGGCAAAGACATCATCATCCGCACTGCTGCCGAGCAAATGCAGCGCCTCGCCGCCGCCGGGCAGCGCCACATCCTCTTTGACGGGCTCTACTCCTGGACGGAGTACAAGTATCTCACCCACCACTTCCCGGGTGAGCTCGTTGTGGCGGCCATCGTGGCACCCAAGCAACTCCGTCACCGCCGCCTCGCCCAGCGGCCCGAGCGACCCTTTACCGCGCAGGAAGCAATCGCCCGCGACTGGTCGGAAATTGAAGATATTGAGAAAGGTGGCCCCATCGCCATTGCCGACCACTTCATCTCCAACAGCCACAATCTCACCGAGCTCCACCAGCAGGTCGACGCCCTCTGCCGCGAGATTGGTTGGATGTAAAATACCCCAGTGGGGTATATAAATCATCAGATAATTGACACAACACCCTTCCTCTGCTATAATCCCCCCACAGATTACGTGTGCATAAGGCAAATGCACACTACGGTAATAGCCTAATACGAGGAGTTTATGAACAACCAGCCAACACCCCAGCAACCTGCTGCACCACAGCCGCAGCCAGCACCGCAACCACAACCGGTGGCCCAGCCGCAGCCGCAACAGACATATCAATATCAACAACCCTACCAGCAGCCAGTTGCGCCAGTGCCACAGCCAGCTATTCAGCCACAGCCAACACCATATGCCTATCCCGTTCATTATGACAACCCTGGTGAGACACTGGGTGTTATTGGATGCGTCTTGAGCTTCTTTGGTATCTCTATCGGTGGTATTCTCCTTGGCATTATTTCGCGCAATAAGTCTAAGGAAGCCGGTATGTCTACAACGTGGGGTAACGTTAGTCTGGGCTGGGGCATCTTTGGGTCAGTCTGCTGGTGTCTTATCTGGCTTTTCTGGATACTTGTGTTTGTTGGTGTATTGTCCAAACCATCTTGGTGGTACTATTATTACTACTAAGCCACTTGCTTCGATATAAAAATACCCAGCATACTACTGGGTATTTTTATGTAAAGTATTTTGGGAGTACCTTCTGCATTTTTAGGGCTTTCGTATTCACCCCTCTACAATCATGATCTCTATTTCTCGGTAGCGATAGTAGGAGTGGGTATTCGAGAGGTTTGTGCCCTCACAGCAAAGTAAATAGCCATTATTATACAGAAGCTTCACCAAAAAACCATACAGTAACGACTTTTGCAAGCAATTTATCCAAAAAATCGACATACATACTGTATGCCGATTATTCTCGTGTGCTACCCCCTACTGCTGCAAATACTCGTACAGCTTCTTGGCGTCCTTGTGCTTACGCAGCTTCGCCAGAGCCTTGGCCTCAATCTGGCGGATACGCTCACGCGTCACGGCAAACTCCTGCCCAACTTCCTCCAGCGTAT
>CALIXX010000048.1 GCA_938046115.1 uncultured Candidatus Saccharibacteria bacterium | reverse complement strand
GGCAACCTGGACGAAACTACCGCCGCTGACATCATTGACATCCTGCGCTGGGCCGCCCATGAAAACGACAAATGCGTCATCGTCGTCACTCACAGTAAACAGCTGGCTAAAGAGGCGGATGTGGTGTTGACACTCAAAAATAAATTACTCCAAAAAAGCAAGGAAGATAAAAAATCAGCCCGCAAGAAAGCTTAATCGTGGTACAGATAGTGCCGCAATGTATCAGGCAAATTAGGAGCGAGCATGTCATAGGCCTCATCGGTCAAGGCAATTGACAGTCGGTCGCGTGGCTGACGCTTGGACAATTTCGTCATACCAAAGAGCGCTGGACTCATTTTTCCACCAGGAACATTGTCGAGTCGGCCAAAACCGGTGGTCAGTCGAACCGTATATTCATCCTGCGCTTGAGCGAGATCAACGAGTTCGCTAAGCAGTGGAACGAGTGTATCATTACCAAAATCAGCCCGCTGCTCACGTGAGAAACGCGCGTTGCTGTGTGGTAGTGGCACTGCAAGGTTCTGTCCATCACCCGTCCAGTCGATCAGCTCGCCGCCATAACGTTGCACGGCAGTGATTGCTTGGCTACCAAACCAAACGATGAATGAGCGCAGTTTTCCATTATCACGCGCCATCTCCCCGGTTGAGTCCGACACATCCCACGTGGTGAAGATTGCGTTTGGCGTGGTGGGTGATTTGAGGGCTAACATGTCGGCAACCGACTGAGTTGGGTATGACTCTCGCGCCAATGCTTGCAGCGCCGTAATGCCAACACCGAGAGCAGTTTTGACGCTGTCGTATCGCCATAGTGTTTCCAATTCGCTCAGCTGACGTCTGGTTGGCGTACGGTCTTTTGTAAAAGCAGCTTGCAAGACGGCGTGTTGGTCGGGCAGTGGCAAGTTGAGGACGCGATGATTAGGATTCATCGCACTATCAGTCAGCGTGATGTTATCCTGGTTTTTCTCAATAACACGTCCAGCAACTGACGACCCATCAACGCGGTGCCCTGTAATATGTGTTTCTTGAAAATCAAATCGGTCATCAGCCGGAACCTGCGGTGAACACGCAGTAGCAATTGCCCCAATCGAATCAGGATTGCATTCATCATGTACAAAGACGGTGGCTGCGTCTGGCCACGTATCGGCCATGGGTGTGTGCTGCAGAAAATCACTTACTGTTTGCACGAGTGCTTGCTGGTAGTCATGCGCTAGTGTGGCGTGCGAAGTTTCGTGATGCATTAGTTATATTATGCCACATACTGGTGAAATAGGGTATGATTAAAGGACGCCTGGCTCACGACTGGCGCTTCTTTATATATTTTGTGGTCTCCTCCCAGAGCGGGTTATCCTTGTATGGTACACCATCGTGCGCCCAATACCACCAAAAGTATCCACCAACGTAGCGTGGAGTGTACCGCGGCATGGCATAATAATACCGAAACAACTGTAGCTTACGCGCCATCGAGGCATGCTCGCTGGGTGTGCCGCACTCGCCAATGCCAAGCTTGGCTTCTGGGAAGAGCATCTCAAGCTCAGCAAAGACCTGTCGCCAGTTGGGCTGGTAGCCATCGTTGTCATCGTCATAGTAGCTGACGAGGACATAATCGACGCCCTGCCTCAGATCATCGGGTAGGTATGTTTGTAGCCACTCTTTCATGCTCAGCGTACTCCCGTTTGGCGGGAAGTAGTAGGGAACAAGCGCCGCCGCGGCATGCTTATTCTTAATGTATCGGTAGGCACTGGCCACCTTCGCGGCAGTAAGGTGCGGGTCTTCTTTGATCCACTCTTGGCCATTCATTTCATTGCCAACCTCCCATATCGCTACATAGTGAGATAAATACTGGTAAGATTCAGCAAAGCGCTGCTGGTAGCGCTCAGTGCTGTAGCTGTGCATATCAGAAGAATCAACGGGCTGGGCCATGATATCGGCCACGCGATGAATCGCCTTGAATAGCTCACGGTAACGCTGCGGTGATCTATCCTTAGACATAACGATCCGCACCGTTGGTCGAGCAGGCAAACGCTGAAGAGCCTCCACGATATCAGCAAGCCGTCTCGTGCCCTCCCAGCTGTCGTCGATTGTCAGGCCGTAGAGCATATGTGATGATGCATGATGAGAAGATGAATGGTTCGCGCTGCCTTGCGGGGTAGAGTGTGACGCTGGCGCTAGCACGCGCAGCAGCACATACATCAGCACGCAAAGTAATATAACAAAACCAGCAATATGAACGTACTTTGGCATATAATAAGCTCCTTACAAGGTAGTATATCAAGGCGCAGTTTTATATCAAAATAGGCGAATTTCGAAATTCGCCTATTTTACCCTGTTTTTTCCCTGTTAGCGTGGGTTCTTTTTCTCTTCTTTTATATATTTATATATAATAGGAGAGAAATCGATATGGATATATGGATGTATAAAAATATGGAAATATGGATATATAGGTAAAGATAGAGAATAGAGATAAATAGAGAAAATATAAAAATAAGTAAATAAAGATAAAGAGATATATAGATATATAGAGATGGATATAGAAATAGAAATAGATAGAGAAATATGAGAGGAAGAGAGATGAATATAAATATAGAAAGAGGTATGAAGTAATAGTATCGTAACTGCGATAAGAAAGTGGCAAATGGAGGAGTGCGAGAGCTGCTATGGCTTTGAGATTTAGACTATCGGGAAGTTGACTTCCCTAGATTTTGTAGACTGACCGTTTTACAGTAGGGAGGAAGGGAGTAACAACGATGAGTCTCGAAGAAACCGTGCACGATGCACAGATAAAAATATTGCGAGAATTGCTATTCTTGCCAACTGCTCATTTCGCTGCGCTGCAGCGAGCTACTGGGCTCGATAGCGACCATGTCAAATTTCATATCAAACGACTAGTTGCCTTAGGCTACGTAACAAAAACAGCTGACGGCTATATGCTTTCGATCAAAGGAAAAGAATACGCCAACAAGCTAGACACTGATGCTGGTGTGATTGAGCGTCAGCCAAAAGTGGCGGTATTACTTGTTATTGAGCGGCAGCACCATGGTGAGAAGCAATACCTCCTGCAGCAGCGGCTTAAACATCCATACTATGGTTTTTGGGGTGCGCCAACTGGCAAAGTACGCTGGGCGGAGTCCATTGTTGATGCAGCAGCGCGTGAACTTGCTGAAGAGACAGGGCTAGACGGTACTTTTGTGCACCGCGGTGTCTATCACGAGCGGGTTCGTCACAGTCAAACCAATGAGATTGTTGAGGATAAATTATTTCATCTGATGTTTTGCGATAGTGTTTCTGGCACAATGGTTGAAGAATTTGAAGGCGGCAAAAATGCCTGGCGCACGCGCGAAGAGATGGAGAGTGAGCCAAAGAAATATAAGAGCTTCATGCGCGAAATGACAGCATGCATTGATGGACACGGTGAACTAACAGAAGTGATATATGAATATGACGCGACAGAATTTTGAGCCACCTCGGGCAGTACTTTGCGGCTCATACACGCGTGACAGAGAAGGACTTTTCCGGGCCTATGATGAGCTTGTTGTGACTGGTTGCCAAGTTTTATCGCCACGACGGATACAGTTTGATGACGACCCAGTATTTGTGCGAAACGCTGCCGAGCAAGGTATGTCGCCACTAGAAATCGAAAAAGGGCATTTATCAGCAATTCGTCAAGCAAATTTTGTGATGCTTCATGCTCCAGACGGATACGTTGGATTAAGCGCGGCAATGGAAATTGGTTTTGCTACGGCTCAAGAGTGTCCAGTTTTTTCACGCACAGCACCGCAGGACATTGCCTTACGTGGGTTGGTGAAGGTTGTACCGAGTGTATATGATGCCCTGCAGGCAGCGCATCTCCGATAAATGAGTCAGGGGTAATGCGTACATAATAAGAACGTATACCATGTTTATGTCATATCAGTAACAAAGTGGTATAATCATACGCATGAAGAAGCATATGATGTATAACCATATTCCTGATTTTTGTCTCTTTGGCTTCGGCTTTGCTGCTTTAGCAGTGGCGTGGACGTGGCCGGGGACAGTAGTAATTGCCAGCGAATGGTGGCTGGTAGGTGCTGCTTGCATTGTTGTGGCTGTGTTTATAATGCATGCAACGATGCGCGCTTTGCGCCGAGCTGCAACCTCAACCAACCCGCTTGATGAGCCAAGCGAGCTGCTCACCACTGGGCCGTTTAATTTCTCGCGCAACCCACTCTATCTTGCATATATCTTGGCGGTGCTTGGCTGTGCTTTGGCGAGTGGCTCGTGGCTGGCGCTGCTGTGTCCAGTGGTGTGCTTCGCAGTGCTAAACTGGCTCATTATTCCAATCGAAGAGCACGCCCTCCATCACGTCTTTGACGAGCGTTACGAATGGTATTGCCGACGGGTGCGACGCTGGCTTGTAGTGCCTATGGTGTGCGAGCACATGAAACCTATGCGCTTTATAACAATACGGCGAGCGGCTCGGCCATATATTTTTGCGGCGATATCTGGCATTGTTGTGGCAGGAACGGCTTTTGCCCCACATTGGCTTCTGCAGCTACCAGTATTTTTTGCATTGGCATTGCTATTTATAGCAGTGCGACGACTGTCGGGTATCCATCTTTATGGCGTTGGTGCTTGTTTCTTGCTGGCATGGCTCTTACCAACGACCTATTGGTATTACTACATTATGTCGCCCGGCGTGGCATTTGGTGCAAGTGTTGGATGGGCGCTTTTGCAGGCTAATCTGTTTTGGATTATAGCTCTGCGTCGGTATATTCGGACATACGGTGCTGTAGTGCTCTTTGTTATTGCATGGTGTACATTGACATATATACGAACTCATGCACCAGTGGTAGAGGATTGGTGGATTCCTCATCTTGGCTATAGCGTGTGGCGTAATGACAGTATCACTATGTGGAGTGTCTATGGCGGCGAAGCAGTGCTCGAAGCGATTGTATTACTCTGTGGCGTGAGTATAGCGTGGCTAATAGTGCATGCTCGTATGAGCGTATGGATACGTATGAGCTGCGGGCTTGTTGTACTCGTGGCGATAGCAAATAGTATTGCTGTGCATATGCCAGCCAAGCCACTCCCTCCAGTGATTGCGCTCCAAAAGATGACACGTGGCGGCGTTGATATACCTGCTACTAAGGCTGATGTGGATGACCTCATACATCTGACAAAGCGCGCAATTGCACAGTACCAATATCCTCATGCGACAATCGTCTGGCCAGAAAATTCTATCCCACCTGCACTGCACACAACAATTGCAGCCTTTGCACAAAGAGAATCGATCAACATCGTCTACCACACAACAGAAAAAGACGATACAAGAATATACAAAAAAGTCGCACTGGTAGATCAGTCTGGTCGCAGTATACTAACAAATTACAAAGCGCATCTTGCGCCAGATGAATCAATTGGTACAGCGCGTTATTCACGCGTAATTGCTACGCATAATGCTACGAAAGTTACGGCATATGTTTGCTATGACATACACTACCCAGATATTGTTGAGCGGCTCAAGGGAAGTGACGTTGCCTATATTCCACTGAGTGATACTGAGTATGGCTATCTGCAAAAGCAATTTCACGCAGCAGATAGTGTTATTCATGCTAGGCAGGCACAAACAGCCGTTGTTTTGGCGGGTACAGATGGGCCAACCATGATCATTAATAGCAATGGTATCATCGTTGATCGCTTGATGGGGAATGCTGCTGGATTCGTTGGATATAGCAAATAAGAGCAGGTGCTTTGCGCGGCGTACAATAGCTTGAAGTGAGCCACGTATTTTCTTACTAGGTAAACAGGGATAAGGCGTGCCGTGTTGGTGGTAAGGTGCTCATAATAATCTATAGTGTGATGAGAGATACGTATGCCATCTCCAACAACCTACTGCTATACTAGATACTATGAATGTTATTGCACTTGCATTTGGCCTTGGCGTGGCTGGGTTTGATGTGTTTGGCGCAGTGCTGGTTGTGCTGCTGGTGGCAAGCAAACTACCCAAGCAAAGAATCGCTACGTTTGCGCTCGTCGTCTTAGCGGGGACGGTTACCGCTGGTGTAGCGGCATCGCTCCTGCTTGGCAGCAGTGCCGAGCTATTTGCTCAGGCGCTCCATCGTGTACCAGCTTGTATATGGGTAGGCGCAGAAGGTGCGGCAAGTGTGGGACTGCTTGGCTGGGCGGCAGCTCGCTTGTATAAACACATAAAATCGGGCAAGGAATCAAAGGAGTCGCAGGATAGCCGGGTCTTGCAATGGCTTGGGCGCAGTATTATGCTTGGTGGCATTATTTATGCAGCTGGTGCCTTTACTGACCCATCATTCCTCGCAGTGATTGCTATAGCCAGCCGCGAGCAGTCACTGCTTGTCGTTATCATAGCGCACGTGGTGTGGTTGCTTGTCAGCCAGGGGCTGTTCTTTGGCCTTGTCATCGCGATTATGTGCGATAGACACCAACCCCTCATAGCCTGGTTCGAGCGGGTGCGAGCCCGATACAGCACGCTCATTCGCTCGAGCATTACAGCAGTTATCATACTGTGCGGGCTTACTCTGCTTGCAGATATAGCAACCTTCTTGCTGAGTGGTCACTGGCTACTAGCCGAGTAGCGAGTAAAGCCCATGGTACAATAGAGATGCTTGGTTGCACAGTATTTTCGGCACAAAGTATATGAGACCTCCATACACTCCTCAGCAAAATGGCATCATGCAAGCAGCTGCTCGTAGCGTGTGGTATGGCGAAATGCCACCACAGGTAGCGCACGCTCGCTATGTGTACTGTCTATGGGAGCTAAAGACAACGCAGCCACAGGCGTACAACTTCTACTACACAATTTTGCCCGATGCATGTATTGATATTGTTTTTGATCTAGATGACTACAGCGCCTCTATCATGACGCCATGCCAAACCGCTTGGCGGATAGCGCTGGGTCGACGATTTCATTATGTGGGAATACGTTTGTATCCTGGTGTGTATCACGGTGATGTCGATGCAGTTGTTGGCACGGCGATACCTATTAAGCGGCTTGCTGGCTGGGCTGTCACAGATATTATTGCTTCATTGCGACAGTATAGCTTTACTCAGCAGCAAGACATCCTCGCAACTTGCATCCAACGAATGATTGACTGTAGCCTGGTGCAGGCAGATGACTTTATCATGCAGGTCATCGCTCGGCTTGATGGCCAGCATACGATTACCCAGATTGCTCAGCAGTTGGGCTGCTCCGAGCGGCATCTGCGGCGGATTGTTCGCCAGCGAACTGGTTTTTCACCTCAAGCACTGCGGACAATTGTTCAGTTTCAGCGGAGCTTTACGGAAGATTGGCGAGAGCTCTATGCCGACCAGTCGCACTATATCCATCGTTTTCAGTGGATTACGCAGCATACGCCGCAGCGCTACCACAAGACATACCAAGCATAATGTCCGAAATATACAATACGAGAGAGTGCTACCACGCTACTATAATGACATAACCATTAACATAAAGGAACGCATATGCACGCACTATATCCTGTGACAATTACCACAAAGATAACGGAATGTAAGGAGTTCTATTGTCGGCTCTTTGGCTTTGAGGTTGTATTCGAAGCCGATTGGTATGTGCAGCTCTTGCATACGCATAGTGGTGCAGAGATTGGCCTGATGCAGCCACATCTCGCCAACCAGCCACAAGATCTCCAAGTGGCATTTGGTGGTCATGGCATTATTTACTCACTTGAGGTCGCTGATGCTGCCAGTGAATATGAGCGGATTAAGGACTGTGATGTTGCAATCACCCATCCACTCACCACCGAGGCATGGGGCCAGACTCACTTTTGCGTGCGTGACCCAAGCGGTGTAACGGTCGATATCGTTCAGCAAGCAGGAGAGAGTGACGGGTGATGTGCACGTATATCATTGATGGGCGGGTGCAGCAATTTCCGCAAGCAGGTGGCTGGTATTATGTCGCAGTGCCGCAGAGATATACAGAAGTGCTCCAGCCACTAGCGGTGCGTGGTCTGATTGCGGTTCATGCGGTGGTAGGGGAGGTGTCGTGGGATACCTCACTACTGCCAATGGGTGATGGTACCCACTTCATTCCGCTGCCTGCTAAGGTGCGGCGGGTAAACCAGCTCGATGTGGGGAGCTGCGTCAACCTCACGTTTACGATTCGTCGCCCAGCAACATGACACTCACCGTGCATCCTTGTATAATAGCACTATGCACACACCCCACCACACCACAGCACAATCAATGCGCTACGCGCTGCTGCTCCGGGGTATTAATGTTGGCGGCAAGCATAGGGTGAGTATGGATCGCCTGAAGGCGGACTTGATGGAGCTGGGCTTTTGTAATGTCGTCTCGTATATCAACAGTGGCAATCTGTTTTTTGATAGCAGCGAGCCGGAGGAGGTGATCCAGCGCACATTGGCGCGCTATTTTGACGTGACCTATGACTTCCCAGTGCCGTTTATTATCATCAGTGCTGCCACGCTCCAGCAAGAGGTGGCTCAACTACCGAGCTGGTGGCAGGACGGTGCGGCCTATCGGCGGGATGCGCTATTCTACTTGCCAGAGGCGGATAAGACGGCGATTGAGGCAGAGGCAGCCACCTGGGCGAATAGTCGCGAGCAGCTCTATTTTGGGCGTACGGCGTTCTTTTATTGTAATCATGATCAAGCCGATTATCTTACATCAAACTATCATAAAAAGCTGCTCAAAGCCCGGTTTTACAAACAGCTCACGATCCGTAACGGCAAAACCTTCCAGAAGATAATCGAGCTAACGGTGGAGGACTAGCGGATAGTGGCATTTGCTACAATTGAGCCAACTACACAACTTCGCTATACTAAAGATATGACAAACGAGCAACCACAGCCGCTTCTTTACGAGCACATTTGTGCTGATCCAATGAATGCTGATTTTACGGCGCAGGGTTGGCCGCCGGTCTATAGCGCCTCTGCCGGCTCACGCATTATCATTGTTGGCCAGGCACCAGGTCGCATTGCTCAGGAAACAGGAGTGCCGTGGAATGATGCCAGCGGCCGCCTTCTGCGGCAGTGGCTTGGCGTGACGGATGAGCAGTTTTACAACCCCGATCTTTTTGCGCTCATCCCAATGGATTTTTACTATCCTGGCAAGGGCGTGCACGGCGACTTGCCGCCACGTAAGGAGTTTGCCAAGAAATGGCACCCAAAGCTCCGTGCCCGCATGCCGGCAGTGCGCCTAACGATTCTGGTTGGTGCCTATGCGCAGAAGTACTACCTTGCCCGCCAGGCAGAGAAGAACTTAACAGAAACGGTGGCGCATTTTGCGCAGTATTTGCCAGAGTATTTTCCGCTCGTACACCCCTCGCCGCTAACTGCTCGCTGGCGAGCGCGTAACCCATGGTTTGAGGCGGAGGTTGTGCCGGTGCTGCGGCAGAGGGTTTGCCAAGCTTTAGAGTAAGTATGAGGGTGTAGTGAGTACTGCCGGGTAACGGCTTGGCCTTATTTTGTATCCATATAGAACGTACCATGGATATGATTCGAACAAGATAAAAACTAATACGACAGAGTCGTACAATAGTATGCAAAACACTTCTCACACCCACAAAAGTATGGTATAACCAAGTGTATGAGACGATCCCCAGAAACAACCCTAGACAATTCATATTTCACATTAGTTGCAGCAGATTTTCACAATCGGATGGAAGACGTGGGAGATGCTCCCTATACTGTGGTTGGCGGGCTCGGTTTACACGCAGTCACTCATGCCGAGGAGATCGATTGGGATAATCGTGTGGTGCGGATTGGTAATATCTACCTGCCGCGGCGGCGTGAGAGTAATGGCACGGTGCGAGATCTCGACACACTAGTGCATACGACAGGTACAGTAGCAGCATATCGAGACGAGATGGAAGATGCGCTGGGTGGGCTGCTTGTCCCTTCGGTATTTGGCCTTAGGCCATATGGCACTCCACTAATGAATACACTCAAAGGTTTGAGCCATTTCACTGGTGATCGCTATCTTAAAGAGGGCAAAGGGGGTGAAAAGGAACTTTACTGGCGTCTTGCTGGCAGCGAAACGAAGATTCCACTTGAAAGCCTTGATCCTTGGCGTGTCGAACAAGACGGCCAAACAGTTTGTACCATCCCTGGCCCCGTTGCTCAGCTCGGTGCGTATATGAATCGATCGATTGCTGGCGTGCGCAAAAAGGACGAAAGAAAACTAACAGGGCTCGAGAACGTTGTCATGCCGAACGGCAAGATTAGCGATATCCCAAAGGAATATCGTGAGCAATTTTTTGCCTTTGTTGAGCAAGCAGAGAAGGTCAAACAAGCGCGACAGAAACTTGGTTTGACTGCGCTCAAAGCACATCTTTTGGCAGATCTCGAAACGAGAGACTGGGCTGTTAAGCTTGCTCAGGGTGAGCACGATGGTTTGTTCCGGCTGTTTACCGGCAAACAGTAGCTTCGCGTTATAATAGAAAGTATGAACGCCGCCCTCTACGCCAAGCTCAAAACATTACCTCGCAGCCCAGGTGTCTACTTTCATAAGTCGGCCAGTGGGGAGGTAATTTATGTCGGCAAGGCGGCAGTGCTGCGCAACCGAGTGCGGCAGTATTTTCAGGATTCGCGCGGACGGGATAATAAGACCATGGCGCTGGTGGCGGAGATCCACGATACGGATTGGATCGAGACCGAAAGCGAAGTAGACGCCCTCTTTCTAGAAAGCGAGATGATCAAGCGCTACATGCCACGCTACAATGTGCTGCTGCGCGATGATAAATCGCAGACCTTCGTGCGGATTGATATGAAGAGCGACTGGCCGGTGGTGAGCTTGACGCGCAACCCGGCGGACGATGGCGCTGATTATTACGGCCCCTTCTACAATAGCTTTGCGCTCAAAAAAGCCCTGCGCTACCTGCGGCCAATCTTCCCCTACCTGACGCACGAGCGCCGGCCCGGGCAATCAAAGCTAGACGAAGATTTAGGCCTGAGTCCCAAAGTCAGCGACGGCCCGCTAGTATACAAAGCCAACCTACGTACGCTCGTTAGCTACATCAAAGGCAACCGCAAAGCCATCGCTGCCGAGCTGGAGCGCGATATGAAGACGGCCGCGGGGCTACACGAATTTGAGCGGGCCGCCCAGCTGCGCAACAAGCTGCGCGCTATGCAGGAGCTGCAGCGCCGGGTGATGTTTGGCGATAAGGAATTTTTGGCTATCAGTAAGGACCGGGCCTTAGCGGACTTGACCACGCTACTGGGCCTAGCCAGCGAGCCAACCCGCATTGAAGGCTACGATATCAGCCACATGAGCGGCCGCCAGGTGGTGGCGAGCATGGTGGTGTTTCGCAATGGCGTCAGTGATCGGGCCGAGTACCGCAAGTTTAAAGTGAGCGAAAAAAACGACGACACTGGTAATATGCACGATGTCATCTTTCGCCGCCTCAGTGAGCGCCATATCAAGAGCTGGGGCAGGCCGAGTCTGCTCCTGATTGACGGTGGCAAAGGCCAGCTAGCAGCAGCAATTGCAGCTCGTGATGCGCGTGGGGTGCGTGTGCCGACCATCAGCATTGCCAAGCGCGAGGAAGAGATCCTGGTGCACAAAACTGGCTCGCAGGTGGGGCTAGCGTATATTCAGCGCCTGCAGGCCGAGCGCCCGAGCGGTATTACCGTCTACGAGGATGGCGATGTCTATGTGATTAACCTCCACCCGGGGCAGCGCAACGCCGGCGCGCACTCTAAGAATTTGCGGGGTAGCGCCGCGGTGTATGAGCTAGAGGCGGCCCAGGCTGCTTCTGCCGTGCAGGAACAACCAGCCAGCAGTACCAGCCAGGTAGCTACCACGCCGCTTGCAGCCAGTGACATTACCAAGCTCTTCCAGCGCATCCGCGACGAGTCGCACCGCTTTGCCGTCAGCTATCACACGGCGTTGCAGCGCAAAGCCAGCGTCAAAAGTGCGCTCGATGGCATCCCTGGCGTTGGCCCCAAAACCAAGCAGAAGCTGCTGCGGCAGTTTGGCAGTGTGCGCGGTATTATGCGCGCCAGCCAAGCAGAGCTAGCGGCAGTGGTGGGGGAGACGCGTGCGGCGCAGATTCGGCAGGGGCTGCAGTAGATGAGACATACCCAACCAACGACATAGTCAGTGGCTAGGGCCGCACAACCCGAATAGCCTTTGCTGGGTCTTTATACGCGCGAATTGTCGATACCGCCGGCAGTGCGGCGTGTTCTCCCTCGGTCTGGGCGAGGATGGTGGCTGGCTCACAGAAGGTGAGCGTGATTTCAGTGATTCTTTCGGCTGGTGTGTGGCCCGCTATGGCGCTGCAAGCAAAGGGGATATTTTTCCAGCCCGACGAGAAGTCGGCTTGATGGTAGCCAAAAAAGTCGGTCTGTGGATAGTCGATCGACGAGCGAATCAGGCGCCCCATGCATTGGCTATTGATCATCATCACATCAGTTAGACCAACCTGCTCATCAGCAGAAAGATTGGTTGTAAAAGGCGGTAAGTAGGTATCGTGTGCACGCAGATAGGTGGTGGCAACTTGCCCCATACTGCGTACAAGCTTAGTGTGGGGTGGTGTGCGGCGCATGCGTTCGCGCGATGCCGTGCTGGCGAAGCCGCTGGCAATCAGAGCGGTCAAGCCAAGTGTCATATAGCCAGGGGCGTATCGCCATGAATCACCATTCACCTCAATAGAGAGCGGCTGATGAATAATAGTGTGGCGATTGGCCTGCAACAGTGGTAAAGGATCGCGCTGGCCTCTCGCTAGATCGTTACAATTACCATAGCCAATAAAGCTATACATTGCGCCATCAAGCTCAGCCCTCAGCCCTGCATTTACCACCTGCGTACTCGTCCCATCACCTGCCGCACTGATGATATGGGCGTCATCTGGGAGGCGATCGGCAAGATACTTGATGTTGTCCTTCGCCTGCGAAAAGCGCGTCGTTATGGTGTCGTAGGGAATGCCCGCTGTATCAAGCCGATCAAACACACCAGCCTGCACCTCGCGATGGCGGGTGCTATAAGGGTTTTGGACAATGACAAGTTTACGATCATACATCATAGAAATAAAAACACACTCCTATACTGAGTGTGATCCTCTTTGTGGTGCGGGTAGAGGGAGTCGAACCCTCGTCTCATGCTTGGGAAGCATACATAAT
>CALIXX010000047.1 GCA_938046115.1 uncultured Candidatus Saccharibacteria bacterium | reverse complement strand
TGCAGAAGGCGCCGTAGCCGATGAAGTTGGCGGGAACGTGCAGCTTCATCCACCAGCTTTGCAGGGCGGGGATGAGCGGCTGGATCTGGTGCGCTTCGCGCACGAGCGTGTACCACAGCAAAAAGCCCACGGCGGCGCTGACCACGAGCATGACGAATGCGCCCAGGGCGCGCGTGCGGTATTGCTCCTCGTAGTACAGGTAAAACAGCGTGGTCATCCAGCAGAACATGATGAAAACTTCATACAGGTTGCTGACCGGGATGTGGCCCACGCCGGCGGCGATCTGGTGGCTTTCGTACCAGCGCACCAGCGTGCCGGTGAGCGCCAGCGCCACGGCGCCCCAGGCCAGCTTGCTGCGTGGCTGGAAGCACTGCGGCCACTTCGGGGCAATCATGCGTCTGGAGATAGGCCGCCAGCCGACTAGTATTGAGTGCAAAGCGAAAACGCTCCAGCGGATGGGCAGTGAGATAGTCGTTGATCTTGGCTTGGTAGAGCTGATGGTTGCTGGTGAGATTGCCTGCAACAACTGGTGTCGCAATGACGTTATCGAGCGCAAACCACACTGCAGCCAGCAGCCCCACTACCACTCCAAGCGACAGTGCCACGCGGCGGCGCGTCCGGCGCAAATCATGCGCATGCATACGCGGCGACCGCAGCTGCGCCTTAGACTCGCCCGCACTCGGCACGCGGCTCACTAAGCTACCGGTTAGTGTCCGGTTGCGTCGGTAGGTATAGGTGCTGCGCTGGGGCTGCTCTTCCCTCTTATTCTTGGCAGCTCGGCGGCGCGCTGGTGGTGGTGTTTGTTTTGTGCGAAAGCCCATGATGCTACAGGCCATTATACCGTAGATGGTTGGTTGTTGGCAAAGGCTACTAGCCTTTAAAACAGTCAACCGAATTAACTGGCCACTGAACTCTCAAGTGGTGAAGAACCCCGTCATTTTGACGGAGTGAGATGTGCGTTCTGGTCTTACCTACCCTACTTCTGACGCCGAGCCGTCTCCACTACCATTTGCGCAACGTCGCGGGCGGCGTGGGGACGTGCATAAGTGTGGAGGCGCTGAGCGAGCTGCTGGCGCTGCGCAGGGTCGCGTATGAGGGTAAGAATGGCTTGGCCAAGGGCATCACTCTGCTCTAAGGCGTCATCTTGCAAGACTAGCGCAGCCTTGGCTTCAGCATAGATGGCAGCATTTTTGCGTTGGTCGCCCAGGTGATGGGCTGGCACCAAGATAGCCGCCTGCGCGAGGCCAGCGAGCTCTTGTGTGAAGGTGGCACTAGCGCGTGATACTACTACATCGGCTGCGCCGAGCAATTGCGCCATATGCTCGAAAACGAAGGGTACGCAGTGAAAATCGGGGTGCTGCGGCGCTTTAGCCTGGGCGGCATCGTAATTGCCCTTGCCCGCTACCAGATAAACCTGCATGCCAGCAGCCAGCAGGTCATCGGCAGCGCGCAGCACCGCATGATTGATAATAGCCGAGCCAAGACCACCGCCGGTAGCAACGACTAGTGGCTTGTGTGGATCAAGCGAGAAGGTCTGCCGTGCCTGCTGCCGCTGAGCCGGAGTGAGTGGGTGAAAATCAGCGCCAATCGGCACCCCCACATAGCGGCTACGCGATGCTGGATAGTGGTAATGCTTGAGTGGCCAGCCCGTAGCAATCGCTGCTGCCCAACGTGCCATCACACGGTTGGTCAGGCCAGGGCGAGCATCGGAGTCGTGAATCACTACTGGTACGCGTAGGCAACGCGCCGCAATGCCAACCGGCAAGCACACAAACCCTCCCTTAGCAAAGATCACATCTGGCCGCCAGCGCAGCACCAGCCAGAGGCTCTGACACACGCCAGCCAGGATCTTGAAGATATCACATACATTAGCTAGGACAATACTTGGCATCAGCAACTGGCGCAGCATACTGAGGTGCTGGTAGCGCCGGAACTTGCCCGCGGCGATTGTCCGCACCTGCACTGGCACCGCAGCGTGCTGCATGAGCCCGCGCGATTGGCTAGCGAAGGCCTTATCGCAGACGAAGGTCACCTGCACATCGGGCTGGAGGGCTGCGATTTCATTAATGACGGCGACGACCGGCGTAACGTGCCCGCCCGATCCACCGCCGACTGCCAGTAGCTTCATGAGAGGTCTCCTTTTCGTTGATTGGTTGGTAAGCTGCCTGGCGTGATAATTGGAAGGCCAGACCAAGCGCACCAGCAATAAATACCATACTGGTGCCACCAAAGCTCAGCAATGGCAGCGTAATACCCGTCAGTGGGAAGACTCCAATCATCGACGCTACATTTAGCATAACATGTGCGCCCAGCCAGCCAAAGACTCCAGCTACCACCAGGCGCATTGTTGCATCAGGCAAACGCTCGGCAATCCTCAGTAGGCGCAGCAGCAGCGCTGCAAACAGCGCTAGCACGACCACCGTCCCCACAAAGCCAAACGTTTCACCAATGATAGCAAAGACTGAGTCATTAATCGCCTCAGGGAGATAGCCGGTCGCTTGGATGCTGTTGCCAATACCCAGGCCAAATAGCCCACCTGTACCCAGTGCAATCTTGGCATTCTTGATGTGGTAGCCATCATCGTTGCTACTGGCCGCGTGATCATCCCCCTGGAAGAAGGTCGCCACCCGCTCCATGCGGTGCGGCGCAATGACGATGAGCAGCAGCACCAGCGCCACGCAGCCCGCTGCTAGGTAAGCCAGCCAGCGCCAGCTCATGCCACTCATTACTACCATGCATGCTACCATGGCGGTGAGCGCTAGGCCCGTGCCCATATCCTTTTGCAAAAATATCACGAAAAAGAGCGCTGCACACATCATAATTACCATGGGGATGATCGTCTGGTGGAGGTCGTTTATCACCCCCTGACGCATTCGTTTGCCAAGAAAGAGTGCCATATAGATAAGCATGCCAAACTTCAGCATCTCGGCTGGCTGGAAGCTCCCCAGTGGCCCCAGCGAGAACCAGCGACATGCCCCAAGGCTACACTGAGCAATCGCCGAGACATGCAGCATATTACCAAGGACAAACAACAGCGCACACAGCACAAAACCGCTCGCTAGCAGCGTACCTGCCTTCTGGCGCAACCATGCAAAGGGCACGAGCGACAGCCCCACAAAGGCGCTAATTGACAGCAGCAAGCTCACCGTCTGCTTGATGGCAAAGTAGCCATCGGTGTAGTAGTTGGTGTTGTGCGCAGAGTTGAGCACATTGGCACGCTGCGGGCCAATGGCATACATCACTACCAGGCCCAGCAGCATGAGCAGCCCCACCCAGAGGATAATCTGATAATCCGGCCGGTGCAAACGTGGCACAGCGACAGATGGAGCGGAGGTAGTACTACGTTGCTCGCGGCGCACTGGCTGAGCCGACCGAGCCGAAGCTGATCGGTGAGCAGCACGGATGCGGCGAGCAGCAGCCATTCTAGATGTGCCCCCCACCCAGCGCCATCATCAGGCCAATAAAGCCTGTCACGCAAGAGATTACCCAGAAACGCATCGTCACCTTCACCTCTGGCCAACCGACTGCTTGGAAGTGCTGATGAATTGGTGCCGAGATAAACACTTTACGGTGAAAGAACTTCTTACTGAGGATTTGAATAAGGCTCGAGCCCGCCTCTACCACAAACAGCACACCAATGACCGGCAGCAAAAACAGCGTATTCGTCAGCATCGCCACGACGCCTAGGCTCGTCCCAAAGGCAAAGCTCCCCACATCGCCCATAAAGAACCGTGCTGGATAGATATTAAACCACAGGTAGCTCAGCAGCACTCCCACTACGGTGAAGCAAAAGCCTGCCAACTGCAAATGCCCCTGCAGCAAGGCAATCACCCCGAAGATGCAATAGCTCACCGCCAGCAGTCCACCAGCCAGACCATCCAGGCCATCGCTAATATTCACTGCATTGCCAGTTGCTACCACCGCAAAGATAAAAAGCGGGACAATCCACGGGCCGAGCTGCCAGTCGCCAAAGTACGGCACATGCACTGTTGTATAGCCCAGCTTAACGTAAAAGAACCAGGCCAGTACCGCCGCCATCACCGCGATCATTGAGAACTTCAGCCAGGCGCGCAGGCCTGCCGAGCCCGAGCCATCACTATTGATATTGATCACATCGTCCAGCAGCCCCACTGCCCCACCGCCAAGCAATGCTGCCAGTGGGAGCCAGGTCTGGGCTCGGTCGAGATTAAACCCCAGCGTCACCACAGCAATGGCCACAATACCAACCATCCCTGCCATAGTGGGGATATCGCGCGTAAATTTATCGGCATGCAGCTTGGTAAAGACCGTCAACTCCTCGCCCGTTGTGCTCGCGGCCCGCTGTTTTTTCCAGAACTTATAACGATATGCAAAGTAAGTATAGAGCGGCGTGAGGGCCATCGCCAGCAAAAAGGCCGCGACGCTGAGGAGAAATGTCGCGTTGAGCTCGCGAACGAGTGTGGTGAGGTTCATTATGGTGTGTGTCCTTTCGGCTCGAGCTTCATATAGTCGAGCAACCAATTAGATATATCCGTGAAAATCGGGTGAGCATCTCGACCCCCCTGCATATTCAGCCCTTTGCCCGAAACCTCCACCATAATAACATACGCTGGTGTTTTGCCAACCTCCCCACCAAAACCGAGGTAGGTGCCGATGGTTTGATTCGAAATATACTTACCATCCTTGATGGTTTGCGATGTACCCGTCTTGCCACCAATATAGAATCCCGTGCGGTCACCACCCGCATAAAAGGCCTGGCGCGCTTGGTGTACCATTTCGCGCACAGTGGCGGATGACTGCGGCTTGATAACATGATCATACGAAGCTTTGCGTGCCGCCTTGGCAAAGGTGCCATTGTCGTCAATCGTCCCCGCGATGACGGTGGGGCTATAGTACGTCCCACCATTGATAATCGCGCTAAAGCCGGCCGAGACCTGCAGCATCGTCGCATCCATCCCCTGGCCAAAGGACATGTTGGAGTAGCGCACGGCATTGCCCTGCTGCTGAGTGGGCGAGATGATATTACCCTTAGCCTCACCAGCCAGCTCTATCCCCGTCAGCTGCCCAAGACGAAAGCGCTTGTGGAAGTAGTCATACATTGTGTCGCGCGCCTGGCGAGTGATGTAGCTGCCATTGCCCAGGCGCTGCGCCACCGTGACCATACCGGTGTTGAGCGACCAATTGAGAGCGTGCTGCATAGTAATATTGCCCGTCTGGCCCTTGCTGGCATTGCCGATAGTGATGTCGTCTACCTTGATGCTATCGGTATTATTGTACGTCGTTTGCGGCGTGATAACCCCTTTGTCGATACCCGTTGCCACTGTGAATGTCTTGATATCAGAGCCCGGCTCGTATGGCGTGGTGATGGTGTTGTTGTTGAGCGCGGCGACGCTTTTGATCGTCTTCAGGTTGGACGGGTCATAGGTAGGGAGGTTGGCCATGGCTAAGACCTGACCGTTCTGCGGATTCATTACGACAGCACTGACATCAGTCGCACCGCTGCGCTTAGCCCCATCGACGAGCGCTTGCTCGACCCTCGTCTGGATGTTGCGATCGATCGTCAGTACCATGTTGGTCCCATTCTTAGCAGGCTGGTTGATATTCGTCCGGCCAATCGTCAGCGGTACTGAGCGGATATCTGTCACTGTCTTAAGCACCCCATCTGTGCCGCGCAGTTTATCATCATTGGCCTGTTCGAAGCCGTACTTCCCCTTACCCTCGGCATCGACAAAGCCCAGCACTTGGCTGGCCAACTGCCCCTCTGGGTAGACGCGCTGGCTCATTGCATCAAAGCCCACCCCAGCAAGATTCTCTTTCTTAATAAGTTCAGCCTGCTTACGGCTCACTTTGGTGGCAAGCACTTGGTAACGGCTTGGCTTACGCGTGATGTATTGGCGAAAATTCTCACGCACATTGCCGCCAGCCACCTGGTTGAGCACCGCTACGATCTTATCTGCATCCGTCACGGCCATTGGGTCGGCCCACACGGTATAGACCGTCTCGTTCATGACGAGTTTGGCGGGAGTAGTACCATCCATGGTGTATATCTCACCGCGCTGGGCGCGCAGACGAAATTGCTTGACTTGCTCGCTATCGGCCTGCGACACATAGTAGTCGTGCTGCAGCAATTGCACATACCCCAGGCGCAACACAAACACCACAAGTAGCCCGCCGAGCACAGTGGCGAGCGCCTGAGCGCGTGGCGTAGCAAGATGGCGCTGCAGCATGGGCTACTCGCTGGCGTACGCTGTATTGGCTGGTGTTGTCATCGTTTTGGCCACACTACTACCCTGCACTTCAAGGGCGGTTTTTTTGCGCGGCAGCTTGGCGATGCGGTTTTGCTTTT
>CALIXX010000046.1 GCA_938046115.1 uncultured Candidatus Saccharibacteria bacterium | reverse complement strand
AGCCAACACGGAGAGAATATCTCGGTTGGCTGCTGCCGTGTAAGAATGTGCAGAGAGCGCTAGTCTTGCTTCTCGCTCAGTGGCACTGGCGACATGTAGAACCAGTTCTCTGGTTTGTCATCATACTTGCCACTCAGGATATCCTTGGCATCGCGGATGGTGTCAGCGAGCTTGAAGTAGCTACCAGGGTTGCCGGTAAACTGCTCGGCAACGTGGAATGGCTGCGCCAAGAAGCGCTGCAGGCGGCGTGCCCGGGCAACGATCTGCTTCTGGTCGTCGCTGAGCTCTTCCATACCCAAGATGGCAATGATATCCTGCAGTTCCTTATATTGCTGCAAGACACGCTGCACTTCGCGGGCTACTTGATAGTGCTCCTCGCCAACTACCTCTGGGTCGAGCGAGTTCGAGCTCGAGTCGAGCACATCCACCGCTGGGTAGATACCAATCTCCGTCAGGGCGCGGTTCATCACAATGGTAGCATCCAGGTGAGCAAAGGTAGTGGCTGGCGCTGGGTCGGTCAGGTCATCGGCTGGCACATACACCGCCTGAACAGAGGTAATCGAACCCTTCTTGGTACTGGTAATACGCTCTTGCAACGCACCCATTTCCTGCTGCAGGTTCGGCTGGTAGCCCACCGCACTTGGCAAACGGCCCAGCAGGGCAGACACCTCAGCGCCAGCCTGCGTAAAGCGGAAGATATTGTCGACGAAGAGCAGCACATCCTTACCTTCATCGCGGAAGGCTTCGGCCATTGCTAGGCCAGCGAGAGCCACGCGCAAACGTGCCCCCGGTGGTTCGTTCATCTGGCCGAAGACGAGCGAGGTCTTGTCTAACACGCCAGCGTCCTTCATCTCGTGGTAGAGATCGTTGCCCTCGCGGGTACGCTCACCCACACCAGCAAAGACAGAGTTACCACTGTGGAACTTCGCGATGTTGTTGATCAGCTCTTGGATGAGCACGGTCTTACCCACACCAGCACCAGCAAAGAGCCCAGCCTTACCACCTTTGGTGAGTGGCGCAATGAGGTCGATCACCTTGATGCCGGTCTCGAGGATCTCGGTCTTGTTGGACTGCTCAGTGAGAGCAGGGGGCTCAGCATGGATGGGCGCACGCTGCGCATCATCGGCTACTGGCTCGCCGTCAATAGGCTCGCCCACCACATTAAACATCCGCCCCTGCGTTGCTTCGCCCACAGGCACGCGGATCGGCGCACCAGTTGCAATTACTGCCTGGCCACGCTTCAGGCCGTCGGTCGATTGCAGGCTGATGGTTCGCACCGTTTGCTCGTCAAGATGCTGTGCTACCTCAAGTGTCAGCGTCTGGCCATCGCGCTCGACATGCAGGGCGTCGTAGATAGCTGGCAGCTCCACCTCGCGGTCGAACTCGACATCCACCACCACACCCATGATCTGGATGATTTTTCCTTGGTTTTTACTCATTCATTTCTCCTTCTTTTTGTCGATGATCGTAATATATTCTCTTGCCCGATACGGGATACATATCCCATCCTGTCATTCGGGGGTCTACTTTCGCCAATTCGCTCAGGTCTGCAAGCGGTTTTGTTAAGAATATACTTCCTCCTGTGACACGGTAGAGAGCAGCTCTTACTAACGCCTTCGAGCCATCACCTGGCTTCCAGGTTGGCGTATCGCTATAGTCACAAGGGAGATGAACCCCAGCTTCGTAGCACGAACCGTGTATAGCACTTCTACCAAATCCTGCCAACTGGTTGTGCCACTTCTCCGTTGCCTTAACCAGCTCAGCATACGACAGATACTCTTCGGGTGTTTCTGGAGCATGTCCATATTGAGTCGTCCATATCTTCAGGATATCTTCTTCGCTTGGATCATATCCAGAAAAGTCATCTGGATCAGGGTTACCGTCTTTATCGACACCAAGCATCTCAACGTGACTTGAGCGACCATCTTCTCCTTCAACGAAGACAGGAACAGCTCGAATATCTTCAGTATGTTCTTGACTATATGATGGCAGTTCACTCATCAGATCTTCTCCTTTATTTTTGTTAAAGTTACTCTCCCATTATTACCAGCGATTACTCCTTTGCGCAACCTAGCATGACACAGATAGTCGTATACCACCATACCACTATAGACAACAAGTATGGTGATTGGAGTGTATGGCAATAACATGCGAATAGCTGGCAGCTCAGCACATGCCATAATAGGCTGAGCCGGCCAGGCTAAGCGAGCAACATCATTAGCCTGTGCCTCCACGCCATGCACAGCAAAGGATACAAGAAAGCCCGCCACATACGAGCCAAGGCCAGCAAGGATCACAACTAACAGGCCAGTCGTGACACTTACAAAACTCGCACTGTGCCGCTGGCCATACCGCCAATACCACAGTCCACCGAGAGCAAACGGCAACATCAGCGCAAGGCCAAGAAGCAGCCCCTCACCCTGGCCGGCAGACAGCATCTGAGCACCACCCACAAGAAGCAACACCGCACACACGAGCGCATACATGGCAAGTGCAGCCATTACAATACGCCCGTAGTGTTTCATCCCATTGCCTCCACACCAGCGCTGATCTCGGTCAGCTCTTGCGTGATGGCACCTTGGCGCTGCTTGTTCATCTCGAGTGTTAGGTCATCAACGAGGCTAGTAGCGTTATCGGTAGCATTCTTCATGGCAAGCATGCGCTGGCTGTGTTCACTCGCCCGAGCATCAAGCAGGGCTTGGTAGAGCCGGGCACTCACCATGCGCGCAGCGATGGTGTCGAGTACTGCTTGTGGGCTTGGCTCAAAGAGTGCTTCATCATCTGGGATTGCCTCATCGTCATCCACCGCATCGAGCTGCTCGGCATCAAGGCCAGCGGGCAAGAGGTGGATCGTATCAGGGTGCTGTGTCATACTGCTATAAAAGCGGGTAAATACAACGTCGACCGCATCGACCTGCTTGCTCACAAACATATCGTGCGCGGTGTCGAGAATTGCCCGGAAGGCTGGCCCAGTTGGGCGATCTGGCACATCCTCATACACCCCAACCACCTGCGTGTCTTTAAGGCGAGCAACAAACTGCGCTGCCTTGCGCCCCACCGCAATGGTGGTGTTGTCAATCCCAGCCGCGTCATCGTCGCGCAGGAGCTGTACGTAGCGCTTGAGGACGTTGCTGTTGTAGGCGCCAGCCAGTCCTTTATCAGCGGCAATGACGATGATCAAGCGGCGCTTAACGGCGCGCTGAGCAAACAGGGGATGATCGTCGGTCGCACCCTGGCGCGAGAGGTAGCGCAAGAGGCCACGTGCTGCCGTGGTATATGGTGCAGTGGTGCGACTTGCATCTTGGGCGCGGCGCATCTTGCTCGCTGCTACCATCTGCATCGCCTTGGTGATCTGCTTGGTACTCTTAACCGAGCGGATCCGTGCTTTGAGCTGTTGCGTATTGGGCATAGCGACCTCCGTTGCTTACTCCGCAAATTCCTTGGCAATTTCGCCCGCGGTTGATTCTATCAAGTGGGTGAGCTTTTCATCAGCGCCAAACTTCTGGTCGCCCTTGTTGAGGGTGCGCATTTGTTCCTTAGCCTCGGCCCAGAGACGGCTCAGCAAAGCATCTTGCGCGGCTTTGATCTTTGTGGCTGGTACGGTGTCGAAGTAGCCTTGGCTCACCGCCACAATGCTCACCACCTGCTCCCAGACACTCATTGGCTGGTACTGTGGCTGCTTGAGGAGCTCTGTCAGGCGCTGACCACGGCCAATCTGCGCCTTTGTCTCGGCATCTAGGTCGCTTCCAAACTGAGCAAAGCTTGCCAACTCGCGGAACTGACTCAACCCGAGCTTGAGGTTACCGCTAACACTCTTGAGCGCCTTAGTCTGCGCTGCACCACCAACACGCGACACCGAGAGACCAGCACTAATGGCTGGGCGAATACCTTGGTAGAAGAGATCTGTCTCCATAAAGATCTGCCCGTCGGTGATGGAAATCACGTTGGTGGGGATGTAGGCGGAGATATCGCCCGCCTGAGTCTCAATGATCGGCAGGGCAGTAAGTGAACCCGCCCCAAGCTCATCACTTAGCTTGGCACTGCGCTCGAGTAGGCGGCTATGCAAATAGAACACATCACCCGGGAAGGCTTCGCGCCCTGGTGGGCGACGCAGGAGCAGACTCATTTGGCGGTAAGCGACAGCGTGCTTGGTGAGATCGTCGTAGATCATCAAAGCATGGCCGCCATTGTCGCGGAAGTACTCACCCATGGCGGTACCAGCGTATGGCGCAAGATAGAGCAGGGAAGCTGGATCGCTTGGGCTGGTTGCCACCACGATAGTCTGATCCATCACGCCTTCTTCTTTGAGGCGCTCAACCAAGCGAGCAATCTTGCTCAGCTTCTGCCCAACGGCAACGTAGACATTCACCACGCCAGTCTTTTGACGGGCTTGGTTGATCATCGTGTCGAGTGCAATTGCTGTCTTACCGGTCTGGCGGTCACCAATGATCAGCTCGCGCTGGCCACGGCCAATTGGGAACATCGCATCGATGCTCATAATACCGGTCATCAGTGGCTCGTGCACACTCTTGCGGCCCATCACACCGATCGCCTCGCGCTCCACCAAGCCACGCTGCGTAGTGGTGATGGCTGGGCCACCATCAAGCGGCTCACCGAGTGGGTTCACCACGCGGCCAAGCAACTCCTCGCCGACCGGCACACTCAGGACTTCGCCCTTGAGCTTAACGCGGTCGCCAGCAGCCACACCTTGGTCGCTGCCAAGCAGCACCGCACCAATTTCATCTTCCATCAGGTTGAGAGCAAATGCCTCAACGACACCTGTTTTGGTCTCGATCTCGAGCACCTCGCTATAGCCAGCGTGGCGCAAGCCATGTACCCAGGCCACACCATCACCCACTCGGGTCACGATACCGACCTGCTCTAGCCCTTCAGAGGCTTCCAGGCCTGCGATCGCTTGCCGCAAGCTCTCGGACAACTCTGTAACCGTTGTTTCAGCCATGTATAATTCCTCTTATTTCGTGCCCGCAAGGGCGGTTAGTTTGTGTTGGATAGTGCCATCGTAGTGCTGGCCCGGCAGAGCGATCTTCACGCCACCAATCACCGACGGGTCGACCACCTGGCGGAGCTGCACTGACGTAACTGGCGCAGTGCCACTCTGCTCAGCAAGTGCCGTAACCTCTGTCTTGAGCTGCTTCTGCAGGGCGGCCGATAGCTCGTGCGCCGTCGTAACTTCAGCCACAACGATGCCGCGCTCAGCCAGCGCTTCCTCAATCGTTGCTGCCACCACATCGACATCGCGCGTTGCACGGGTGTCAATAAGATAGGCGGCAACTTGACGCAGTAAGGCAGACACCTCAGCACCAGCAGCAATCTGCTCAGCGACATACGCAGCGAGGCGGCGGCGCGAAAAACCGGCCGCCATCAGCGCTGCTCCTTATCAAGTGTGGTCAGATGCTTCTCGATCAGCTGGCGGTCTTTCGACGCGTCAACAGTCTCAGCGGTCACTGCACGCGTTGCCTCGACGACCATGTCGACCATCTCCCGGCGCAGTGCTCGCTTGGCCTCGGCTAGCTCCGTCTGTGTCTGGGTGCGAGCCGATTCTAAGATGCGCTCGGCCTGCGTGTGGGCGTCGTCTTTGGCGTCGTTCACCATGCTGGCTGCCTCAGTCTTGGCAGCAGTCACAATTTCTTGCGACTCGTGGCGGGCTTTCTTGAGCATTGCAGCGGTGCGCTCCTCGGTCTCGTCAGCCGCCTTTTGGGCTTTCTCAGCTGCTTTGAGGCCATCGCGAATCTTCGCATCGCGCTGATCGAGCATGTCGAGCAGCGGTGGATAGACCCACTTCTTCAAGACCAAGAGCAGCACCACAAATGCCACCATTTGCAGGACAAACAGCTGCCAATCAAGACCAAGCGACGAGAACAAATCGCCACCACCCGCCTCTGTCGATGCAAAATAGTGCAGGGTATTCACGAGTGCGAACTCCTTACATCACCTTGCCGACGATCGCAGCCACAAAACCAATGATAGCCAAAGCATCGATGAACGAGATACCAAGGATCATCATGGTGCGTAGGTCGTTAATCTTCTCTGGGTTGCGGCCAGCTGCCTTCATAGCGCTGGCACCGATCCAGCCACACCCAATCGCGGCAAACGCCCCTGGGATAGCATACGTCAGGGTAAATGCGATGTCTTTCATAATTATTTCTCCTTATTTAGTTGTTACCAATGTTATTTTGCTCCTTCGGTCACGAGGTTCGCGTCTGAAGAAGTCGAGGTGCTTGAGTGCGTATCTTTTTCCTCATCACCGCCGTGATGCGTGAGCCCGAGTGAAATAAACACGGTTGAAAGCATAAAGAAGATATAGGCCTGAATGCCACCAATGAATAGCTCAAAGAGATAGAACGGCTGCAATACCGCTGGCATTGCCACTTGGGTAAGGTAAGCGATCATCGCAATCAAAATCTCACCCGCCAGCACATTACCAAACAGACGGAAGGACAGGCTCAGTAGGCGCGAGAACTCTGCCACGATCTCGAGAATCCCGACAAAGGACATGATCGGATCACGCAGTTAACAAAATACCGCTTGAGATTGCCCACAAAGCCAAGCTCGCGTGCTGCATACACCTGGGCCATAACGATCGTAACGGCCGCGAGGGCAAAGGTCATGTTAAGATCGGCATTTTGGCCACGGAACAGTGGTGTATGGCCAACCATCACTGGCCCGACAACTGGCAATAACCCGAGCCAATATTGCGCGGCAATAAAGAAAAACATTGTAATAACAAGGGGGGCAACGCGCCGCGTCCATTTCTTGCTGGGGATGACCTGCCCAACGGTATTGTACAGCCCCTCAAAGCACCAGACGGTCAAACGAGTTGCAAAGTTCGCCTTCTTCTTGCCCAGCACCGCAGCACGGGTGCGAAACATAAGCCAAGCCAAGACGATGAGGCCCAGCAGACCAACGAGATTGGCATTAGTAATTGGCCAGCCAGCGATCGAAAACACCTCATCTGCCTTGACTGAGATGTGTGGCACTGCCGCAAAAAACATCATGTGCGATGACCTCCCTTAATTTGGTGCGAATGAGCCCAGCTGCAAGGACAATGCCGACCACGAGGCCAGCAAACATCAGCCACGGCTTAGTTGCAAACTGCCGGTCTGCCCAAACTCCGAGCAAAAACAACCCAACAGTTGGCACCGCCATTCGCCAGGTTGTCCCAAGTAGGGTACGCCACAGCACACTAACCACTTGGCTACCGTGCGAGCGGGCATTCTCACGAGACTCCGTACTCATATGGCCTTATTGTACCAGGAGGCCCCGCAGACGTAAAGAGGGAAGCGGCAGTTGGATATTGCATTAACTTTTATAACCATTCCTTAAGAGGATACATGTGAGACAACTGGCGTCGCATTGCAAAGCCGCGTATACTAGAGCTATGCCACGCCGCAATAAAACGCCTAAGCATCAGCCCTACCGCCCACCGCGCAGCGAAGCAGTTAAGAAGCGCTACCCGAGCCGTGCCGCCGCCTTGCGCGCCATCGCCGAGCTCCGCAAATACCAGCTAGATGTGCAGTTACGCGCGTATCAATCACCGCACGATGGTGGCTGGTATCTGACAAGCCAACACACCACAGAGGATTAGCCTCCTCACACTCATAGAGCTAATACTGAGAAAGAAGCTGTGCGCCGTACACCCAGTACGCTTGCCAACTCCATCACCATCCATGCTATACTAGCAAGAGCGAAAGGGGATAAGTATGAATACAATACCATCAATTATAGTATATAGCGCAGAGTGGTGCGCCTATTGCAAAACAGAGAAGCAATATCTCGACAAGCTGGGTGTACACTACACCGTCAAAGACATCGAGAAAACGCCTGGTGCTCAGGACGAGCTCGCTGCCAAAACCGGCGGCAAAGCCCAAGGCATCCCAGTTACAGACATTGCTGGCGAGATCGTCTATGGCTTCGACCGAGCTCGGATTGACGAGCTCCTTACAGCAAAGGGGCTGCTGCCAGAAGCATAGCTTGGCTATGTATCACAGTCAACTCACTGCTCGGGAAGGGCAGTGAGTTTTGTTATTGGCTGCTCGCATACGAGGGAAATGGAGAGGTATAGGTAGTATACATATATTGTTCATGCTTTTTTGTTTGACTCAATTAAGAGAAACCTGGACAATCATACATATCACTGATTTATTGTCTCTAACAAGTGTTACTCTATTTTATTCTTACTTGTAGATAATCATCATGCAATCCTAATGCTTAAAATATATTGACTAGATATATGATCTCTCACCCACATCGCTATTTTGTGCATATATAAGCTTCTCGTACTAGCAATCGGTAGAGGTTGTACCTCTCGCAGCTATGCTCTGCCTAGTAGAACTTCACGTGGCGTTGGGCATTTGTATTCTTGTTGGCACGGGGTGTTGGGTTGGTGGTAGTCGTGTCGTCACCCAGCTGGCCGTTGGAGTTGTTACCCACCGTAAAGACTTTGCGGTTGTTGGTATAAACCACCGTTGTGCCATAACCCGAGCGCACATACGATGCTAAGTTGCCCTGCGTACCAAGGACGAGCATTTGCTGCGGGGTGGGGTAGATGCCATTAGTGCCGCCACCAATATGCCCAATACCTAGCTGGCCTGTCACATTGCTGCCTGCCCCAAAGACACGGCCATCGCTGGTGACAACAAAGGTGTTAGCATTCTTGGGGTTAAGCCCATTGGAGGTTGTCCACGACGAAACTGCCTTAGCCCCTGGAGGCAGGATGAACTTGACTGGGGTTGGGTTATATACGTGACGTTTGTAAGCATCTAGATTGGATGTATCGACATAGACGCCATTGCCCAGTGCACCGTTATTGAGGCCAAAGGTCTTAACCTCGCCGTTAGCATAGACCATGGTGGTAAAGTACTGGTCTGTTGTGATGTCTACTACTCCAGACGGCGCGACACGCTCGAGTGTTGGATTATATGGCAAGAATGTTCTGTCTGCATAGTACTCACACGAATTCATCCTCGTCTCGCCACCAGTTGCGATATTGACTTCAGCAACACATAGGCCTCGGCCACCAATGTCGGTGCTATTGCTAAGGTAGACATGGCTCCATGCACCTGCTGGGTAGCGGAAGTCGAAGCGCTTGCCACTAGACCACCAAGCGCACCACCGCATACGCGTCTCTTCATTATTATGGCCGGTTGCTTCGACACAGCGGTTTTGGCCTCCACCTGGGTTTGACTCGACTTGCAGGGCGTTGTTCGTCCGGTCGAAGTGCCACTTTTGGTTTGCAGCAGCACCCGAGCACTTTTCTGTCCTGAGATTTGCCCCCACCGCCGCCAAGCAACGGTCTGACACCCCCGCACGCAGCCGGAAGGTCGGCACACCAGCTTGGCCATAGTTTGTCTTGCCAGCCGAGTAGACTGCCCCTGCATTATCGCGAATATAGACCGTATCACCGTCGAAGGCGAGCTGCACTGCCTTGGTTTTGCCAGGCTTACCAAAGTCACCCAAGCGGACGGGTGCTCGCCGCTCATTGATATCGCCCTGAGCGAGCTGGCCAAACTCATTATTGCCCCAGCCATAGACCGCGCCGCTCTCACCAATCGCATAGGCTGTTTTGCTGTCGACTGCCCAGGAGTGAGCATCGGCCCGAATCTTCTCAGGGAAGGGCATCTTGGTTGGCATCTTTATTGTCGGAGCGGTCGAGTTAATACCGGCAACACCTTTGTCGTTGGAGCCAGCTACATAGACGTTCCCCTGAGATGTTACGACAAAGGTGACAATCCCCAGCGGCGAAACAAAGGTCGCAACATTGTCATTGCCAGGCAGTACAAACTGGACGGGGTTTGTTACCCATGCAATAATTTGGCTCGGGTTGCCAATCTGCCCAAAGTTATGCAGCCCGGCACCCCATACCTCGCCATTCTCCGTGAGCGCAAACAGGTTACGGCCATGAGAGAGGAAGTTGGTGTAGGTACGTACGACGCGCTTGTTAGCAGGAATATTAAATTGCTTGAGCGTGAGTGTGTCGGTAGTCGAACCAACTCCCAGCTGGCCAAAACCATTAAACCCTGCCGAGCGTGGCCGACCAAACTCGTCGATGACGGTAAAGAACGCACCATTGAGTGTAAAGCCGCCGCCAGCCGCATAACCAAACGAGACACTATCGAGCAGTGCGCTCAGGCCCGCTTGCCCTGCCAGGCGATACTCGTAGCTCTTCCACACTGCGCCATCCGTCGTGCGGATAAGCTCCGTCCGGCCCACCGCCGTGATGCGCTGAATACTCCCTTCGCGGCGCTCTGGCTCACCCACCTCAAAGGTCGTGCGCACATTACCATCCTGCTGAACATACTGGGTGCGACCAGCGACTACTGTACCTTTGCAATCGGTATTGGGTCGCAATTTTGCAGCATCTGACCACTGCGCGAGGTCGTTATTGAGCTCAAGACATTTGCTGGCAAGGACGACGCCACTCTCGGCCGCCTCACGGGCCAAGCGCCGGTAGTGCTGAGCGTAGAGCCCTTCGCGAATCGCCGTCGACGCAGACGCCGCCACGAGGAGTAGCATCATTGCCACCACTGATGCCACGATTACCGTTGGCAGAGCAAACCCCGCGCTTGATCTATCTTTGTTCAGTCTCATTGCTTCTACAATAGCGTAGATTGCAACCGTAAGCAATATGCTGGTACGAAATTATGCACAGTATAGTATACGTATGATAGGTTCTCATGTCTGAAGATTACATAATTCTAAAATTAATCAACGTACACTCCACCGACGTGAAGTAGTTAATAGAAAAGTGTAGAGCAGAGAAGTGGGGGCTTATTGTAATGCTCACGCTCACCACTACGAGAGATGAGTCTACCAAGCATGCGAGCTCTCATGATACTGAAAGATATGCACTTGAGAAAGGGGGTGTAGAAGCGATTGATATTTTACGATGAGATCACCTCTTACTGCGCCCCAATCTGCACCACTTCGCCACCCAACTTTTGCCGAAAGTAGTTGTCGTGGCTGACGTAGAGGATGGCGCCGGTGTAGCGCTCCAGCGCCGCCTCGATCTCTTCGATGCTGGGCAGGTCGAGGTGGTTAGTAGGTTCATCGAGAATGAGTAGCTGCGGCTCATTAGCTAGCATGCTAATAATCTGGAAACGCGCCTTCTGCCCACCGCTCAGGCGAGCGAGTGGCACATCGCCATCCGTCTCGGCAAAGAGGTAGTCGCTCATCAACTGGCGGAGCTTGGTCTGGCCAATTGGCAGCCCACGGTCGAGGTGCATCTGCTCAATCGCCTGAGCCAGTGTGAGGCTAAGATATGTCGGGGCAATCTCTTGCTCATACACGCCAATCCGAATATGGCTATCGAGTTGCAGCGAGCCACTATAGACAATAGGCGTATCGCTACCTCTGTCTTGCACCAGATTTTGCGCGGCAAGTAGTTCTCTAATAAGTGTCGTCTTGCCCGCGCCGTTACGACCACGCAGCTCCACAGCTTCACCCTCACGCAGATCGATATTCACCCCCTCAAACAAGATCCGTTCGCCATAGCCCAGCGCCAAGTCTCGCACCGCCACCAGTGTGCGCTGGCTTCGCATTGCGCCATCGCGCATATTCAGGCGAATCGTCCGCGCCTTAAACTTCTGGTAGCGATCAGCCACCTTATACTCCAGCTGAGCCACATTGTCGCGATCAATCCAAAACGTCGGCTTCTCAATCTGCTCGAGCTGCTCGAGCTCCGCCATAGCCTGCTGCTCACGCTGCTTGAATTGCTTAATGGTACCGGGGTCACGCGCCCGCTCCTTCATCCGGCGAAACTGCACCACCTTATCCTTCACATTGGCAATCCGCCGCTCAACCTGCTCATACTCATGCATCGCGTTGCCCGTTGCCGAGGCATTTTGGCGCAGGTAGGCATCATAATTACCTCGGTAGCTGAGGGCTGTGCCATCTTTTATCTCAACGATCCGATCCATCTCTGCCAGCACATCTCGGTCGTGGGTAATGACGAGCATTGCTTGCTTTGCGCCCTTGAGCCAATCGATAAACTGCTTCTTGGCGACATAATCCATGTGGTTGGTTGGCTCATCGATCAGTGCAAGGTCAGCCTGGGCGTGCATAATCTTCACCACCTCCACTAGGCGCTTCTGCCCACCGCTCAAACTCGCCAGATGTCGCTCACCATAGCCTGCCATTTGGAAGTTCTTTAGCTCCTCCGCCACCAGCTCCTCAATCTGGTAGAAGCCCTTCTGGCCAAAGCGCTCCAGCGCTGCGGTGTATGCCTCGATTTTGTCCATGTCGTCACCCATCGTCTCGGGGTAGGTGGTGATAATATGGCGCAGGCGCGCATACTCCGGAAGACCGCGCAAGATATACTCAAGTACTGTGATATCACCGCTGTCGTGGTGCTCTTGGGCCGTTGCCACCACCACACTGCCACGCTTGAAGATAATCGAGCCACTATAGTCATCATCTACCCCTGTTAGCACACCAAACAGTGTCGACTTGCCCACACCATTGCGCCCCACCAGGCCCACCTTCTCGCCATCATTCACACTAAACTTCACATCCGTCATCAGCGTCTTCGCCCCAAACGACTTCTCAGTAATGGCAATATCGGCAATCATAGGGGATATTATAGCATGGCGAATTATATCCTTTGCGGGCAGGGGAGTGAGTTGAACACTTCGCATTATTATTCTGTTATTTTTACGACATTCTTTCCATACATTTAGCGGTATAATGGTCTGCAGACACGCTAGAAAAGAAACAATAGGAAGGATTGTTAGTTTTGTCATACATGGAAAATTCTCAGAGACACTTAGCAAGCACACGAGGGGGTGTTGACACATATACCCAGAAACCACTTTTTGCACTTGAGGCAAAGAGCAACCCAGGCCCAACCTCCGAAGATATGCACACCAAGCTCATATCCCAGTTCAACGCACCACACCGCCAGCGCGATAGACTGCTAGACACGACCAATACCATTCTCGACCAGCAAGGCCCAGAGAACCCTGCCGTAGAGTTTCCTCCTCTCACGATGAGTTATATCAACGAGCATCTCGACCCACTATGCAATTATGGCTATGACAACGCGAGTTGGCTCTTGCAAGATTGCCGCATTATTATTAAGTCGGGCGGAGGTCTCGCAGATGTCCAGCAGTATTTTCGCTATCTTGGTATCGATACCGCTCCCAACGACTACGCGTAGTATAAACTATTATTCCCTAGAGGGTGCCACTACCCGCTAGATAATAGTCGTCTCTTGGCTTGCTCGAGCCCAAATCTATCACCTTCGCATCCTCACACGCCACTTCATCTGCTACAATAGAAGAGACGTATGAGCAAATCCCATTCTACCAAGCCATCAGTACCAGCTATTGTCAACCGCCGTGCGCGGTTTGATTATGAACTAAGCGACGACATAGTGGTCGGCATAAGCCTGACTGGCCTAGAGGTCCGCGCCGCCCGTGAGGGCCATGTGCAGCTCAAGGGGGCATATGTGACGATTCGCAACAGCGAGCTGTGGCTCAATAACGCCAGCTTCTCGCTGCGTCACAACGAGCAGGGCCAACCAAATGCCCGGACAGTCAGCACCAGCGCACGTAAGCTTCTGGCAAAGCGGCGGCAGATCGAGCAACTCGCCGCCCGCAAGAAGGACGGCTACACCATCGTCCCTACCAAACTCCTCACCAGCGGCCGCTATATCAAGCTCGTCATTGCCCTCGGCAAGGGTAAGAAACGCTACGACAAGCGCGAAACCATCAAACGCCGCGATGTCGAGCGAGAGCAGCGACGAGCAGTGCGGCAGTACCGCTAGTAGAATCTTGAGAGTACCTAGGCTAAGCTTTTTAAAACCTCGATGCTCAGATTGTTATAATCATACACACTAAAGAGAAAACAAAACTCACTACATGATCAGTAGTGAGTTTTTGATAGGCATCATCCTATCATCTACTCTTCTTCGAGCGCATTATGGCTGGCAATGAGCGACTCATACAGCGCTACAACTTTCTTCGCCATCGTCACAGAATCAAACTGGCGCGCTACCTGCAATGAACCGCGAGACAATCGCTCGAGCTTATCGGGGTTAGTAAAGAGATCATTGAAGACCTTGGCAAAGTCCTCACCCTCAATCCCATCGGTCAGGATGGCATTTTTCTTGGTCAGCCCCTCAGTCATGCGCTCATCACAATAGACGATTGGTAGGCCGCTCGACGCCGCCTCGAGGAAGGTCATCGGCTGGTTGTCAAAGTGGTACGATGCCAGTGAGAAAACATCGGCTTGCTTGAGCAGCGCAGCCACTGCATCACTCGACTGCATACCCGTAAAGATCACCCGCTCTGCCACGCCAAGTCGCTCGGCACAGGCGCGCAGCTCTGCCTCGTATGGGCCACCGCCCACCAGCACCAGCTTCACGTTCTCATCTGGAATATGCGGCAGAGCTTCGACAAGTGCCTGCTGGCGCTTCTCAGGGCTCAGGCGCGCTACTGAGATAATAAATTTATCGTTCGGGCCTTTCGTGATAGGCGAATCTGCCGCCGAAGCATCGTGATAACGCTGAGTGTTAATACCATTCGGGAAGACATGACACGGTGTTGTTAGACCACCATCCTCCACCAGTATCTTGGCCAGGTGTTGCGATGGCGAGATGCAAGCATCGCACTGGTTGGCAAACGCCGCAGTAAGACGCCACCCCTGACGAGATAACATATCGCGGATTGCACTCTTGCCCATACCATGGAGCTGTTCGCGCGAGGTAACTGGCAAGATCGGCTTCGTCCGAAAGACAACAGGGAAGGCGACCGAGAGCGCAATCACCCCAGCTGTCACCATAAACGGATAGTCGTCGATCAGCTCGCTATAGAGCGTGTGGATCGTCGTAACATGGGGAATCCGCTGCCGCTTGGCTACACTGTGGGCCAGCACACCCATGTAGAATTGCATTTGGCTGTGGACGATGTCGAATTGGTAGTCGTCCAGCTTCTTGGCTAGGCCAGGGTAGATGACAGCTGTCTCGCGCTTATCAAAGACGTAATTCTTCGATGACGGCAGACGAATGACGTGGTCATCGTGATCGTCATAGCCTTCGCACTTGGGCGCAACAATATATACCTCATGGCCCAGCACCTCAAGCGCCTGCCTCAAATTAACCGTTGACGTCGCTACGCCATGGACTGATGGCAAATAGTCATCAATAAAGATTCCGATTTTCATACTTATGCCATTATACAGCAACGGAGAATAACTGACAAATTTACAGTTTTATGTATAAAATATGGTACACTAGTGTCATATGCGAATTTGTTTTGTATTAGACTTTCCCGTTAGCAATATGGGAGGCGTGGTCACGTCTACAATAAGCCAGATACAAGCCCTAAACCAAGCAGGGCACACAGTGTATATATTAGGTAGCCAAAAAATCGATGGTGCAATTAATCTTCCTCTTAAGCCATCTTTAACCCTTAGAATACCAGGTACTCCATTCACGTTACCGTGTTACTATAATTCAACTAAACGTCGAAAAAGAATCCAAGAGTTATTACTTACTAATGATATTGACTGCGTCTGGCTGCAGTCAGAATTTACATTAGCCTGTATCACACAGGATGTTGCCCGCAGTATTAATATCCCCGTCCTATTTACAGTACACTCTATCTTCTGGCAAATTAAAAAAGTACCCTTATCAAGAGTAGTAGCTTTATTTATGCGTTATATCATACGCATGTATTGTCGCCGACGCGTATCACTGCATCGAAAAACAACTGGCACTTTAATTGAGCGAACTCTAAAATCTCTCACACTATCTGTTGCCGCCTCTGCAGATGCGGTTGTATCGCCGTCACAACATCAATACTGCACATTACACAAGCTTGATAATAGCCTTCTTCTCCATCACATTCCTAATCCCTTTTTCTCTCGGGCTACCACAGCACCTTATACTATTGACGCTTTGCCTCCGGATAATAAGCTTCGTATTACATGGATAGGGAGATGCACTCCAGAAAAACGCCCTTTAGAGTTTTTGACGGCGCTTGCACAGTGCCCATCAAAGCATATGCATTGCACAATGATCGGTGATGGTGCTCTCCTGAATGACATGCGCAAACAATATGGTCAGCTACCTCATGTTGACATTGTTGGATTACGCGATAATGACGCAGTAATTTCAGCTATCGATGGGTCGCATATTGTTGCACTCTCTTCATATCACTTTGATAATCAGCCAATGGTTATTGCAGAAGCCATTTGTCGTTATCGGCCAGTACTCTATTGCGATGAACGACTCACCGCTGAAGGCTTACATCAGGCGGGTATTCTTACAAGCGACCCATCCCCTGAGGCTATTGCTCAGAGCATTAAAAAACTTATTAATCACCCCACACAACTGATTACGCTATCTCATGCCGCAGTAGAAGCAAAAAAGATATTTACACCAAAATACTATGCGTCAACTGCAACCAGCTTGATCGAGGATCTATGTCAAAAACCATAGCCTCGAGATGATCAGTGGTTTTGTTTGCTGACACTCGCATCAATAATATCCGAAATTCCTTCGATGTGTATAAGATGTCCACATTGCGACACCTGAATAATGTGAGCTGAATGCCCCCACTTTTGAAGATACTGGGCTGCTCGTGAGCCAGCTACTCGATCTGCGTCACCATACATGATTACTGTCTGGCTAGCTAGTTGCTTAGAAAGTGGAGAAAGAAAAGGGTTACTGCGAATATTGGCAGGCATTAGTATCATTTCAGCATATCGGTGGTTAGCTTGAGCTCCTTCAACGGCTATACATTCGGCTACATATTGACGATAGTCAGTTCGTCTCCATTTTGCAAGCAAAAAACGAATTCTTATACTAAGTAAAAAACGATTCGTATAGTATATCTGTCGCGCAATAGCATCAGGCACACGCGAAAAAAAACGATCAGCAATACTGAGCGCAGGATGAATAAGAGGAATCGGTGCCGCAAGGATAATGCTTGTCGTTGGCGGTAATGTATATCTTTGTGCATAAGCTAACACCACACTAGCCCCAAATGAATCACCCAGAAGCAGTGTAGGCTGATGTTTTGGACATACTTCTTGCAACACCTCATGAAGCCACCGAGCGAGACTACTCATATCCTCAACAGGGATGGGAGTAGAGCCACCATGTCCAGGCAAATCAATTACTATTGTCTGAAAGTTTTTTTGCCGATACGCATCAGCCAATAGCAACATAGAGTAGCTTGTCCCAGTCAAGCCGTGTATTATAACACACACCTGGCTACTCTCCTTTGGTTGCACCTCTCGATAAGCAACTGTGTTGCCGTCAGCTAACTCTAAAAACCGTCGAGAGAAGTATGATTCGATATGTTGAAATGTATTTGTTCTGCTTATCATAGTTTTTGATTTACGACATCATTGATTAATTTCCTATATATTGTATATAAACTATACTGGCTATGCACACGATATTAGCTTAGATATATCATCACTCTTTGCTAGACATATATAGTCTGCACATCGTACCCTTGGCACAGTAAATTCGCTTTCAGAGGCCGTAGCAATAGCCATTTACTATCCTTAATACGAAGAATTATACACTATATTTAGCATATATGCTACTTTTGTTTTGCAATTATATTAGTCTGCTAAACTACAAGAATCCTTACAAACCAAAATTCTCATCATAAACAGCCGCAAGCACTTGTGGAATGATAAGAAAGAAGTGGCTATGATTATGAACTATCAATTGCTCTACAATGGGTGGTGTCCCTTTTGCACGACCAAGTGCATACGCCATTATATCACTAATCGCCTGATGTCGATTCATTGCACTCTCGCTTGGTGATATAATACGAAGCCGGTCCCTAATATATGGCAACGCTTTAGTGAGATCATTTGCAAAGCCAGGCTCTGCTAAACCAATTGGGTCAGTTAGGAGCTGTTCTTGCCATTCACCTCTGATACCTCGGGCAGTGTCTTGTAATAAACTTTTTATCGAGCCTCTCTGTAGCTCAGACTCATAGGGGTCGAACTCGGTTTGAATATATCTCTTAAGATGGCTATTTTCGATTATACCAAAACTTATCAGTAGTCGCATAAGTCTTGTAATGCGTGTTTTTCCGTACGATTCTCCACTTACTGGGTCATTTATAGTAAGACTATTAACACGAGAATCGAAGTAGGGTACAGCGGCTGTCATTGTCCGCCCACCAAGCGAGTGTCCGTAAAGCTGTATATCACGACCTTCTGTCACAACATTAATTGTCTGCGCAATTAGTTCGCCGTAGCCTGCAAAATTACCGTGCCGCACATCTTTACGAATAGCAGTTGGTAGCACATCGGAGTGTCCACTTCCTGGTGGGTTCACTATAACAAACAACTCATCAGGATCATTAGCAACAAGTGTTTGTCCCTCATAAACTGCAACACGATCTCGTGAATTTCCACCCCAGCCACAAGCAATACCTCGTACTACTTCAGCTTGCTTATTGCCGACCACAGCAGCTTCAACTGCAATACCACCCACACAGATACTCACTGGATTAGTCATTGCCTCAGCCACTCCAGCATCTCGTTTCTCATCGTTACCACCTTTTGGGGCGGCATCTAGTTCTGACTTCTGGATTTCTACTTTTGTATCATGCGATAAATATGGATTATCAGCATCTAGCTGCCTTCGTGTCATTACCAATCCATTATCAAAGCCGTAATCAACTCTTTCTTTTCTCATAATATTCTTCTTCTACATGCAACTATTAAGTAAATTCTTTCAGATATTCCTATAATAGCCCTCTTTCTTCTTATATGTCAATAATATTTGACAATGTCTTGATTATCTTAAGGTGGTTCTCGCTCAAACTATTTATAGAATTAGACATACTGTGCGGTAGGTACATAGGTATTATCATATACTATAGTAATTATATAATATATACAATAGCGAGCTTTTACACACAATTCTATCTCTCAAGAAAAACTGTCATGTTATACTATCCTTATGAATCTCTACTCCTGGAACGTCAACGGTATTCGTGCGGTGATAAACAAGGGCGAATTTGCCCGCTTTATGGCAGCGCACAGCCCCGATATCCTATGCCTGCAGGAGACGAAGGCGCAGCGCCAGCAGGTGGAGCTCGACCTGCCGGGCTACCACGAGCACTTTTATAGCGCGGCCAAGAAGGGCTATAGCGGCACGGCGATTTTTAGCAAAACCGCACCGCTAGAGTGGCGTGATGGCCTGCCGGCTGGGCTGGTGGAGCAGTTCCAGCTGGCGGCCGATAGCTACGGCAGCCCAAATGATGAAGGCCGCGTCATCACGGCGGAGTTTGCCAGCTTTTGGCTGGTGACGTGCTACACACCCAATAGCAAAGGGGACTTAAGCCGGCTTGCCCTGCGTACCAAGGCCTGGGACCCCTGTATGCTGGCATACTTGCAGGGGCTGGAGGCTGGCCAGTACGGCCCGGCTAGGCCCGTGCTATACTGCGGCGATATGAACGTTGCCCACCAACCAATAGACCTTGCCAACCCACGTGCCAACCGGGGCAAGCACGGCTTTACGGACGAAGAGCGAGCTGGCTTCCAGCATTACCTAGACGCTGGCTTTGTGGATACCTTTCGCGCTGCCCACCCCGGCCAAACCGATGCCTACACCTGGTGGACGCACTGGGCCAACGCCCGCGCCCGCAACGTGGGCTGGCGGATCGACTACTGGCTAGCCTCGGCGGCAATTGCCCCACGCATCACCAGCGCCCACATCCACGCCAGCCAAATGGGCAGCGACCACTGCCCAGTCAGCATTACGCTGGATGAGCCACTAATGTAAGGCTAGGGGCGCGATAAACACGCAAACCTTGACATATCCCTCATATATTGATATATGTATTAGCTTCTCGTCATCCGGCGAGAGGTGAACCGAGAAGGGAGAGGAGGTGTCTCCTCATGATCGACGGATGAACAATCAGCAGAGGGTGCGCAAGCACACGTTTGCGCACCCTCTGCGCTCTAAATTCTCCTACCTCTTCGTCTCAACCCAACCTGGTTGTTAGCGCTATTCTCATAGAGTATATAGAGCTCCTAGGTTGGGCTTTTTCTTTTTCACATTTTTCTACTCGCTCCCAGGCTGCGCCAGTACCTCGACATTGTATATTAAAGATCGCGGCGCACTAATAGCAAGCTTCAGCAGCAATGCATAGCGAGCAGCACCTCCTTCGCGGTATAATAGCTCTATGCTGAGTATTTTCTCCCTGTACTATTTCCGCCCGTCAGAGCGAGGTGACTGCACATGAACATCCCCTACTGGCAGCAGCAAACGCCGGCCAAACCGCTCTACCCAGACATCGCCTGGAACAAGCCGCAGCAGCGGGCCCAGGCAGGCAAGCTGGGTATTATTGGCGGTAACCGGCTGAGCTTTCGCGCCATCGAGCACAGCTATACTACTGCACTCGCCACAGGGGTAGGGCAGGCACGCGTCGTGCTGCCAGATGCCTTGCGTGGCACTATTCCTACCAGCGTGACGGATACGATTTTTGCTGCAAGCAACAGCAGCGGCAGCCTGGGCAACGAAGCCTGGCCAGAGCTGCAAGCCCTCACTGGCTGGGCCGACGCACTCCTCCTCATTGGCGACGCAGGCCGCAACAGCCAGACTGCCATTGTCTATGAAAAACTCGTGAGCCACACCACCACACCACTCATCATCAGCCGCGACGCGGTCGACTTGCTTATGCCAAGCGCCCCGCAGCTTACCAGCCAACCAAACGTCCTTATCATTGCATCATTCTCGCAAGTCCAAAAGCTCCTTCGCACTCTGTACTACCCCAAGATCCTCACCTTCCGCATGCCGCTTCTCCAGCTAGTCGAGGCGCTGCACAAGTTTACCATCACCTATCCACTGACCCTCGCCACCTTCCACGCCGATACCATCCTCATCGCTCAGCACGGCACCGTCACGTCAACACCGTGGTCGCAGCCAATGGCACTTTGGCAGGGCACTGTGCCAACGCGCATCGCCGCCTATACCATGTGGAACCCAGCGACACCCCTCCAGGCAGCAACGGCTAGCTTGCTAGATGGGAAGGAGTAGGTATTAGATATCGGCTCCGGAGCTTTTGTTATGGCTATTTGTAATTCTCTTCTTTATCTCTTTGGCTAGTGAAGGGGAGTATAGGAACCACTCACGGCCTAAAACTCGAGCAACATTTCTATGATCCGCTATTTTGCTTGAATGACAAACGACAGATATATTCAAGCACAGTAAATACACCCATGAGACCATCTCAAGTAGTAGGATTTTATATATCCTACCAAATCAATGTCGAAAGGGAAGAGCGAAAAAAGAGATTTGCACGCAATATGCGGCGCCATTATTATGCTGTTCGTTTTTTGTGTTCGGATCATACAAGGCACAAATCATGAACAAATGTTTGCGTCACATGAGCCCACGACCTCTGTTATTCTGCTGGACAAAAAAGTAGCACAAGCATAAAACACCACCAAGCGCTATACCAAAACTCTCTTATTGCATGGTGTGCTATACTTGCACGAATACCAGCATTATATATATTATTTATAGAACATAAATAGCACTATTCTACTGGAAATCAAGTACTCATACCATGTTTTGCGATAATATTTAGCGTATCGGTCATAGCAGATCGCCTACTTTCTCTTGCGCTATATGGCAAAAAGCAGGTGAGTAGTATATTTGTTCGATTTATTTTGGCCACTCTGTCAACCACTCAAGCCGAGTACTCGGTGTGTTCACTCCATACTTATGCCTATGCAAGCCAATACTCGATCCATCGGCCACAAAATACAAGGCGTAGCAGAGCAGAGGAGCCCCCTCAATCAAGCTAATTCTTGTTACAACGACATCGTGTGGCAGCTACCATGAAGTATCTTGCGATGCTTTGCCGAAGCAGAGGGCAGCCAGATGTTGGGCATATGGTGTGTGCTACTCGCTAATTATCGACGGTTGGGTACTTTTCTTTCTCTGAGAAGCAGGCGCAGAGGTTACTGAGCAGCGATATGCGCTTCTTAGGGGCAAACATCCTTCCTAGCAGCAGAGAAGACACTCAGCCTATCAGAAGCGCGAGAACATTTTTAGGAGAGGTCTCCTTCCTAGTACTTCAGTGCACACCCACACAACCCTTATACGCCATCAGGAGCTGTATAAATTGTGAGCCAAGCGAGCCACCACGAGAAACCAATAAAAAATCACCCGTCCATGCAAAACGGGTGATTTTTGGGTTATCCGCAAACGGTTATTTATTTGCGGTGGCGGCTTACGTAGTAAGCGGCACCTGCAGCAGTGAGGCTACCAATACCAGCCAGCGGCAGGAGGGTACCGCCCAAGCCGGTGTGTGGCAACTCAACTACTGAAGGAGGAGTTTGCTCACACTTCGACATGTCGGTGGTGTAGTCATTGCTTACTTCGTTGCGGCGAACTTCGACGATCTTCTTGTCAGAGATGCGGCAGACCTTGACCTTGTCGCAGTCAGCAGTGTTCTTTGAGTGCTTCTTCTCGTCGAATTCTTTTTCCTTGATGGTGACAATAGCACCAGTCTTCAGCTCACAGACCTTCATCTTGTCGCAGTCTTTGACGTTCTTTGAGTGCTTGGTAGCGTCAAATTCGCTTTCTTTGATGGTGATGATGGTGCTGCTGCTCAGCTCACATACCTGGATGGTTGGCTGAGGTGTTACCTTGATAACAACCTGGCAGTCCTGGCTGGTCTTCTCAACGTTGGTGCTACCACCTTCGCTGCCGACCACAGTCATCTTAACAGTGTATGTGCCTTCCTTGGCGTAAGTGTGGCGAACGGTTGCGCCGCCGGTGGCAGTTTTGCCGTCACCAAAGTCGTACTTGTACGTAGCGACCTTTGCACCTTCCTTAGCAGTTGCCTTGGCGGTGAACTGGTATTCGTTGCGCGAAACCTGAGTAGCTTGCAATGCGTCGCAGGTCAGGCTTGGTTTAGCTGGTGGGGGAGTTGGGGTGCCCCAGGTAGGGTTACCACAGTCCTTGATAACACCAGCGATAAACTTACCGTTGTTGTCGAACCATGCGTAGATGTTAAAGGTTGTCTTGCCCAAGATGAAGCTGTCGCCCGTTGGGTACTGGTAGTATGTGTGGCCACCAGCAGTGCGCTGACCTTCTGATTTCTTTTGCTTGGTGCCTTCTTTGGCCTGCAAAGTACGAGCACCTGTAGCGACGACGCGGCCACCAACAGTGATGTTGCCGTTGGCGTCAACCGTACCTTCTTGCATGTTGGCACCGTTGATCATCTGCTCGGTAATACCGAACTGGCTGTACAGCTGACGGATCTCTGTACGCTTTGTGTAAGTGCTGCGCAGGGTCTGTACGTCCTTTGTGCCGCACTCTACAACATTAAAGTTGCTACAACCTGCTGAGATCGCTGCCGATGCTGGCTGAGCTACCCACAGGCCACCGATTGCTGCGCCAGCGACTACGCCAAGTGCAACAAACGATTTTGCTAGTTTGTTCATTTGTTTTCCTCCTCGTCATTATTAGACGTTATGTGTTGAGATTATCATGTCCTTTATTTTTTGTCAACATTACTTTTTCATATATTATGCTTATGCTTAAACCCATATTTTGTGGCTGCTGTTCTACCACAAAATTATGATTATAGCCACTGTTATATTGTGGTTGCGTGCAAGTGATGTTCGATGGTGTTGTACTTATCAAACATACATCGCACGCTCAGTGCTTTCGCCTGTTGCGCAGCTACGTGATGTTGCTCGGCTTTTTTGCCACACTTTCTCTTGCTTGTTTATCGCTAGTTACTCAGCAGCTCAGGATGGGTGAGCAGTCGTATTGAATGAAGAGAATGACCGCTTAGGCATATCTCCATAGAGCCTTGCGCGAGAGGCTAGCCAAGCACAGCGCAATCTGCTATACTGACAGAAGTTGCAGGGTAGGGCTGCAATCGATCTTACTCACGCCGCGGTGGTGGAATTGGTAGACACGTCAGACTCAAAATCTGATGTCCACTCGGACGTGCCGGTTCAAGTCCGGCCCGCGGTACCAGTGTTTATTCAGCTGTTTTCCGAAAAATAAGCTGTAAGTGTCGGCTTATTTTTTTATTGATGACTCTTGCTGTCTGTTTATGCCTGTCTCGAGAGTGTGGGCACGGGCAAGCAGTCTCTTATTCAAGATGGACTTTGAAATACAAGCGATATATTGGTATATCAAAGCTAATATTGTATACTGGAAGTAAGTTATGCAGCCACAAGATCCGTCACGCACAACATCACGAGGGAAATCATCGTCGCAGAGCCGCGATGCACGGCTTAGTGAAGTGCGTGGGCAAATCGATGCGCTATACAATACCTCGAATGGTAGCGACAGTGTAAACCGCCCCACCATGCAGCCCATCATTGGCAGTACACCGACTCGCCAGCCAGCGCCCAGCACGAGCGCCAAGGCAGCTACCTTCTCAGTGCCAAACCTCGCCAGCAAACCAGCCAGCCATGCACCAGTGGTGCGGCACGCAGTAGGTGGCGTTCAGCACAGCCAGACGGCTTACCGCCCAGGTGCGCAAGCGTGGCGTCAGAGTCAAGCGGCTGCAGCGTCAAACGCTCACTCAGCACCTGTCACCCGTGAGCGCGACATTTCGTCCATAACACCGCGCAGCCGCTCACAGGCGCACTACATTGGCACATCAGCGCAATCCCAACCCTCACCAACTCGCACAGCCGCTTCATCAACAGCTCACGCGCAGCAACCCTCATCTCAAGATAACCATACCGAGCAACCAGCAGCAAGCACACATCAGCCGCAGCAACCAGACAGCCAGCGCCCTGCCGGTGCACCACGCCAGCCCACCGCCAACCAAAAGGCCGCTTGGCAGCAATATCACAGCGCCTGGCAAAACTACTATCAGCAGTATTATGAACGCTACTATCTAGGCCAAGTCAAGAAGGCTGAGGAGCGCCTCGCTGAGCAGGCCAAAGCTCACGACGCCGATACACCTAACGCCACCCCAGCCACCACTGATGAGCCAGAAGAGCTCACCCAAAGCCAAGCAATGGGCGACCTGCGCTCACGCTTACTGAGCTCTATTCGCAACGGCGCGAACAAAGTCCGCCATAGCCGACACTTCATCCCCGCGGTAGCTGGTATTTCCGTTATGGTGTTATTCTTGGCATTGCAGTACAACCGGGTCTTTTTCTCATACGTTGCTGCTTATACCTCGCCAGGCGACCTCGATGCCCAGAGCTATATTATTAGCCCATACGACTCGACTAACGTTGGTCCAGATCCCAAGCTTATCATCCCTAAGATCGCGGTAGACGTACCTATCGTGTGGGATGCCAACGCTGCTAGCCAAGCCTCGCTTAACGCCGCTATGGACAAGGGCGTCGTGTGGTTCAACATCCCTGGTGCCAATGCGAAGCCTGGTGAGGTAGGGAACTTCGTCGTCTCAGGCCACTCGAGCAACGACTGGCTCGATAATGGTAAGTATAAGTTTATTTTCGCGCGGCTCGAGCAAATGCAAAAAGGTGACAATATCTACGTCAATTACAACGGCAAGCGCTACACCTATACCGTCACTGGCTCACAAGTCGTCAAGCCGACCGATGTGCACGCGCTGCAAACCAACGCCACCAAGCCAACTATGACGCTCATCACCTGTGTGCCACTTGGTACCGACCTCAACCGCCTACTCGTCACAGCCGAGCAAGTCAGCCCCGACCCAGCCTCCGCCAAAAAAGAAGCATCTCAAACCACTACCAACAGCAGTAACAATAGCAAGAGCGCCATGCCAGGCAACTCACCAACCTTTGTCCAACGGGTCGGCAACCTGTTTTCGGGACGGTAAGCTGGCTTTATAAACCAGTGTGATATCTACGCTTGAGGTGCGATACTTCTCACTGGTTACTCTGGTAGTTCGTATAGCAGTATAAAGACGAAGGAAAGTGTGCTATCGCGAAGAGATATGCGAATATGAGAGTGCATTGCCAAACTACACAGCGCTATAGCAATAAGAAAAGTATGTAGAAATAACAACGATTACTGGCTAACAGACCTGCTAGAAACCTCTGTTATCTTGGTGATATCTCGTGAATCTCGCGGCTATTGCTTCTTGGAGCTTTCCTCGACGCTTGACGGAGCGCTCATATATTGATATATATATTAACTTTTTGCTCAAAGTCTATCTTGGAGCGAAGAGTCGCTCCTGGCTTTGGGCTCACTTTCTTAGAGAGGAGGTGAGAAGGATGGGGTCACTCATTGCAATGGGTGCTGGATACATCATAGATTTCATTCTACTCGGTGTATACTCGCATCTCGCGGACAATGATAGGACAAGTACGCTGAAGTGGTACGGTGTAGCGAATTTTGTTGCTGCAGTTGCAGCACTGATCGCTGTACATTTCTTCAGCTCTCGGTCTATTGAGGATCCGGTATCGGCCTTTGGTATGGCACTCTTTTTGGGGTGTATCACTGCCGCCGTTGGATCATTCCACGCCTTTGCAAGACGCAATCACCACTAGGGGCTCATAAATAGCCCACCAAACATAGCTCACTAAACTCGTGCCTCAATCTGATTGCAGTGCCATTCTATTGCACTCTCGCATTGAGTAATTAATCCAGTTCAGTTTGAGCATGATTGGTGGGCTATGTTTTTGGATTATATAGATATATGAACAAGCGAATTATGTGCTTAGTGTTCATCACAGTGTAGCAGGGGTAGCTGCACGATCCCGATGATGACTAGTCATTGACGATCTTCGTCTGGCGCAGTGCCACGCCATCCTTCGTCTTGACGAAGCTATAGAGGTAGCGCTGGTTTTGTGAGAGGACAACAGGGAGATCGAGCGCCGAGGTAGTGATGCGCTGCTGGTTGGCACCATCAAAGTCGTAGAGATGCACACCGCCGTGTGTGAAGGTGAAGTGATAGCCATCAATCCAGTTGATATCGCGCGTCAGCGGCTGGGGGAGCTTGATGGTGGAGGACTTAAGTAGCTCGAGGTCGTATGTCATGAGGCTCGCATCGTTATACACACAGGCGAAGCGATGTCCACCACGCGAGAAATCGACATGGCTAATGCCACCTGGCATACTGAGGCTCGCGACGGACTTGAGACTACTTGCTGTACGCGAATCGCTCGCGGCATGCGAGGTACTACTAAGAATCTCAGCCGTCTCACCATAGGCAATCACGTAGTATACTTTGTCGTAATATTTCTCGATACGGAAGTGTAGTGGAGCTACACCATCATCGGCATAGCTACGGACGGTGCGAGGCTTGGTGGTGCCAATAGTGAGGTAGCCAGCAGTGCGCTGCTTGCTGGTGTGGTCAAGCTTAGTTGTGTAGGTGATGGTGGTGTCGCTGTAGAGCGCAAACTCAGCCACATTACTAACGAGCGGACCTGTGATCGTCGTGTCACCGAGACTTGCTTGACGCAGGTCTCCCTCATCAGTAAGGACAAAGAGCTTGCGGCTGTCGCCCTGCGAGAATTTAGCAGCATCAACATCCACACCAAGCTGCCGCGTGACATTCTCAAGCTTGTGGCTACCCTGCGTGTCGAGAACGAGCCACTCGGTTTTATCGCCATTGTAAGTGTGCTTGATTGTCACATAGCGGTTATCCTTATCCCACGAATCGAGGGTAAAGGTTTGGTGTTCGGTATTGTCTGGCGCAGTGTAGTGCGCGCTGTCGAGTGTAATATTCGTTGCCTGTGGGTTGTCGCCACTGAGATCGGCCAGAGTAACGATGGGCTTGTGCGCAGAAGGAGTGAAGATGAGGTAGCGATTATTACCTGAAGCAATGGCGCTTGACGCACCACTAGCAGTTGCGACATTCTTGTGGCTGGGGTTGCTGGAGATGAGCCGAGCATAGTCGAGCCACAGCACACTGCCGGGCTTCACATCCACCGTCTTGTGCCAATCGTGATAGCCCTCACGCTGGATGGTAATATTACGCTGGCCCGCCGAGAGAGTAAGCTTACTAGGCGTCTCGTTGCTGAGGCGGGTTTGGTCTACTGTCACTTGGGCACCATCAGGGTGAGTATCAAATTGCACCAGGCCACCCTGCACAACCTTACCACTCGACCAATTGAGCCGGTACCCCTGTATTGCATAAGCAAAAATCACGACAGTGAAGAGAACGGTCAGCACCATCATGCTATAGATCAATGTCAGATGGACGCGTTGGCGTCGCTTTCGTTGTTGCGTATCCATGACAACATTATACCATGGCTGGAAGGAAGTAGGATGTGTTGCCTATCCAGCTTAACCTCGCAGCAAGCTCGTATATTTCGTCTCAGCGATTTTATACAAAACAGCCCTCACCTCTTGCAAAATCCCTTATGCTTAGAGTATTATACGATCAAAGAGGGAACAAGGGGGATATTATTATGCGTCATACGACGGTCACACGTGGTGGGCAAGTGTCTAAGCAGGCAGCTGGGCAGGCTGCCGTTCGTCAAGATATACAGAGGTCAGGGCAGCATCGCACGAGCAAATCAGAGCGGCAACCTGTACTATACGGGCCTGAGCTAAAGATTATTCATACTGCGCGCACTCGCTCTCCGGCGGCCAAGGTGGCTCAGAAGCATATCTCAGAAATCATCCCGGCAACCAAGGCGGTACAGACAACTCAGACGGCTAAGGCGGCGCTACAGTCATCTACAAAGAACCAGCCACGGGTAGCTACAGAAGCCGCTCAAACCACTCCGCCGCGCCCCGCGCACCAGCTGGCCACGCTCCATGCAGCCGTACCGCAAAAAACAACGGCACCACATCGCACCACAGCACCAACTGCGCACATCACCAAACATCATCGGCCAGTGGCGGTGCAGCCTATCGCATCATCTCGACCTGGCTCGCCGCGCCAACTACGGAAGCGGCAACCCGTGACGATCTCGCCACTCTCGGTTCAGCCAACAACACCCTCATCGCCCCGTGCGCAAACACACCACACCGCTCAGCATACGTCCACCCTGCCTGGCGCGCCACGCAGCATGGATTTTGTCTTCGTACCATCAGAAGTAGAACCACCCAGTGCCGCCAAGCGCCACAACACACCGCCGCCGTCACAACTGGCACGCGTGCTTGCCACCGAGCAAGTCGGGCAGACGCAAACCCAAGCCACGCAGCCAGCTATGCCGATCGGCCTGCCCACGCTCAACCTCGCCGAGCTTGCCGCCCAACCACTGGTAGCGCAGCCTTCTGGGATACCCCAGGGTGAGGTATGGTGGCCACCAGCCGAGCCAGAGCTCACCACTACAGAGAATATCCCCGTCGGCACACTGCCGCACAGCGTCCTTACCGAGCAGAGTAAGAAGCCGGCAGCCGCGCCCAGATCCAAACATCGCACACTCTTCGCTAGCAAACGCCGCACCAACAAACCCACCACTAGCGTCGCACCGCCACCAGCTCGGCAGCCAGCGGCCCACCACTGGGGGAGGCGCCTCAGCATTGCCGGGGCAATGGTGGCACTACTTGCCTTTGGCGGCTACCTAACGTACCACAACATGCCTGCCATTGCCACTCGTATGGCCGCCGCTCAGGCTGGCATTAATGCATCGTTCCCGTCGTATCAGCCGAGTGGCTATAGCTTGGCGGGCGGCATATCGCAGCAGCAGGGGAGTGTCTTAATGAAGTTCGCTGCCAACGCTGGCCCAGGCACCTTTACTCTCACGCAGAGCCGGTCAGATTGGGATTCCAGTGCTGTCCTGGCCAACTACGTTTTGCCCAGCTTTGGCCGCAACTTCGCCACTACCACCAGCCGTGGCCTCACTATCTATAGCACCCACAATGCCGCCGCATGGGTCAATGGCGGCATCCTCTACACCATCAAGGGCAACGCACCCCTGTCGAGCGAGCAGGTGGAGCGGATTGCAGCGAGTATGTGAATCTCATTTTGTGAAGCATCATCTCTTATTCATCCCCCATCGCTCCCTCCTCAGGAACGCTATAAGGGTCGACATTCGCTGGATGTCGACCTCTTGCGCTGGGCTGAAAACAGATTATTGCAATCTGTTTGCACACTCCATCGGATGAAGTGATGGGGGATGCAAGATACCACCAAAATCATGCTGTTCTTTGTCATATGGTTCATCTGCTATACTTATCCATATGAGTAACGACACATCATCTGATACACCATCTTCGCACACCACCACCATTCGCACCCGCTTTGCGCCCAGCCCCACGGGGTATATCCATGTGGGTAATGTGCGCGCGGCGCTCTTTCCGTGGCTGCTCACACGTCAGCAGGGTGGGAAATTCGTCTTGCGCATTGAGGATACCGACCGCGCTCGCTTTGTATCTGGGGCAGAGGATCTGATTCTCGATACACTCGACTGGCTTGGGCTAGACTGGGACGAAGGCCCACGCGTTGGCGGTGAGGCTGGGCCATACCATCAGTCGGAGCGCCTCGCCATCTACCACCGCTGGGCACAAAAGCTCATCGACAAAGGGCTCGCCTATGCCGATCCCTACACCCCAGAGGAAGTCCAAGGTTTTCGCGAGGAAGCTCGGGCTGCCAAAAAGGCCTTTTTATACCGCGACTATCGCCCAACCAATCCACCAGAGTGGGATGGCACTCAGCCACTGCGCTTTAAGGTAGCCGAGCCCCAGCGCTACACCTGGCACGACCCCGTGATGGGTGAGCTCTCTGCTGGGCCAGAAGCGCTCGATGACTTCATCCTCATCAAGGCCGATGGCTACCCCACATACAACTTCGCTCATATCGTCGACGATGCCGAGATGGGCATTACCCACGTCATCCGCGGGCTAGAATATATCTCCAGCATTCCACGCTACCTCAGCCTATACGATGCGCTAGAGCTTGAGCCACCAGTATTGGCCTGCCTGCCACACATCATGGCACCCGATGGCAAGAAAAAGCTTGGCAAGCGCGATGGTGCCAAGAGCGTCACCGACTACCGCACCGATGGTATTTTGCCCGAGGCAATGCTCAACTTCCTCGCCTCGCTGGGCTGGAATGATGGCACCGAGCAAGAGATCTTTAGCAAGGAGGAACTGATCGAGAAATTCAGCCTCGAGCGCGTCCAGCGCAGTGGTGCCCGCTTCGACGAAAAGCGCCTCCTGTGGATGAACGGCCAATGGATCCGCCGCTTATCACTCGATGACCTCTACAACCGAGTCGAGCACTACTGGCCAGCCAGCGCTACTAGCGCCGACGAATCGTACAAAAAACATGTGCTTGCTCTGGTGCAAGACCGCCTCAAGACCTTGGCCGAGCTACCAATGCTGAGCCGCTACTTCTTCGAAGAGCCCGCCATCAACGAAGAACTCATTACCACCAACAAACCTCTGCGCAAACTAACAGGCGAGCAGCGTCGAGAGCTCCTTGCTACGGCCCACGCCGCCCTAGCTCAGCAGCGCACATGGACGCCAGGCGCCATCCAAGACACCCTTAACCAACTCCTCGAGACCACCGGTCACAAACCTGGCGTGCTCTTTAGCCTCATCCGCATTGCCACCACCTGGGCACCCTTTAGCCCCCAGCTGAATGACACGCTGGCACTGCTTGGCAAGGAGCGGACGCTGGCGCGAATCGAGCAGTATCTTGGGTAATAACACGCTCCACATCACACAAAAAGCCGGCTCTCCCAGCCGGTTTTTTTGTGAACAAATAATTGCGTCATGAGCAAAAAATAATAGCAACAACAGGGGTAGGGGAGCTGCCCGCGAATACACAATGGTACTCAAGCGGGCAGCCCCGGTGGATAGAAGGGCCATGCCTATGTTATTCCATAGGCCGGCGTGAGGCTTGACGTGGGTCAAGCCTTTTTTGGTTCCTTGCTGGGCTCAGTTTCCGTCGGTGAGCCAGTGTCTGCCTCCAGCATCGCCTGAGACAGCGATCCCCATCCAATAACCTCATCCTTGGTTTCACCAAGGATAAAGGGGAGAGAGGACACTCTCGAAGCGCGGTCAGCTTCAGCAGCCACCAGGGCTTCTCGCTCCTCACGAGAGCGGCGTAGCGCTTCCTCGGTCGCTTTGCGCTCGGCTTCAATACGCCACCGCTCTTTAGCGGCAGCGTAAGCAGCCTTAAGGTGGTCAATCTCGTCTTGTATATAGCCATACAAGACGTCGAAAGCACGACGCCGATACTCCTCAGGTGAGGAGAGTTTGGCGCTATACTCCCTACCAATGAACTCTATGAGCTCTGGGTTGCGACGAACAACCAGAGTGACGGACTCACCATGGATACTAACTACCTCAGTATTGATCCTGCCAACAGATGCCCCAGCCCCAGCCTCCAAACTCTTACGAGCATTCTGAGAGAGGCCAGATTGAAGTAACCATCGTATACACCGGACAACTGGGTAGTTGAAATCTATGATTTGAATCTCGTTCTCGAATTGCTGGTGCCTCGTCCTGTATCGTTGCCAGTTGCTGATCATAGAGCGGATGTAGTACCCAGTCATAAGAACAGCCGGAACGACAAGTATCAACCATGATAGCGACCACACTGATGCGCATCCACCGATACTGGCAGCCAGTGCTGCTGCTGTGGTTTTGCGAGCGTCTGAAAGCGCTGCAATTCGTAGTTGGTCAACATACTCATGCCAATCAACTTCACCGTCACTCCATGCCCAATGAAGAGCGAACGAAAATCTCTCCTCGTCGCTAACACCTTCCACCCATGAGGCTTTATCAGCGTGACGGCTGTAGTCACCGCAACCAGTCGACTCTCCGTCTACATAGAGTCTACCGCAATGAATCTCAAGGAACATATTCTCTTCTCCTTTCTATCTGTAGAGAGAATATGAAAGAAATTTTAATCACTAACGACGACGGATTCGAAGCGCGCGGACTTTTGGAGCTCGCAAGCGCGCTAAGAGGGGTCGCAAA
>CALIXX010000045.1 GCA_938046115.1 uncultured Candidatus Saccharibacteria bacterium | reverse complement strand
TGGCGTTGGTGGGGGAATTGGATGATCAGTGGGTGGTGTTTGATGGGAATGCCGGCCAGTGGCAGGTGGTGGAGCACACCAGCGACCGAGTGGAGCTTATGCTGCAGGGGAGTGATGCTTATGCTGGGCTGGAGTCTCGCTTAGTGTATACAGTGGCGGAGCACCAGCTTGCAATGCAGCTCACACTGGCGAATGTTGGTAAGGAGGAGCTCCTCGTGGCACCGGCCTTCCACCCGTATTTTGCATATGATGGCACGCTCGTGCTGGATGGCCAGTCGCTCACCGACCTTGCGCCACTCGCCGATACGATCTTCGTTGATGGGCCTACGCGCCAGCTCGTGACGGGCCTACGTACCATCACGCTACAGAGTGAGGGGTTGCCTCGCTGGGCAGTCTGGACAGATGGGCTGGGTTCGTACCTCTGTGTTGAGCCAACGCACAGCGGCAACTCCTTCGCCGATAACCCAGCTCATGTTACAGCGCTAGTGCCGGGGCAGACGGCGCGGTATGGCGTGCGGGTGGGGTGGTAACAAACCCCTCGATTTGACTCATAGTCCTACTACTGCCATACTTGATATATGGCAAATAACGAGATAAATCCAGACAAGGTAAGAATAATTGGCGGTATGACGCCTGAACGACAAGCAGCTGAGCAAGAACGACTCGGTAAAGAGCTGCGAGCTATTGCTGCAGCAATCGACGAGCAGCTACAGGGTCACGAGCCTCTGGTAAGTAGTATGCAACCACTTACGCTCGCGGAGGCTAAGCAGCGCCCAGGTGCAGATGAAGTGGCAATAGATGAGGTGAATGCACACTGGGGGTGGCCAGCAGCGGATAGTACAGTGGATCGCACTTCACCATATAAGGACGAGGACGAATTTTGGGAGGCATTTCTTCGCCAGCATGGGTTGCGTAATACGGAAGACCCAAACAACTTTCGTGCTCGTTTGCGTGCTCCAACAGTCGATGTAGCAACACTGGAGTTGGAAGAAGATATAGAGAGCATCGGCTTTGTAGATGTGTACCACGGAACGACACCAGCATTGCTTCGCGCTGGAGCAGTGTTTCCTGAGGTTGAGCTCGTCCGAGGACTGTATAGCACGTTATTTAAGAAGCATCTAACGATGACAGATGATGCGCGAAAAGAACTGAGGTCACTTGCTCAGGAGCATCCAGCGGTGAAGATGGCGTTCTTTGAAACGTATAATCATGCACGGCGCTTGGTGAAAGAGGATGACGAGAAGCAGTTTATGCAGAAACTTTCGCGGCTTGGTTATATAGGAGAAGATGCTGCCGCGCAGGTTGCTTCGATTGATCAGGCACACCAGGCGCTTTGTCGCTAGCGTCTGCATTGACACTGCGCCGCCCTCCTGCTACAATACATCAGTATGATTACTAAGGATAACAAAGCGAAAGCGATTGCTTTGACTCAGGTCAGCGAGAACGACGTCGGCAGCCCACAGGCGCAGGTGTCTATCTTGACGGCTCGTATCAAAGAGGTGACCGAACACCTTAAGTCCAACAAGCACGACAACATGGCTCGTCGTGGCCTCAAGCAAATGGTCGGTCGGCGCAAGCGGCTGCTCCGCTACCTTGAGCGGACGAACTTTGATGCCTACAAAGCAACGCTCGAAACCCTCGGTCTGCGCAAATAAGCGCTCGCTACGAGATAGAGACCTCCCCACTTGTTGGGGAGGTTTTTAAGATTCATAGTATCACGATTGACAAATATCGGCCTAAAATGTATCGTAATATAATATACCACACCATAAATAAAAAAGGAGTTGTAGTATGTACGAAGCAGGGCATGGGGCAAGCAGCCACGGCATTTCTACTCTCGAAGCTATGCTGGGTCGAACCGAGTATGAGAAGGCAGTGGCTAACTTTGACTCATTTGTTAGTCAACAGCTTGAGGGTGCACCATTGCTACGTGAAGACCCAGACCTGCAACGATATGTGACATATAGCGACTTGACGCTTGACGATTTGGCAGACATAGCTGATGCTACAGATTCGCCACGGATGCGTGAGCTGCTCAAGGCGGCGGATGCAGTGCGGGCGCAATATCGCAAGCAGCATGAGGGTAAACTCCGGCCTCTCGAGACCTTTGATGGCTCGACACATGTGCTTGTAGAGCTGTATGAGCATATGACAACACAGAATGGGCAAGTACAACAAAAGGAAAAAGGTGCGACCATTCAATGTATTATGAATGGCATCAGTATTCGTGGCTATGGTGGTGAAGGATTTGTTCATCAGGTAGATCTTGGCGGAGCACAGTATGTGATTGACCCAGATGGACTTACTGTGCGGTATACACAGCAGACGCAAACAAAGCCAAGCAAGGACCTTGGTAAATATGCCCAGGTAGAGGATATAGACGTCGTCAAGAGACTTGTCGAGCTCTCCAAGAAGAATACCGCGCCTACGACACTTGACGTTGTCCGTGGTGGAGTTAAGCGCGTGATGAGCACATTATTCTCTCGCCCTTAGGGTATCTGATGAGGGCGGCCCTTCGCCTTGTGTATTATTCTCCCACTAATGATATACTAGAAAAAACACCACGAAAGGAGCACACCATGGCATTTGGCCCAATGATGACAGTCACGACAAAGCAGGGGCTCGAGCTGGAGCTTGCGCCGTTTGCGCGGGATGAGCTGAGGCCGTTTGTAGAGGGGTTTGCGCGCGGGACGGTCACGCAGTATTTTGCCGAGCACCGGGCGCAGACGCTCGAAACCGAGCAAGCGTGGTATGACAAAACAATCGCAGATAAAGAAAGTATTGTCTGGGGTATCTGGGCCAAGGATGGTGAAACGCGGCGGCTGATTGGTGGTACATCACTGGTGAATATTACGAGAAAGCACGTCCACACTGCCACAAGTGGCATCATTATTGTGGATAAAGATTACTGGGGCAAGGGTGTTGCTAGTGCTAGCCACCATGCTCGCACGTGGTACGCCTTTGAGAATCTAGGGCTACATTGCATCAAATCCGCTGTGGTGCAGGGTAACGTTGCCAGCCTGCGCGCCCTCCAGCGATGTGGCTATACTCATCTCTACACCCAGCGCAACGACAGCTTTATCAATGGCAAGCTGCACCATACCGATCACCTTGAGTGCCTCAACCCTATTGACTGGGCCTGGAACCAGTGGTGGGGGAGTGACCAACCCTCACCCGAGCACACAGCAGCGCGCCAGCGCAGCCTCGCCGCACTAGAGTGGGCGCGCGAGCGGGTGGTGTTGCTGTAGTGATAGACGTTTGACATACAGAGCACTGATGAGATAGAATAGCTGTATTCTATTTGTTAATAAGGAGCTTATATGGGAGAATTTAGTCCAAGAGGTGACCACGAAAAGATTGAGAGAGCGGAAGTTAGCAAGAAATTCTGCGATTATGTTGATGACAAATTCAAACTATACCCAGGATATGTAGAAGTTGATAACACTTGGCCTACAAATACTTATCGATCTATTAGCTTTCGGTCATCTCAGCCTGACAAATGCGGCGAAATAACAACCGCGGAAGTTCTGGCAGTTGATATATTTGACTCGATAGGTGATAAGGTAGATAACAATCCAAGCCGAACAGCTCGCCAGATTAGAATAGAGACTGTTGCTAATAGGAATGATGGTACGCCAGTCGTAATAGCAAGACAGGATTATACTGTTAAAGGTTCGGGTGAATATTTACGCCGCACAGATTGGAGCATACCAGAAGGTAGCATAGAACTAGCTCCAATTGAAACAATAGAGGAAACCCATGATGGGCTTGATGAAGCACTCCGCAAAGTTAGGCTACTTGACGTCATTGAACCGCCAGCACCACATAAACAATAGGCAAAACAGCGAGGATATAGTATATATCAAACCAAAACACCCACATAAGTTGGGTGTTTTGTCGCTTATGTGATATCACCACATACCACACACCACAACAGGGAAGTATACGCAAAAACATTGTGACATACACAACATAATACCCATTTACGCACAAAGATGCTATCATAGAGAGTGACTATGCAGGATGTGACAGACGCAGCACGGGCGTCCACGGGTGTGGCGATGCGGTGGAGTATGCAGCAGGCACGGCGGGCTGTGCTGATGTTTGTGGCCACCGTAGCGGTGCTGGGCCAGTTGCTTGCGCCGCAGGTGAGTGCTCTGGCATCGCAGCAGTCCATCATGATGCCAGCCTATAGCTACCCCATGCAGGGTGGCAATAATCAGTATTGGAATGATATGGCTAATGTCTCGAGCAAGATGCCCTTTGCAGTGGTTAACCCCTCGAGCGGGCCCGGTACGGCGGTTAGTAGTGATTATGTAAAGGCCCTGGCGCGGCTTGATTCGCTTGGTGTCAAATACATTGGCTACGTCAAGCATGGCCGCCAGACGCGCAATATTGCTGAGGTAGCGGCAGAGATCGACCGCTGGTATGCGCTCTACCCCAACGTGAAGGGGATTTTCTTTGACGAAGCCGACAACCACAGTAGTGGCCAAAAGACTTGCTACCTAGCTAATCTCTACAACTACGTCAAGGTCAAGCACCCTGGCTCCATCGTTATCCATAATGCGGGCACACGCTTCCTTGGTGAGTCTGTCATGCCTTATGGTGATGTATTCTTGAATGCCGAGACCTCGGCAGCACGCTATCTGAGCGATAGCTACTACGATCTAAACCACCCAACTGCCACCAACTTCGAGAAAAACCCGGCCAACGCCTACAAGATGTGGCACGTCATCCACAGTGTGGGCAGCAACGAGCAGCAGGCCCAGGTGGTCGCCAAGGCCCGTGAGCGCAATGCTGGCTGGGTGTACACGACCTCCGATCGTGGCCCGACCACACCAGCCGAGGAGGCAGATCCAAACATCAACCCATATAATGATTCATCTACCTTGCTGGGTGGTTTGGCTGGCCTGGGGAGTATCCAACGTGGTAATGTGCCAGTGGGTGCAGCGACGCCGCTCACGGCTGATTGCGCCGATACCTTTGGCCTGAAAGTAACGGCTCAGCCTGCGCCAGCACCTGCACCAGCGCCAAAACCCGCCCCCAAGCCTGAGGAGAAGAAAAAAGACGACAAAGACAAGAAAAAGGACGAAAAGAAGGATAAGAAAAAGCCGCAGCCAAGCAAAAAGCACCAGCAACCGACCATGCGCAAGCAAGAGGCAGGGCCCAACTGGACGATCATCATCCTCATCGCTGTGGCAGTAGTTCTCACTGCAGCTGGTGGCGGCGGTGCCTGGTGGTGGTTCGTCGGCCGCAAGCGCCGCCACGCGAAGAACCGCAGCCGGTACGACAACACGATGATATAAGCAACAGGTGTATCGCGCATGCCGCCAATTCTCACATATCCTCTTCTCACTACTCATTGCTCGGATAGAGTAGTAGGGGAGAGGGCTCATAACAGAGGTGACGGGACTATGCTGTGCATACTTATGGCGAGGGGCTGATTGACGAGCTTGGGATAACTTGCTAATATAAAGCTGTTTTGGAGAAAGAGCTCTCTCGACGTAGTGAGTATATGATCTATGACCAACCACAGAAAGTGGAGAATGGCGTCTCGTTTGCTGTCATAGGAGATCAAGGCGAAGAAATTACGGTTATGCCACGTGGTGTCGAATGGCTGAGCGCAACGTATGTGCGGTTTGTGGGCAGCGCAGCAATCAAGGGTAGTGGAAACATTCTCTCTATCAAGGGCTCGCAGACCACCTATGAAGGTGATAATGCGATGCGCCTGGTGATTGGCCGTGATAGCCAAGGTGAGGTATAAACTCCCAGGCTGCGAAGACACGAAGCACTACCAGTATATCCCAAAATGCGGTATACTAAAGAGAGTATAATAACGCGGCAGTGATAGCGTTGAGGGCTTGCATGAAGATGATGGGTGCGAGCATTCACCCCTGTTACTTGCCGCAAGAAAGGAGCTCTGTATGAGTATTATTAACCCAAGCGGCAAAGATGTCTTTGCTGTGACGACCGAGCTGTGCGGTCGCCCTCTCACTCTGGAGGTCAACCGAGTTGGTTTTCGCTCGACGGCCAGTGTGCTAGTGCGGTACGGCGATACGGTGGTGCTGGGTACGGCCCAAGTGGGTACCCGCCCGGTAACGCTGGATTACTTCCCCTTAAGTATCGACTACGAAGAGAAGTTCTATGCCTCGGGCAAGATTAGCGGTAGCCGCTTTATTAAGCGTGAGGGTCGGCCCAGCGACGAAGCAGTGCTGATTGGCCGCCTGATCGACCGACCGATCCGCCCACTCTTTCCTAAAGGCTACCGCCAGGAAGTGCAGGTGGTGGCTACGGTGCTCAGTATGGACCCGAGCTTCCGCCCCGATATGGTGGCGATGGTTGCTGCTAGCAGCGCCCTGATGTTAACTGGTACGCCGTTTGATGGGCCGGTGGCGGGCCTGCGCGTTGGTCGGGTGAACGGTGAGTTTAAGGCCTTCCTGACACCAGAGGAGCGTGAGCAGTCCGACCTTGACCTCGTGGTGGCAGGGATCGAGCGCGGCATTACCATGGTAGAAGCTGGCGCTAAAGAAGTACCCGAGGAGGTGATCGTCGATGCCATAGCCTGGGCGCACCAAGCGATGCAGCCAGCTATTGCGCTGCAGCGGGAGCTTGCCGCCAAGGTGGCACCAGCACCGCAGGAATATGAGCTCGTTTTGCCAAATGAAGACATCCAGGCCGTAGCCAACCAATGGGTTGATGGCAAACTAGGTGAGAAGATCCGCCGCCCATACCCCGAGCGCAATGAAGTTGTGAATGAAATTCGCTGGGCTTTCCACGAGGCAATGGCCGAGCAGCTCGGCCTTGATGCCGAGGAATACGCGGCGGTGCGTGATGAGTACGACGAAGCCTTTACATTGGCACTACACAACGATGTGCGCCGCGGCATTGTAGAAGAGCACACCCGCCCCGATGGCCGCGCCCTGACGGAGATCCGCCCGCTCTCGAGCGAGGTTGGGATCTTGCCCCGCACCCACGGGAGCAGCCTGTTTACCCGCGGGGTGACGCAGGGTATGAATATTGTTACGCTGGCACCGCTGAGTTACGCACAGTTAGTCGATACCATGGAGGTAACAGAAGGCGAGCGCCGCTATATGCACCACTACAACGCCCCGGGTTATACGGTGGGTGAGGTCAAGCGCCTTGGTAGCCCTGGTCGGCGTGAGATTGGCCACGGGTATCTGGCGGAGCGTGCCCTTACGGCAGTGCTACCGAGTGAAGAAGAGTTCCCCTATGCCATCCGCAGCGTGACAGAAATCATGAGCCAGAACGGCTCTACCAGTATGGCGGCCACGTGTAGTAGTTGCTTGGCCCTGATGGACGCTGGCGTGCCGCTCAAGGCACCAGTCAGTGGTATTGCTATGGGCCTCATGATGGATGGTGACACGCCCTACGTACTGAGCGACATTGCCGACGCCGAGGATTTTGCTGGCGACATGGACTTTAAGGTGACGGGTACGAGCAAGGGTATTACAGCCTTGCAGATGGATATGAAGGTGCATGGTCTGCCCGTGCAGGTGCTGCGCCAGGCGCTCGAGCAGAGTAAGGCTGGTCGTGCCCATATCCTGGAGCATATGCTAAGTGTGCTGCCACAGCCACGCAAAGAACTCAGCCCCTATGCGCCGCGTATCGAAAAGCTCAAGATTAACCCAGATAAAATTGGCGCTGTTATTGGCAAGGGTGGTGAAACCATCAATAAAATCACTAGCGAAACTGGTGCCGAGGTAGATATTAAAGAAGACGGCCTGATTACCATTGCGAGCCCCAATGGTGAGGCGATTGAGAAGGCGCTGGCCTGGATTAAAAGCCTGGTGGAAGAGCCCGAAGTTGGTCGTACCTACACCGGCACCGTGGTGACGATTAAGGATTTTGGTGCCTTTGTAAACATCCTACCTGGCGTGGATGGGATGGTGCATATCTCGAAGCTTGCCAAAGGCCGAGTTGGCAAGGTGACAGATGTCGTGCAAGAAGGCCAAACCGTGCAGGTGAAGATCACTGGCATTGACGAGCGCGGCAAGATTAATCTGACGATGATCGGATTGTAGCAGATCTGAGCACTAGCCTCGCAACAGAAGACAAACACCCCAGCAAGGATGCGTGGGGTGTTTTGCTGGTAACAACCTCCGCTTTCTTTGGTGCTGTATGAGTGGATGTGAAGGATAGGAGGGCGCGCAGCCACAGCAAGATATATATTGGCCAATTGCTGCTATTCCGGTATAATAGTTATGGTGAATAATAGCCAAGTTAACAAGGAGATGCATGAGTAATCAACCAGCAACCCCCCAGGAGCAACCCCCAGAGGCTGTCCCAACCTTTGATATGAACAACCCACCTTATACTGAGGAAGAAAAGGCCGCTCTGGCCAGCAAGCGTGCTGCTGCCGCTGAGCCAGCACCTGCAGCTCAGCCCCAGCCTCAACCTCAACCCATTTCACAGCAACCAGCTCAGCCAGCACCAGGCCAACCTCAGCCAATGCAGCCACAGCCAGGCCGGCCAATGGGCCCAATGCCACCCAAGCAGGGCATGAGCAAGGGCTTGCTATGGAGCTTGATTGGCGGCGGGATTGGTATATTTGTGCTGATCATCATTATAATCGTGTGTATCGTACTATTCTCAGGGCCAAGCACCGAGGATTACCGCAAGGCATACGCTATGATGAATAGCTTCGACTCAACCAGCCTTAATATAGACAGGTCAGACCCAGAAACGTCAATCAACGAGGTGGTTCGCAAGGCGGATGACCACTTCGACAAGCTCGGCAAAGCTGCTGCTATGCGCGATGGTGAGGTCAAGAAAGCCTTCGAAGAGTACAAGAGTGATTACGAAAAAGTCAAGCCGCTACTCAAAGAATCGGGTGCGGTCGCTACTGCCTACAAAGAATACAGCAATTCGTGCCGCACGAGCTACAGCTCGCCACTCAGTAGCGCATCTGGTGATGAAGCTGGCCAGAAGTATGATGAGCAGCAGAAATCTTGCCTTAACGCCCTTAATAAGATGAAAGACTCACAGTACGCCAGCGTGCGCGACTATGCCAACGATCAGATCAAATACCGCAAGGAGATGCGCGCTTACTATGTAGCCCTCGTCAACTACTACAAGAACCGTGATAGCAGCAGTAGCTCACCAAAGCGCCCCGAGATCCCAAGCACATCTTTGACAAAGTCGCTCTACGACAAGCTCAAAGATGCACAGTCATCGAGCAAAGAATCTGTCCGCGAACTGCGCGATATCTTGCGCACCAAGGGTAAGATGGATACCCTTGGCGACTAATTATTGGCCATGAGATAGATCGTCTCTCGACGTACCGTGTGCAAACACCCCAGATGCTGCTGGGGTGTTTTTGCTGTGCCTATATCTGTTTCTTGGCTAGCGTTAGGTTGCTATAGACAGTAAAGGGCAACGACGAACCAAGCTTGTGCACGATTACCAACTATTATAACCAAATAACCTAGCTAGTGTGCCACTTGTCGGCAAATAAGCCTGGCTGTGCGCTGGTGTAGTATTTGCCAGTAGTAAGTGAGGTTTATATTGATAAAAGGGCAGGGCAGCAGCAGGGCAAGACACCAAACTTGGCTACCAAGAAAGACAGAGAGTGAACGAGATAACAGAGGTAGATTCTCTTGAAATATGCTCCTCTGACCCAAACTATACACTAAGTGTATAATAAGGCTTGCACTCGCTAGTCACTCGGTGTATAGTAGAGATATGAACGTTCAATATACATTACTCGGATTGTTGGCGAATGCGCCAAACTATGGCTATGAGCTGAAGAAGCAGTACGATGGCTTCTTTGGCAAAGATAAGCCAATTTTGCCAGGGCAGGTCTACTCGACATTGGGGCGCCTCAAGCGCGACAACAAAGTGGAGGAGGTTGTCGACACTAGTGAGTCTGGTGGGCCAGACCGGGTGCGCTATGCCATTACTGAGCAGGGCAAGCAAGACCTGCAGGCTTGGCTGGAAGCGCCCGAGCTGCCATCGCATCAGTCGCAGGCCAATATGTACGTCAAGACCGTGCTGGCAATCCTGCGCGAAGGTGATGCCGCGCCCTACCTAGACAACCAGCGGCAAGCCCATATTCAGCGGATGCGCGACCTCACAAGCCGCCGCCGCGAAAGCAACCTAGCCGACACGTTGCTCATCGACCACGCACTGTACCATCTGGAGGCAGACCTGCGCTGGATTGAGCTAACGACGTCGCGCTTAACCAAACTTAAGGAGGAACTGATCAATGAGACCAACCAACCAACCAATCATTAGCGCCCGCAACCTGAAGAAATCCTTCGGCCAGACGGAAGCATTGCGCGGCGTGTCGCTCGATGTAATGCCGGGCGAAGTGCTGGCCATTATGGGGCCGAGCGGCTCGGGTAAGAGTACATTGCTCCATAGTTTAGCGGCGATTACCCCTGTCGATAGTGGCGAGATTCACTGCGCAGGTAAGCGGATCGACAAGCTTAATGACGATCAGCGGAGCGTCCTCAGGCGCACAGCCTTTGGCTTCGTCTTCCAGTTTGGGCAGCTCGTGCCAGAGCTCACGGCACTGGATAATGTCGCGCTACCACTACTGCTCAATGGTGAGAAGCGTGCTGTGGCGTACGAAGCCGCTCAGCGCTGGCTGGACAATGTAGAGCTAGGCAATAAGGCAGGTAACATGCTCGGTGAGCTCTCTGGTGGGCAGATGCAGCGGGTGGCGATTGCCCGAGCGATGGTCATCAAGCCCAAGGTGCTGTTTGCCGATGAGCCAACTGGCTCGCTCGACAGCCTCAACTCGCAGCGTGTGATGGAATTATTTATCGCTACTGCCAAGCAATATGGTACCACCGTGATTATGGTGACCCACGAGCCAACCATTGCTGCCTATGCCGACCGCGAGATTATCGTGCGTGATGGGCAGATCTCGGGAGGGATGTAGCATGAGCGTCAGTTGGTTATTACTAAAAAAATCGGGCCGGCAATCGATGATGCGCCTGGGCCTCACAGCAGCAGCTATCTCGCTTGGTATCGTTATGCTGTGCTATATGGCCGCTGGGCTCAATGGCTTGGTGGGCCGCCAAAACCGAACGATCATCTCGAATACCATTACACAGGCCCAGCGCACTCCCCAAAAGCCACAAGCAACCGGCCAAGAGCCGCTCAAAGCTGGTGGCATTGAGCGGGGCAACAAAGACGAGTGGCGAGGCAAGACGATTAGCGTCATCTCGCTGCAGAGCACCGAGAAGTCCGCCAAATTTGCCAAGATAGACACGCCAAAGGCAGGTGAATACTACCTCTCCAAGGGGCTAGCAGCGGCGATCGCCCAGCACCCAGAGGATAAGATTCTCGAGCGCTTTGCTGGCCTCACCACCAACCTCGGCACGCTGCCAGACGAGTACTCTGCGAGCCCCGATGACCTCTCCTTGGTCAAGGGTGTGAGTGCGGAGGAGGTTGAGAAGAGCAACCAATATGCTAAGAAAAATGGGCAGCCCAACTCCTACGCCGACGTCTACATTACCGATGTCAATGGCACAGCGAAGAGCGTTGCCTTCGACCCATTCTCGCTGATGATGCTGGTCGTGGGTGGATCGATCTTGCTCTTCCCAATCGTCACCTTCGTTGCTGTTGCTACGCAGCTGGGTGGGGCACAGCGCGAGAAGCGCTACGCCGCTCTGCGCCTTGTGGGTGCGACCAAGGGGCAAGTGGCCCGTGTGCTGCTGCTTGAGTCGCTGCTGGCTTCGCTGGCTGGTGTGGTGCTGGGTCTCGTTATCTTTACGCTGACGCAGAGCTCGCTTTATGGCTTCTCCTATGGCGACATGCGTTTCTGGCCAGCTGATCTTGCGCTGCAGTGGTACCAGTATGTCGTCATTGTTGGCGTGACCCTCGGCCTAACGACGTATGTCAACTGGCGCCGGATGCGCAAGGCACAACTCTCACCACTGGGCGTCTCACGCTCAGCCGAAAAGACGAAGAAGCTGCGGGTGTGGCGCGTCATCCCCCTGGCATTTGGCCTCAGTATCTTTGGCTGGATGGCGTCGAAGCCTGGGCACGACTGGATGGCTGAGCGAGCAAGTGAGAGCTCTACACCGACCCTCATTCTCTTCGCAGCCTTCCTCAGCGTAATGTTTGGCCTGGTGCTGGCTGGTGGCTGGCTGACGAATAAAATCGCTCGCATCGTGGCACGCTACGCACGCAGTGGCTCTGCCTTGATCGCGGGCAAGCGGATTGCAGTTCATTCGCAGACCGTCTTCCGCAGTGTGAGTGGGGTAGTGCTGGCCCTCTTTGCGGGGAGCTTCTACCTCTCGGCGGTGAGTGGTATTGATGCCCTCAACGCTTCATCGGTGGCCAACAACGGTTACTCGCAGCTGCGCAGCAACGCTGTAGCAATCACTTCGCAAGATCATACCTTGCAGCCCGATACTCAAAAAATCCTGAGCGAGCAGCCATACATCACCAATGTTGCCCCAATGTATCCTATTGCTGGTGACAATGGTCGCGTCCAAGCTCGCGCCATCCGCTGCAGCGACCTCGCTATCTACACCGAGCACAGCTGCCCCAGCGGTGCACAGGGTGATCACTATGCTTTGCTCGATTTCAATGGTGCCGTCGTCAAGACCGTCTCGCTCGCCGAGCAGCCAGTCAACACCAATGGCCCTAAGGATTATCTCCTGACCGTTGCCCATAATGATGACGTGGAGAAGGTGCGTGCCCTCATGTATGCTCGCCAGACTCCGCAAGATTTTCTCTACATCCGCAGTGGGGACTTCGAGAAGCATCCGCAGATCAACCCTATCATCAAGAACTTTGCTGAGATGGCCTACGCTGGTATGGGCGTGACGCTCTTCGTCGCGGTGGCAAGCTTGATCGTCTCGACGATTGGTGGATTGTTTGAACGCCGCCGCTCGCTCTACACACTGCGCCTCGGTGGCATGCGCCTGGGCCAGCTCAAGCGCCTCATCATGACGGAGTCGCTGGTACCGCTGCTGAGCGTCTCGCTCCTCTCGTGCGCCATCGGGGTGTGGGTTGGTACCGTCTTCGTCACAACCTTCTCCGCCTCACTTAAGCCAACGCTCTCACCACTGTACTTCGGCATCGTTGGTGGGGGGCTGCTCGCCGCTATCATCGGCATCTACCTAGTATTGCCCATGGTGCGCAAGCTCACCGACCCAGAGGCAAACCAGACAGAGTAGGGGAAACAGTACACTCAGCGCGTTACTTCCTCGCATAGCAAAACACCTCCTTTTGTGGGGGTGTTTTTGCTACATTTCATACGTGATGCGCTACTAGAGTATCATTTTTTGCTCCACCCGCCCATCGATTGTTATACTAGATATATTATGACCCATCCACTTGACCCATCCACGCCAGACCAAACCCAAGCCGCTCAGCTAGCACACCTCGCTGATGAGATTATCGCTGCCAAGCTCTGCCCCGAGCTGGCCGCCCAGGCCACACAGCTGGTGCTGGGCGATGGCAACCCCAATGCCGACATCGTCTTTGTGGGGGAAGCACCCGGTAAGAACGAAGACCTGCAGGGCAAGCCCTTTGTGGGGGCGGCAGGGAAGTTCCTGGACGAAATGCTCGCCACGGCTGGCCTGGTGCGCAGCGATGTGTACATTACCAATATCGTCAAATATCGCCCACCCAATAATCGCGACCCACTGCCAGAGGAGAAGCGCGCCTTTTGGCCGTACCTCATGCGGCAACTCGATATTATCCAGCCAAAGGCAGTACTGACGCTTGGCCGGCACAGTGGTGGTGGATTTATCCCCGACTTGCGCATTAGCCGCGACCATGGCCAGCCGCGCAAAGTGCGCTTGCACGAGCGAGAGTTCGTCGTCATTCCGCTTTACCACCCAGCCGCTGCGCTATACAACGGTGCCATGCGCCAAACACTCATCGACGACTTCGTCCGGGCAGTGGCGTATGTGCAGCAGGCGACGCAGAGTAAATAATGAATAGTATAGAGAGATATTAAGACACATCGCGCCTCATAGCCAGCAGGGGAGGAAGCGGCAAGCACTTTGCTGTGCAAACGAAAAAAGGTAAGCATTGTCACAATACTTACCTTGGTGTGCATATTTATGGAGCTGGTTAGGCGACTTTCGTCTTGCCAGCCTCTGGTGCGGTCACGCCGTAGCCTTTGCGCTCGAGGAGCTCTTGAGCGGTTTGGAGCTCGGTGGCGACCTTGGCTTGCTCGTCGGCTTGCTTTTTCTTGGTGTTGTAGTCGGCCGTGGCTTGAGCAGTGGCATCGGCGACGTAGTCATCGAGTGTAAGCTCTTCTTTGGGCTGAGGGCCAACGCGGGTTAGGCCAGCTGGGCCATAGGGGCCAAAGCTCGCCCGGCCGAGGTCGCGCTCGATCAGCTCGAGGCTGGAGCTGGGTAATACCTGGAAGGGCTGGCCATTGTACGAGCCATTGACAGGCATGCGGCGATGCTCTAGCTCAGAAAAAACACGCGATACCTCGAGCGCGTGGCTGATGTAGTCGCGTGCACTGGTGCCGAGCTGTGCCTCACCAATCTCGACAGCGGTCACGTGCTGCAGTGCCTTTTGCAGGGTGGCAAGCTTGCTCTTGGTTGTATCGAGCTCGCTCTGCGCGGTTGCTGATGTGGTGCGCTCGGTGTCGTCGGCAGGCTTTTGCCGGTAGGCGCTGCTATCGCGGATGGCAGGGTCAGACTGGCGCGTAGTTTGTCTACGGGCTGCTTGGGTTGGCCATGGCAGGCCAGCTGCTTCTGGTTTTGGCATTGTGTTTCCTCCTCACCTCATTGGTATAACACTTATACTTATATATGATACTACAAATCGCCCCATTGTCATAATTATGATATCGCTCATGCTTTAATAAAATAGGCTCATCTGAGGTAGGAAAAATAGAGTGAGTGGAGAGAATTTGAAAGGCAACAAAGAGGAGGAGGGAGCTAGAGCGAGGGCATACCAGAGAAAGATCCACAAATCCGCTATATCCACTGGTTCTACGCTATACTATAAGATAAGTACAGTAACAAGGAGAAAATGATGAACACAAAGAACAACGGTGTGGCAGCATACTATTCGCGGTTTGGCTCGTGGGCTGGCTACAACATGGTGCTGGGCCGATCGCAACACGCTGGCTATTGGACGAGCGAGACGAAGAATGAGCAGCAAGCTCAGGCGAACTTCTTGCGGATGTTTGCCAAGGAGCTGCAACTTAAACCGACCGACCGTGTGCTCGATGCCGGCTCGGGCCAGGGCGTGATGGCGCGATACCTCGTCCAGGCCAATGGGGGGGGGTGAGGTAATAGGTATTACTATCACGCCACGAGAGGTTAAGATATCTGAGAGGTTGTCGCGGCATATGACTCCTGCGCCGCGCTTTGTGCTCGGCGATTATTCGCACACCAACTTCCCAGACGAGTATTTCGATGTGGTGTATGTGAATGAGACACTATCGCACGCAAAGGATATGCGAGCCACGATGCAGGAATTTTATCGCATCCTTAAGCCTGGTGGGCGTGTAGTGTTTGCTGATTATGAGGTCGATGCTCGCCATATGTCGGCTCGCCAGCAGCGCATGATGGATTTTTTGGAGCAGCATGCTGGTGGCTTTGGTGTGCGGCAGCAGAATCCCGGTGAGATATCGCAGGCACTGCAGCAGGCTGGCTTTGCAAATATAAGCGAGACCGATTGGACAGAGGCCGTTATGCCAACATACCATCGCTTGCGGTCGCTCGCCCGGCCATTTGCCTGGATCCAGCCAGATGCGAAGCTTGCGCCATTCTTTGTCAATGCAGTGATGGCATCGCATGGCTATAGCACGCTGTATGAAGCGGGGCTATTCCGCTACTTGCTCTACAAAGGCACGAAGCCGCTTGCCCACCGCGCAAAGTAGCACAAAAAGAAAATGCTGGGCTGTTATTCATCAGTCCAGCAAAATACATGTTCAAGACCACAGATGAGACCTAGCTCTCGGGGGGTTAGCAAAGGTCAGCGTTATTTCGCCGTTGCTTCGCTATTTTCTGTATTTTCTGCGATCTCTGCCAGCACTGTCTTGAGCGAAAGAGGTATGCCGACCCTCATTGCCTTGCCATCATCAGTCACAACCCAGGGTGCCATCCCCATAGGCATATTGGCGCGGTCTGCCCAGCGGAACACCCAGCAGCCCGTCTGACGCTCAATTTTGAATAGGTCGTGAGCTCTATGATTTGATGAGCCATTGGCTTTTGCAAAGGCCTCCCAGGCGTCATTTTCTGTTCGAATGAGTTTTTCCATAGCTGCTTACTCCTTATGGCTAACTTATGTGTCGTTATTCTACCATATAATCTGCTTTATTGCATAACAATTATTTTGGATGATTCTGCCAGTTAGTTGATAGACTTTTGTATATAGCCATTAGGGTATTCGCAGACAACACGCTTGCGAAAGGGGATAATCTATGCTAATCTAGATAGTAGATATCCATTATCAACAATCAAAGAAAGGAGGAGCGAGCTGCTGCGCATGGTGGGCTGCATAGCACCTCGCATATAAAACTATGAGATTATCAGGAGCAGTTGAGCAGGCCTGCTGCATTGTGATTTTGCTGGCGCATCCAGACCTGCGATCGCCAGTGACGAACCAGAGCTTGGCAAGGCAAATGGGGGTGTCGCCAACGTATATTACTAAAGTAACGCGTAAGCTCGTAACAGCCCAGCTGATTACCTCGGCGAGGGGTGCGGGTGGTGGCTTTC